>JAEXLY010000250.1 GCA_023444765.1 Pseudomonadota bacterium | reverse complement strand
CCCCCCATCCCCGCCCCGATGCTTTTCCGCCTGAGACTGCCGCGCAACATGTGGGTCGACCGCGCCGTCCTCGGCACGCTGATCGCGACCACGGCATGGCTCGCGCTCACCCTTGCGCGCGGCCCGGGCGAACTGGCGGCGATCTGGATCAGCAACGGCCTGCTCACCGGCTGGCTGTTGTCGCGTCGTACCGGCACCTGGCCCGGTTACGTGCTGGCGGCGTTCGCGTCCGAGCTGCCCGCGCGCCTGCTCGCCGGCGACGCCATCGGCTACGCGGTCGCCATCGCGCTGACCAACCTGGTCGAGGCGTTGCTGGTCGCCGGCATCGTGCGCCTGCTGGTGCCCGATACGCGCGACCCGCGCAGCTGGACGCGCCTGGGCGGCATCGCCACCGCAGCCACCTTCTTCGCCTGCGCCCTCGCCGGCCTGCTGGCCGCCGGCATTTCCCATGCCTTCCATGGCCAGCCGTTCCTGCGCGCGTTCGGCGCCTGGTTCGCGGCGCACGTGGTAGGCATGACCGTGGTGGCGACGGCGACCCTGGTGGGGCATCGGGAAGGCTGGCGCATGTTCGTCGCGCGCGGGCGGCCCTGGAGCCTGGTGGGGACGCTCGCGCTGCTGGTGGCGGTGGCCGTCGGGGTCTTCCTCAACAACTATTCGGTGCTGTTCCTCACCTACCCGCCGCTGCTGCTGATCGCAGTGCGGCACCGCTTCGCCGGCGTGGCGCTGGGGGTGATCGCGCTGGCGCTGGTCGCCGCGACCGCCACCGCGCTCGGACATGGGCCGCTGTGGGACGACGAGCTGGACCGCGCCGGCCGCATCGCGCTCCTGCAGGTCTATGTCGCCGGCGGCTGCCTGATGACCATCCCCGTCTGCCTGGTCCTGGCCGAGCGCGACCGCCTCGCCGCCAGCCTGCGCGACAGCGAACGCCGCTACCGCATGCTGGCCGACCATTCGCACGACGCCATCTCGCGCGTGCGCGCGGACGGCGAGCGCGTGTACGTCTCGCCCTCGGCCACGGAGATGCTGGGCTGGGCGCCAGGGGAACTGCTGGGATCGCGCTGGGACATCGTGCATCCCGACGACCGCGAACTGCAGCGCCAGGCGACGGCCGAGGCGCTCGCCACCGGCCAGCCGCGCACGGACATCTACCGGCTGCGGCATCGCGACGGCCACTATGTCTGGGTGGAAGCCGTTTCCCGACGCATCCCCGCCGACGACGGCAGCGACCGCGCCGAGCTGATGGTGACCGCGCGCAACATCGACAGGCGCGTGGCCGCCGAACAGGCGCTCGAGGAAAGCCGGCGCGAACTCGAGCGCCAGTCGCGCGTGGACGCACTCACCGACCTGCCCAACCGCCGCCAGTTCGAAGAGCGCCTGGCGCTGGCGCTCAGGCGCCTGCAGCGGCACGGCGGGCCGCTCGCGCTGCTGTGCCTGGACGTGGACAACTTCAAGGGCATCAACGACGGTTACGGACACGCCGTGGGCGATGCCGTGCTGCAGGCGTTCGCGCGGCGGCTGTGCGACAGCGTGCGCGACACCGACCTGGTGGCGCGGCTGGGCGGCGACGAGTTCGTGATCCTGCTCGAGGACGTGGCGGCGGGCGGCGCCGAGACGGTGGCGCGCAAGGTGATCGCGGCCATGGCCGACGCCATCGACGCCGCCGGCAACCAGCTCGTCGTCAGCACCAGCATCGGCATCGCCTGCGCCGACGCACCCACCGACGCGGGCAGCCTGATGGCGCGCGCCGATGCCGCGCTGTACGTGGCGAAGAAGGCCGGCCGCAACCGCTACCACATGGCCTCGCAGGATTGACCTACATCCTGCTCTCCAGCACCTCGCCGTCCTCGTCCACCCCGTACACCCGGCCGCTTTCGCCGGGCCGGAACAGCGTGCCCTGCGGGTCGCGCGGCGCCTCCGGGTGCTGCTGCCGCCCCGCCTGCAGCGCGGCCATGCGTTCACCCAGCGCCGGCAGCAGCTTGCTGGTGGCGGTGTTGATGTGCGACATCGCACCCACCTTGATGGCGTGGCCGCCCTTGCACGCGGCTTCCAGGATGGCCTCGGCCACGCGGTGGGGATCGACCAGCGGCGTCGGCAGCTTCGGCTCGCGCTCCATGTAGTTGCGCGCATGCTGCGGATAGGGGGTATTGGTGGCGGTTGGCTGCACCAGCACGATGGAGATGTCTTCCTCCTCCACCCGCACCTGCTCCACCCGCAGCGCGTCGGTGAATCCTTTCACCGCGTGCTTGGAGGCCGCGTACATGCCCTGCAGCGGCAGCACCGCGTCGGAGACTTCGCTGCCCACGTTGACCAGCACCCCGCGCGATGCGCGCAGCGCCGGCAGGGCCGCGAGCGAACCGTTGACGGTCCCCCAGAAATTGATGTCGAACAGGCGTCGATGATCGGCGTCGGACACCTCGTCCAGGCGCCCGTAGATGGCCACCCCCGCGTTGTTCACCCAGGTATCGATGCGTCCGTGGGTCTGGAGGATCGTGGCCACCGCCCGCTCCACCGCTTCGCGCTCGGACACGTCGCAGACCAGCGCCTGCGCCTGTCCGCCGCCGGCGTTGATCGCATCGACGATGGCGTCGAGGGTTTGGCGGCTGCGTGCCAGCAACACCACCCGGGCCCCGCGCTCGGCCGCGAGCAGCGCCGTGCACAGGCCGATGCCGCTGCTGGCGCCCGTGATCGCGATGACCTGCCGGTCGATGGGCTGGTGTTTCATGGCTCGCTCCGTGGCCTGGGAGCCGCGAGCATGGCAGCGCGGGGGTGAGGCGGCTGTCGCGGCGTTCAGCCACCGTCGCGACGCAGCCGCATGCGGGCGGAGCCTGGCCAGGCTCCGCATGCGCCGCCCCGTGGCCTACCAGACCAGGTCGTCGGGCACCTCGAACTGCGCGTAGTAGGCATCGTCCTCGCTGGTCGGGGCCTGCGCCGCATCGGCGGGCTGGCCATGGTCGAGCACGATCATCGATGCATCGCGCTGGCGCACCTGCTCGGCGGCCACGCGCGGCAGCAGTTCGTAGCCATTGCCGCCATTGGCGATCACCAGCGCGCCGGCCGCCAGCTGCCTGCGCAGCGCGTCATCCACCAGCAGGGTGCGGATGGCGCCATCGGCGGTGAAGCGGTACTCGCTCTCGCCCGTGCGCGGCACGCGCTTGTCGCGGATGATCTGCCGCGCCTGCGCCTGCAGTTCGCGCTGGCGCGCCAGTGCCTTGCGCTCGGCCTCCAGCGCGCGATCGCGCTCGACCTTCTGCGCACGCGCCTGCTGCGCCTCGCGCTCGATGTCCGCGGCAGTGGAGGCGGCCTTGCCGATGCGCGCCTGGTGCTGCTCGCGGGCCACCTGCGAGACCTTCGACTTCTTGACCAGGCCCGCCTTGAGCAGCTGTTCCTGGAGCGGATTGCCCTTGGCCATGGCGATCTCCCGTGCGACGTGGTGGCCATGATACCGGGGCAGCGCCACCCCGAAGGAGCGTCATCCCCGCGCAGGCGGGGATCCAGCGTCTTCGGGTCGCATGGCAAAACAGTCTGGAAGGCCTCGGCGGAAGCCGCGGCCAACGACTGGGGCCTTGCCTGCGCGGGACGGCGAGGTGGAGGATCCCGCTCGACGACCGGGCAACGGGCAGGTCGTCCCTGCGCACGGACGGCAGGCTGCACGGCGCCGTGTCTTGCGAAGCACGCTGCCAGTCCGCGCCGGATCAGCGAAACGCGAACAGTTCGTGCCGCAGGTTGCGCTCGTCCACGCCGTGTTCGCGCATCAGCGCGCGCACGGCGTCGAGCAGGCCGCTGGGGCCGCAGACGTTGACCTGCACACCGCCGGGTCCGGCCTGCGCCACGATCGCTGCGAAGCGCTCGCGGAAGGCAGGCGTCGCCGGGCCGGTGGTCACTTCCATCAGCTCCACCCCGCGCGCCTGTGCCAGCGCCGGCAGGTCGATGGCCCCCGGCAGTTCGCGGCCGGGCGTGGTGAAATCGAACAGGACGACCGGCACCGGCGGCGCGGGCGCGTCGTCCTGCAGCCAGGCCAGGAACGGCGTGATGCCCACTCCGCCGGCGATCCAGATCTCGGCGCGGCCGTCGGGCCTGCGATTGAAACGGCCGAAGGGCGCGTACACGTCGGCCAGGAAGCCCGGCTGCACCTGCGCGACCAGGCGCGAGGTGTAGTCCCCCAGCGAGCGCACCATGAAGGCGATGCGCCCGTCGGGGCCGGCCGCGCTGGCGATGGTGTAGGGATGCGGCTCGCGCAGGCCCTCGTGCTTGAACGCGACGAACGCGAACTGCCCGGCAACGAACGGGATCTCCTTGCCCACCGGCACCAGCTGCAGGTACACCGCCGTGTCGTTGGACGAGACCGACTCCAGCCGGTACTCGGCGTGGCGCGACACCAGGGGATACAGCAGCAGCTTGTAGGCCGCGGCCAGCACGGCCAGCGCCGAGATCGCCGCCAGCCACAGGCCCGCCGGACTGGCCAGCGCGATGGGCGATCGGAAGCTCAGCCAGTGCAGCACCACGATCAGGAACAGCGGCCCGGACAGCTTGTGCCACCACCGCCACACCCGATACGGGATGTTGCGGTTGAGCGCCAGCAGCACGATCACCATCACCGCCACGAAACTCAGCTGCCGCACCATCCGCGTGGCCGGCCGCGGCAGCTGCACGATGGGGGCCACCTCCCAGCCCTGGTGGCCGCTCTGCAACACCAGGTGCACGCTGGCGAACACCAGCGCCCACACGCCCAGCCACTTGTGCGCCTCGTACACGCGGTCGAGTCCGCCGAACAGCGACTCCACCCACGGCCAGCGCGCCGCCAGCACCGCCGCCGCGCCCATCAGCGCCACCGCGCTGATGCCCGCGCCGAGGCCCAGCGAACCCATGACCCAACGACCGCCCGGCGGCAGCCCCGCCAGCAGCGATCCAAAGCTCGCCAGCACCAGGAGCGGCACCAGGGTGGCCGCACCAGGCCTGAAGGAATGCACCCGCGCAGACTGCAGATCGCTGTCCATCACATGCCTCCGCCCGCGAACGCCGGCGCGCGCCGTGCCGCCGTGCGAAGATTATCCGCCTACAACGGCGTGCGGCGGAGGACGGAATGCCGCAGCGCCGCACCCGCTTCAGGACCGCAGGATGGGCGCGAAGCCGGCACCCTCCTGCCGCTGCCAACCGTCAGCTCCCACACGCCCGGCTGGAGGGCCCGGCGAGGACACTGTCACCACGCCTCTCCGCCCGCCAGCGGAAGACCCCGAGCGCGTACAGTCGCCGCCCGCGCGACCGTTCCCCGCTCGCGGGGAGAAAGACCGGCGTGGCGGCCGCCCCGCCTCCCTCCCCGTCTCCCCTAACACAGCCCGCCAGCGGCCCGTCCATCGGGAAGGCCGGCCACGACCAGGCGCCACCCTCCGCCGCCCGGCCTCCGCGCCACCACACCCCGTTTGCGAAAGCGCGTAGGCTCCGCTACCGCGCCCCCACCGCAGCGCCGCCTGCGTTGTGAGGCGGGCAGCAGGCGGCATCCACGCCCCTCCAAGACAAGGAGCGCTCCCATGTATTCACGATTGCTGGTCGCCCTCGACGGGACCGAAACCTCACGGCTCGCGCTCGCGCATGCCACCCACCTCGCGCGCCTCACCGGCGCCAGCGTGGTGCTGCTGCACGTACTGGAAACCTTCAAGCACATCAGCGGCTTCGAAACGGCCGAACTCTTCATCCACGACGTGCTGCCGCACATGCGCGCGTCCGGCCGCGCCCTGCTGGACGATGCCGCGACGCGCCTGCGCGCGGAAGGCATCGACGTGGAGACTGTGCTGCTGGAAAACACCACCGAACGGGTGTCGGACGCCATCGTCCGCCAGGCCGTCGAATCCCACTGCGACCTGGTGCTGCTGGGCACGCATGGCCGCCGCGGCATGGACCGCCTGCTGCTGGGCAGCGATGCCGAACAGGTGGTACGGATCGCGCCGGTGCCGGTGCTGCTGGTGCGCAAGCCCGGTCACGGGCCGGGGGCGGAGGCCGGCTGAATCGTTCCGGCGCGGCATGCGCGCCGGAAGACAGGATCAGGAACGCAAGCGCAGGGTGGGCTGCTCGTCGAGCGTGCCGTCCTCGCGGATCACCACGTGGCGCGTCTCGTCCTTGTCGAACAGCACCGGGATCGGCGCCTGGAACAGCGGCCGGCGCACGAAGGCCAGCCGCCAGCGGAAGATCTCCATCGCCTCGAGGGTGACCAGTTGTTCGGCTGTCAGGCCTTCGCGCAACGTAGCCGATTCGGCCGGCGCCGCGCGCTTGCGGCGCTCGCGCGTGACTGGCTTGGCGGCCGGCGCAGAGGCCTGCCAGGGACCGTCGATCACGGTGGCGTGTTGCTGGTGGCGGGACATGGGAACTCCGACGCTAGGGGGTCAGGCCTGCATGCGCAGCCGTCGCGGGACGGCCTACGCTCGCGTATGGATGGGAAGCAAGCGCTGTGCCTGGATGGGGGCCGGATCGCTGAACTCCAGCAGTTTCAATGACTTGTTCATCCTGCATGTAGCGATGTGGAGGCGATGTCGTCAGCCGGCAGCCCCGTTCCGCACGCCCGCTCGCGCCGCAGGCCGTGTGCCTGGGTGTGCCACTGCGCCGGAAAACTGGCGCACCGCCTGGTGGGCTCCCACTCCCGCCGTCGATGCGCACCACCGCCCTCACCCGAGTCCGTACCCCGCTCACGCCCGCCGCACGCGCCTGCTCTAGACTGCGACGCCGCGTGCGACAGCGGCGCCGCGCAAGCGCCGTGCCCCGGCGCGCGCCCTTCCCCCGCGAGAACGCCTTGGTTCCTTCAGACGCTGACGACACCCCTGCCGGCCGGGATGGCGAGCGCCTGCAGATCGCCATGGCCGCAGGCGCGATTCTCGGCACCTGGTTCTGGGAGGCGCGCGAGGACCGCCTCAGCGTGGACGAAGCGCTGGCCCAGGACTTCGGCCTCGACCCCGCCCTGCCACGCGACCAGCTGCGCCTGGCGCAGGTCGTCGGCCATGTGCATCCGGAAGACGAGGCAGGCCTGGTGGCGGCCATCAACCGCGCCCTGGCGCAAGGCGGTCGTCATGCGCACCAGTTCCGCACCCGCGGCAGCGACGGCGGCTATCGCTGGCGCGAGGCGGTGGGCCAGGTGGACCTGGACGCCGATGGCAGACCGCTGCGCTTTCCTGGCGTGCTGATCGACATCGACGCACGCCGCCGCCTCGAATCCGAACGCGACCAGGCGCAGACCCTGCTGCGTTCCTTCGTCGAGGCGATGCCGGGCGTGCTCTACGCCAAGGATCGGCAGGGCCGGCTGACGCTGGGCAACCGTGCCACGGACGCGCTGATCGGGCTGCCGCCGGAGCAGTACATCGGCCGCACCGATGCCGACGTGCTGGCCGACCCGGCACAGGCCGCCGCCGTCATGGCCGCCGATGCACGGGTCATGGACAGCGGGCAGGCCGAGCAACTGGAGGAGGAAATCAGCTTTCCCGACGGCCGCAGCGCCTGGTGGCTTTCGACCAAGGCGCCGCTGCGGGACGAGACCGGCACGGTGATCGGCCTGGTCGGCACCTCGCTCGACATCACCGCGCGCCACACCGCCGAGCAGCGCCACCGCGAGATCGAGGAACGTTACCGTCTCGCGGCGCAGGCCACCAACGACGTCATCTGGGACTGGCGCATGGCCGACGGCCACGTCATCTGGAACGAGGCGCTGCACAACCGCTTCGGCCACGCGCTCGCCGAGACCGATGCGCACTGGTGGCTCGACCACATCCACCCCGACGACCGCGCCCGCGTCGACCGCGAGATCCACGCCGTGATCGATGGCGACGACAGCGCGTGGACCGGCGAATACCGCTTCCGGCGCGCCGACGGCAGCCATGCGGCCGTGTTCGACCGCGGCACGGTGCTGCGCGGCGCGAACGGCGAAGCCGTGCGCATGATCGGCGCGATGCTCGATCTCACCGAGCGCCAGCAGGCCGCGGCGGCGCTGGCCGAGCGCGAAGCGCGCCTGCGCCTTGCGACCGACGCCGGCGACCTCGGCTTCTGGGATGTCGACCCGGTGCACGACCAGCTGGTCTGGTCGGCGCGCATGCGGGCGATGTTCGGCATCTCGCCGGGCGTTCCAATCCGCCTGCAGGACTTCTACCGGGGCCTGCATCCCGACGACCTGCAGGCCACCCGCGACGCGTTCGACGCGGCCACCGACCCTGTCCGGCGCGCCGCTTACGACGTGGAGTACCGCACCGTCGGCAAGGAGGACGGCATCGTGCGCTGGGTGGCCGCCAAGGGCCGCGGCCTGTTCGAGGACGGGCGCTGCGTGCGCGTGGTCGGCGTGGCCATCGACATCACCCGCCGCAGGACCGACGAGGCGCGGCTGCAGGAACTCAACGAACGGCTCGAACAGCGGGTGGCCGAGGAAGTCGCCGGCCGCGTCCAGGTGGAGGAGGCGCTGCGCCAGGCGCAGAAGATGGAAGCCGTCGGCCAGCTCACCGGCGGCATCGCCCACGACTTCAACAACATGCTGTCCACCGTGATCGGCCCGCTGGACCTGCTGGCCGAGGAACTGGGCGACGCCGATCCGCGGATGAAACGCTACATCGACCTCGCGCTCGATGGCGCGAAACGCGCTGCCCAGCTCACCCAGCGGCTGCTCGCGTTCTCGCGCCAGCAGCCGCTGCAGCCGGTGCCGCTTGACCCCAACCGGCTGGTGGCCGGCATGTCCGGCCTGCTCACCCATTCGCTGGGCAAGAACGTGCAGGTGGAAACCGTGCTGGGCGCCGGCATCTGGTGGATCGACGCCGACGAGAACCAGCTGGAGAACGTGATCCTCAATCTCGCCGTCAACGCACGCGACGCAATGCCCGGCGGTGGCAGGCTCACCATCGGGACCAGCAATTGCGAGGTCGACCCGGGCGACGCCGGCCAGCTGGGCATCAAGCCGGGCCAGTACGTGCGCATCGCGGTGGCCGACACCGGCGCAGGCATGTCGCCGGACGTGATCGCCAAGGCGTTCGATCCGTTCTTCACCACCAAGGGCGTCGGCCGCGGCACGGGCCTCGGGCTGTCGCAGGTCTACGGTTTCCTCAGACAGTCGGCCGGCTACGTGAAGATCCAGTCCGAAGTCGGCCAGGGCACCACCGTCCACGTGTACCTGCCGCGGCTGCTGCGCCATCCACTTGTGGAAGAACCCGAGGCGATGGTCGAGGAACCTGCGCCGGTCGCGGACGATGCCGGCGAACGGGTGCTGGTGGTGGAGGACGAGCCCTTGGTGCGCGAGTTCTCGACCTACGTGCTGCGGGACCTGGGCTACCGCGTGCTGGAGGCCGACGGCGCCGATGCGGCGCTGCTCCTGCTCGACAGCCATCCCGACATCGTCCTGCTGTTCACCGACGTGGTGATGCCCGGCCTCAATGGCCGCCAGCTCGCCGACCGCGCGCGTGCCATGCGCCCCGACCTCAAGGTGCTGTTCACCTCCGGCTACAACCGCGACGCGGTGGTCCACGATGGCGTGCTCGACCCGGGCGTGCACCTGATCGGCAAACCGTTCACCGCGCGCGAGCTGGGCCAGCGCGTCCGCGCGGTCCTGGATGGATTGCCGCCGTTGCGGTAGGCCGGCTGCGCTGCACGCGTGCCACAGCGCGTTCGATTCCCCTCCGTGCCGGCCCGCGCCAGCCTCGCGGCCTGGATGCCCTGATCGCCGCCACGGCACGCACGCTCGCCGAGGGGGATGTCCTTGGCGAACTCAAGCGCGTGTCGCTGCGCCAGCAGCAACCGCGACAGTCCATTGCGACGCAGGAAAGAAGGTGAACCGCCGGCCATGTCATGCACTCCGTCGACGCGAGCCATCAACGCACTCCTCATGGAGCCGCGCACGCGTGAGACATCGCGTTGCACGTCCCGCCGCCAGCGCGGGACTGCCGACGCCTCAGAGGTTCATCGAACTGAATGCAATGACGCTGACCTTCATCCCTGTCATACAAGCCGGGGCGTACACCTCGTTTCCCGGCAACTCCCCCAGCCGGGCTTGGGAGGAACACATGAACCAGCACAACCAGCAGCACCAGGGCCAGAACCCGCCAGGCCAGAACCAGCAGAACCAGGGTCAGAACCCGCAGGGCCAGATGCAGAACCAGCAGGGACAGGGCCAGCAGGGCCAGAACCCGCAGGGCCAGAACCCGCAGGGCCAGGCGCAGAGCCCGCAGAACCCGGGCCAGAACCAGCAGGACCAGAACCAGATCCGCAACCAGCAGGACCAGCAGCAGGGCCAAGGACAGCGCCAGGGTCAGGAGAGCGGAGAGCAGCGCGACCAGCGCTGATTGCTGCATGCTTCATCGTCATCGGACGGCCCCGCAAGGGGCCGTTCCTGTATCCGCAGGCCCGGTCCGGCCGGTGGGTCCTTGCGCCAGGGGAGCGCACCGGGAAACGTCGCGCCCGCACCACGCAACCCCAATGCGGAAGCGGCGAAACGACTCATCTCTCTTGGGGAATCACCAGCCACCTGTTCCGCTCTTCGCCAGGACCTGAGGCATGCGGGAGATCGCGCCGGTGCGGCGCGCCGAGATCGACCTGTGCCTACCGACGCGACGCCGTTCATCACTGCAAGGGTCGCGCCCCCTGCGCCAGCGCATGGAAATGCACCAGCAGCCCGGCCAGGCTGCGCAGGTCCTGGGCATTGTGGTCGCCCACGCGGCGCAGCTTGCCGGCGCTGCCGCCGCGCAGGTAGTCGAGCCAGGCGGCGGGCGCTTCGGATCCGGGCAGGTCGTCCTCGCGCACCACGCCCAGCAGCTGCCGCTCGACGGTGGCCAGCCGGCAGTTCTCCCAGACGCCCCGGTAACGTCGGCGCACCGGATGCAGCAGGTCGATATGGTCGCGGCCGAGCACCGGGTCGGACAGGCGCGCCAGGGTGTAGCGCGTACTCAGCAGCGGGCGGTCGTAGCACTTGCCGTTGTAGGAAAGCAGCACCGTCTGCGGTTCCAGCCAGCGGGTGAACTCCTGCAGCATGGCCTGCTCGGCGCCCATGGTGGTCATCAGCAACTGGCGGATGCGCAGGCCACCATCACGCCAGTCGGCCGCGCCAATCATGAAGGCGCGGGTGCCGGTGCCCCCGGCAAGGCCCGTGGTCTCGGTGTCGAAGGCGAGGATGCGGTGGGTGTCGACTTGGTCGTGGTCGAACGCGGTGAGGTTGAGCGCGGTCAGGTCCAGCCGCGCGGGCAGGCGCTCGAACGGCACCCACTTCTCGACGTAGCGCAGGCCCGGCGCGAGCTCGTCGCCTTCCAGACTGCGGTCGAAGCTGCGCACAGGCGCGAGCGCACGCGGACGCAGGCCCAGCAGCTTGCGCAGTTGCGCCACCTGCTCGCCAGCGGTCTTTCCATGCAGCCCGGCCGGCAGTGGCACCTGCCGACCCGTCGAACCGCCGCGCTGCGCGGTGGGCGCCGCGACCTGTTCGCCGGCAGGGTTGGCGCGAAGCGCGGCCGGCGCCGTCGCCTCGTTGGCCGCAGTGTCCGGGCGAAGTACCGCGGGAAGCGCCATCCGTTCGGCAGCAGTTCCGGTGCGTGGGGTCGCGGGCGGCAGCCGCTGCCCGCGCTCCGTCTTCATCCGTGGTCCGGCCGGCGACGGCCTGGATCCGCCAATCGTCGTCTCGCGCAGTGGTGCGGGCGTCGCGACGGCTCCGACCGATGCGCCCGCCTGCTGGCGCAACCCGGCCAGTCGTTTTGCCAGCACGCTCAAACCGCGTCTCCCAGCAGCTCCAGCACCTGCACGCCCGCCGCCTTGACCGACTTCCCTGCCGCTTCGCTGCTGGCCAGGATCGGGCCCACGCAGGCCGGGCAGCCGTGCGCGCAGGGGCAGGACCGGATCAGGTCCAGCGCCTGCCGGCGCAGGTCTTCGCGGCGTTCGAACAGCGGCAGCGACAGCCCCACCCCGCCCGGATAGTTGTCGTAGAGGAACAGCGTGGGCGTGAATCCGCGCGCGGCGTCGACCATCGCCTCGCCGCTCTCGCCCGAGCGGATCTGCCCGCGCCCGGACAGATCGGCCGTGGCGAACCACGCGCCATCGCCGCTGCCCACCGCCTTCTGCAGGTCGCGCCCCTCGGCCATCACGCACACCATCGCCACCAGGTGCAGCGCATACGCCGCAGACAAAAACCCGTCGAGCGCATCCTGCCGGCTGTCGAAACGCGCATCCAGCACCCGCTGCGGCAGCTGCCACCAGCACGCGGTGGTGTGCAGCTCCTGGTCGGGCAGCGTGACCGGCCCGTAGCCGATGTTCTCGTGGGTGTGGAAGCGGATCTTCTTGTAGCCCGACACGCGCCGCAGCACGTGCACCTCGCCGTGGTGCGCGCTGCCCTGCCCCGCCGGCGCGCCGTCGGCCTCGTCCAGCACCTTGAGCTTGGTGTAGTCGATGGCGTCGGTGTAGTAGTCGACGTGGGTCTGCTGCACGTAGGCCTTGCGCCCCTCCCAGTCCAGGCGTTCGACCTGGTAGGGCTCGGACTGCACCATGTGGATCGCGCCCTCGTACAGCGTGAGCGCCGCGGCCGAATAATCGACCTCGGCGATGATGGTCTGGCGTCCGTTGGTGCGGTCGACCACCACGAAGTTGCCGTCGGCCACCGAGCGCAGGTTCACCGCCTGCGCCGGGTAGCTGTCGGCGATCCACTCGAAGCGCCCGCCCTCCTGGTGCAGCACGCCGCTTTCCACCAGCACCTCCAGCCAGGGCTCCGGATCCACCGGGCCGAAGGCATCGCCGGCGAGGAACGGCAGCTCGAAGGCCGCGCAGCGGATGTGGTCCATCAGGATCAGCGGCTGGTCGGGCTCGATGCGCGCCTGCTCGGGCGTGGCGCTGGCGAAGAACTCCGGATGGCGCACCACATACTGGTCCAGCGGCAGGCTGCTGGCCACCAGCACGCCGATCGACGGCTGCTGGCGCCGGCCCGCGCGGCCGAAGCGCTGCCAGGTCTGCGCGATGGAGCCCGGATAGCCGTTCAGTACCACGACATCCAGGCTGCCGATGTCCACGCCCAGCTCCAGCGCCGAGGTGCTGACGATGCCGTCGATGCGACCTGAGCGCATCTCGCGTTCCACCTCGCGCCGCTCGGTGGGCAGGTAGCCGCCGCGATAGGCGCGGATGCGGCGCGGCTTGCGCGGATCGTGGTCGAACACTTCCTTCAGGTACTTGGTCAGCACCTCGACCATCAGCCGCGACTGGCAGAACACCATCGTCTTCAGCCCCGCCTTGATCGCCATGCGCGCGATGCGGTTGGCCTGCGAGCGGGCCGAGGCACGGATGCCGAGGTCCGGGTTCACCACCGGCGGGTTCCACAGCAGGATGTGCTTGTCGCCGGTGGGCGCGCCGCTTTCGGTGATGGCCTCCACCGCATCCTCGATCAGCGCGCTTGCGTGCTCGGCGGCGTTGCCGATGGTCGCCGAGCACAGGATGAACTGCGGACGCACGCCGTAGAACGCGCACACCCGCCTGAGCCGGCGGATCACGTTGGCCACGTGCGAGCCGAACACGCCGCGATAGGTGTGCACCTCGTCGATCACCACGTAGCGCAGGTTCTCGAAGAACTG
Organism: Pseudomonadota bacterium; assembly: GCA_023444765.1. GTDB lineage: Bacteria > Pseudomonadota > Gammaproteobacteria > Xanthomonadales > Xanthomonadaceae > Luteimonas. The sequence goes on along the minus strand of JAEXLY010000250.1, from coordinate 18,947 downwards.
CGCCCACTTGGTGTGGTGCGGCAGGATCGCCTGGTGCAGCATGTCCGGGTTGCTGACCACGATGTCGCCGTTGAGACGGATGGCCTGGCGCGCATCGCCGGGCGTGTCGCCGTCGAAGGTGGCCGCGCGCAGCCCCAGGGTGCCTGCGGCATTGAGCTCCAGCAGCTCGGCCACCTGGTCCTGCGCCAGCGCCTTGGTGGGGAACAGGTACAGCGCCTTGGCCCCCTGCTCCAGCGCCGCGCTGACCACCGGCAGCGTGTAGCACAGCGACTTGCCCGACGCCGTGGGCGTGGCCACCACCACATGCCGCCCCGCGCGCGCCGCTTCCCAGCCCTGGGCCTGGTGCTAATACAGCGAGCGGATGCCGCGCGCCTGCAGCGCCCCGGCCAGCGCCGGCGGCAGGTCGCGCGGCAGCGGCTGCAGGTCGGCCGGCTGGCCTTCGATGGTGAACTGGCCGGTGACCCGGTCGGCATAGCGATCGGCCAGGCGGCGCGCGAGCTGGCCGCCCGAAGGGACGGGCGCCGGCAGCGGTCTGGCGTGGAGGATGGCGTTCATGGGGCCTGCCGTGGTGGGGGCGGGCCAGTGTTGTGGGGGGCTGTCTCAGCAGGTGAGTCTGGGCGGGTGAATTGCCGACCCGGTTGGTGGGAGCGCCGCGTAACCGCCCATGCAAATGCGCGCGACAGGCCACAGGATGCAGTGCGGTGCGCACCCCACGTGCTGATTGAAGCGCTGAGTGCGGCGCAGCGCATGGGCCGGCGCCCGCTGCGGGGTGGAAGCGTCGATGGGGGTCATTCCTGCACGCCAAAGTGCCTGCGTACGCGCTTGATCACGGCGTCCGGAGACTCGGCGATCTCCAGCTGGCTCAGCAACAGGGGTGAGATGTCCGCCCTCACCTGCCGACAGAAGCTGTCGATGTCGCTCCGGATGGCATCGGCCACCTCGATGGTGTCCTCAGGCGCCAACAGCTGTGTCAGCCGCAGCACATCGCTGCGGTGCTTGCCGATATGTCGGCCGTCAACGGCATCCGGGTCTGCGGCCTTGCGTGCCGAGAGGTCAAGCCAGGCTCTCGCTTTGAGGGCAATCAGCGCCCGCTCGGTCACGATCCGCACCCCGGCCAGCTGCCGGGTGTGGGCATGCAGGAAGTCGTAGTAGTCCCGATCAAGCAGGATGGCCGACAAACTCTCCACCTGCTGGTCGAACGGCACCGGCGTCAGGTGCGCATCTGCCGCCAGGGGCAGACGGTGCGGCTCGCAGGCGAAGAACTCCAACATGGCCGGATATGCGGCGTCCGCTGGCTTGGCGAAGCGGTAGAACCGCCGCCTGTCGGCGCCCTCTTGGCGCACCTCGTATCCGCCTGCATGGATGAACGCCCACAGCTTCTCCCCGAACGCCGCGTCCAGCGTCTCCACGCACAGCACGATGTCCAGATCCCGGGTGGCACGTACCGGCAACCCGGCTTCCTCAAGCACCAGTTGCGTCGCGACGCCGCCGATCAGTACGTAGCGCGCCTCGTCGCCGGCGAAGAAATCCGCGAACGTATCCAATCCCCTCACCATGTCACCTGCTCCATCAGCACCTGCAGGGCCAGTTGGACCCGCTCGTCTCTGGCATCACCGAGGCTCAGAGCGAGCGACAGCGGATCGACCCGGCACTGCGCGGCCGTTGCCTCCGGCGGATAGCGCCACAACTCGACCACGCACGTCCCGGCGTCCGGCGCCGGAATGGCCACGGGTGCATCCGTCCGCTTCGGCCAATGGCGGCTGGCCATCGCAAAGGCCGGCTCGGCCGGCTCCGCCAGGTCGGTGGCCGCCGCCAGGGCACTCTCGCCTGCCAAGAGGCACACGCCCTGTGGCAGATCCACCTGTCGTATCCGGATGCGTCGCCGCACCGGCGTCCGCAGCAGCGGCTGGGCCTGCAGCCAGGCCGTCCCTGGCGTATCCGCCAGGGCGAATACGCGTTCGCGTCCCTCGGTCCGGCTCTGTACCAGGCCGCTGGCTTCCAGCGCCTTCACGGCCTGGCTGACGCTGGCGGCTGTCCAGCCCAGCGCGTCGCCAGTGGTGGTGATGGTGAGCGGTGGCAGCACCCGACCCAGCAGCAGCGCGATCAACAGTTGCTGGGCAACCGGTCCCAGGGTGTCCACGGGTTCGGGCCGAAGGCGCTGGGGGCGCTGCACGGTTTCTGCGCTGCCGATGGCTGGCCAGAAGAGCTGTCGGCCTGGCACCACGAAGGGCTGCCCCAGCTCGACCAGGCGTGTCCGCAGGTAAGGCGGCAGGTGTTCGGCCACCAGGCAGGTCCCGGCAACCCGCGGATCGAGCCGTTCCGCCAGCTGGTCCAGTTGCTTGCGAAGCTGCAACGGGGCTGGCGGGTCCGGCTGGCGCAGAAGAACGACCAGCCACACCTGCCCCGCCAGGGCGGCAAGGTGCGGCTCGAAGCGTTGCCCCAGGTATCCGGGGAGGGCGGCGCCCGCCCAGGGGCGCCACACGACCTCCTGCCCGGTCAGCTGCTGGACATATGCCTTGAACTGGTCTGCAAGCGGTGCCATGGGCCGCATTCTAGCACACAATTTGCCACTAAATTTATTATTTTTAGTGTAATTTTGGCTCGCTAGCCGCCGGCATGCATCCAGTCCAGACGCATCCTTTAGGAACGGGCGCCGGCAGAGGCCTGGCGTGGAGGACGACGTTCATGGGGCCCGCCCTGGTTGGGGCGGGCTAGGGTTGTCGGGGCTTTCTTGGCAGGTGAGTCTGGGCCCAGAAAGGGGCGCACCACCACTGCCGCCGCTATACGAATCCCTGATTCTCCAGCACACAGCCGCCAGGATTGCTGCGATGGCGTTGGCTCGAACCCTCTACGGCACGGGACCAGCTTTCCACCAGCAACGGACCCTCGGATTCCCAATGCATCGTCCACGAGAACCGCCATACATCCAAGGAAAGGGAAACCACTGGGATCCCGATTGACACGGTTTGCGATGCAGGAGCGGCAGGGCGTCCGGCACGGCCACACTTGGCATGGAAGCCAAGACGCGCCGGCTCAGCGCGTGAAAATGCAGCTCCATGGCGGCGCTGTCGACATTTGACACGGTGTTGCCAGTCACAGGCGCAATCCAGCCGACCTTGCACTCTCGACCATTGCGACAAGTGCATCCGCGGCGCGCAGACCCGCCTCCGCTTCGGCTTGCACCTGCACGAACGGCACAGTGATAGCCGGGATCGGAGGCACCCGCATGGATACCGCCACCGACTTGCCGGCCCGCTGCACCTCCATCATTGGGGCCAGATAGGGCAACAACTGCTCTCGCAGCGCGTCCAGCCTCTCGGCGGCCCCGTGGAACATCAGTTTGACCTGCCCGGCTGTCACCTGATGCTCGATCGATGCGCCGGTTGGCAACACATCCGGGCGGAACGAGATCCAGGTACTGCCCGCCGGCCGAGGCTTCGGCTTCAACATCTGCAGCCGGGGCCATGCCTGCGCGGCCAGATGGTATTGCTCAACAAAGGCGGTGGCCTCGTCGCTGATGACAGGCGTGTACCCCGACGCCTTCTTTTCAATTGCTGACGCCACCAGGCGTGCCTTCCATGCGTAGCGTTCGTCCCGCACCTTGCGCGAGGCGAAGAAAGCCAGAATCTCCTCGTATGTCACCACCTCGTTAAAGTGCGTCCAATCGCTGGAGCCCTCGACGTACTTGCGGGGCGCCACCAGACACGTGCGGAACTCGCTCCAGTCTGCCCTGTCCGTCCCCGCCAGACCACGAACGCGGTAGTCCGCCCCCTGGTTGGGCTGGGCCTGCGCATCGATCTTGTTCTCGATCAGGATCGCCTTGGCAACCTCGGCGCCGCACTCGTCCGCCATGAAGCGGAAGACCACATCGCTCTCCCGGCTGGTTTCGTCGACCACCGAGTGGCGAGCACCCAGATGCCGTAGATAGCAGTCGGAGCCGTAGACACGCGCGACGAGCCAGGTCCGGAACTCCGCGCTTGATTCCAGCTCCTCCACCAGCACGAGATCCATATCCCTTTCGTAGATGGTCGCTATGGATCGAGCATCGGGAGCTGGCGCCGCTTTCGTCATGAGCACACCTCGCAGGAAAGTACGTGGGCGGGGCCTGCAGGGAGTCGCGGGAAAGCCCGCCTCCCGCACGCCCCAGGACTTGGTAGCACGCGCATCCGACCGTTCTCATTCGTCCCGCGCATATCCGGCCTCTCGTTGCGCCCGGATCGCCAGGACGAAGACGGCATCCAGCCTCGCCACATAGCGGTACAGGGCAAGGTACCCGCGCGCCCCCCGCCCGATGACCAGTTCGCGCAGACCGCCGCGCGTGAGGCTTCCGATCAGCGGATTGGTCGTGAGCACATCGAAGGCACTGACGATCCCGCCAAGCCGTTCCTGGATGTGCTCGGCTTCGTGCTGCTCCAGATGGAGAATGACGCGCTGCAAGTCCTCGTACACGCCAGGCAGGAACTCGACGCGCGCCATGCTATTTGGCGAACTTGCGCGCGACTGGACGCGGTCCGATCTTGCCATGGATGCGATCCGTCAGATAACGGCGCACCTCTTCCCAAGGGACGCTCTCGCCGGTTTCGAGGAACTCAGCCCAGCGCCGGTCGGCCTGGGCATGGAAATCGACACGCCGTTCGGCGAGGTCGGCCTTCTCGGCGATCGCTTCCAGGATGAAGTTGTGCGAGGTGGTGCCGGCTGCTTCCGCCGCCCTGGCGACGCGGGCCTTGAGGTCTTCCGGCAGGCGGATGGTGGTGGTGCCCATGGAAGCTCCCGGTTGCTGCGCTCGGTGACGAAAGTAGCACAGATGTGACACGTGGTCTGGCCACCATCACGTGGCGCCCGCGCGCAGTGCGCCGCAACACGGGCGGATCGTGCGCAAGCGACGAAGGGTGGACCTGGCCTTGCACGCAATCCCGCCGCCGGCCAGCCCGGCCTCAGCCCGACCTCCCATCCCGGCGTCCCGGCCTGGCCAGCCTCAGAAACCCCAACCCCCACTTCTCCGATAAGCTGGCCGGCCCCTGCGGCCGGTACCGCCGCAGAGGAACCGTCGCAGCATCAACGAGTTGCAATGAACCAGGACCTCAAGAAGACCCTCTGGGCCGCCGCCGACAAGCTGCGGTCCTCCATGGATGCGGCCGAGTACAAGCACATCGTGCTCGGCCTGATCTTCCTCAAGTACATCAGCGATGCCTTCGACGAGCGCCGCGCGGAACTGCAGGCCGCGTTTGCCGACGCATCCAGCGACCTCCACCTGCCCGACCCGGCCGACCACGCCGAGGCACTGGAGGAGCGCGACTACTACACCATGGCCAACGTGTTCTGGGTGCCGGCCTCGGCGCGCTGGGAAGCCATCCGCGCCCAGGCCAAGCAGGCCGACATCGGCGTGCGCATCGACGCGGCGCTGGAAGCCATCGAAGCCGACAACCCGCGCCTGAAGGGCATCCTCGACAAACGTTTCGGCCGCACCCAGCTCGAGCCCGGCCGCCTGGGCGAGCTGGTGGATCTGGTCTCCACCATTGGCTTCGGCGCCGGTCACCGCGCCAAGGACCTGCTGGGCGAGGTCTACGAATACTTCCTGGGCCAGTTCGCCAGCGCCGAGGGCAAGAAGGGCGGCCAGTTCTACACGCCCGCCTCGGTGGTGAAGGTGCTGGTGGAGGTGCTGGCCCCGCACCAGGGCCGGGTCTACGACCCCTGCTGCGGTTCGGGCGGCATGTTCGTGCAGAGCGAGAAGTTCATCGAGGCGCACGGCGGCAAGGCCGACGACATCAGCATCTACGGCCAGGAAGCCAACCCCACCACCTGGCGCCTGGTGGCCATGAACCTGGCCATCCGCGGCCTGGCCGCGGACCTGGGCAAGGAGCCGGCCGACACCTTCCTCCGCGACCAGCACCCGGACCTGCGCGCCGACTACGTGCTGGCCAACCCGCCGTTCAACATCAGCGACTGGGGCGGCGAGCGCCTGGCAGACGACCGGCGCTGGGCCTACGGCGCGCCGCCGGCCGGCAATGCCAACTACGCCTGGCTGCAGCACATCCTGGCCCGCCTGGGCCCGCGCGGCCAGGCCGGCGTGGTGCTGGCCAACGGCAGCATGAGCAGCAACCAGAACAACGAGGGCGCCATCCGTCGCGCGATGGTCGAGGCCGACGTGGTGGACGTGATGGTGGCGCTGCCGCCGCAGCTGTTCTTCAACACGCAGATTCCGGCCTGCCTGTGGTTCCTGGCCAAGGACAAGTCCGCCTCCCTCCCCCGCGCGCGGGGGAGGGCCGGGGTGGGGGCCGAGGCGCAGCCCACGCGCGACCGCCGCGGCGAAGTCCTCTTCATCGACGCCCGCAAGCTCGGTCGCATGGACACCCGTGTGACCCGCGTGTTCGACGACGAGGACGTGGCGCGCATTGCCGCCACCGTGCACCGCTGGCGCGCCGATGGCGAGGACGGTGCGGACGAGCCCTATGCCGATGTCGCCGGCTTTTGCCGCGCCGTGAAGTTGGCCGAGATCGCCGAGCATGGCCATGTGCTCACGCCGGGGCGCTATGTCGGCGCTGAAGAAGCGGACGATGACGACGAGGCGTTCAACGAGAAGATGGAGCGGTTGACGGCGCAGCTGGCCGAGCAGATGGCCAAGGGGGCGGAGCTGGATGCGGTGATTCGGGAGAAGCTGGGAGCGATGGGCTATGGCGTCTAAGCCTGAATCTTCTTTTCGCGACGCTCTCTCCTTCGCCATTGGAGGTGGCTGGGGGCAGGAAAAGGCGACCGCGAAGGAAAGCGAACGAGTCCGTGTCATTCGCGGCACTGACATTCCCTCGGTGAATGCGAGGCACTTCCGTGAGGTGCCGACTCGGTACGAAACGCCATCAAAGGTCGAGAAGCGGCGCCTTCGGTCCGGCGACATCGTGCTCGAAATATCCGGTGGCAGCAGTTCGAAGGGTCAGCCAACGGGACGCACCGTCTTTATTGACGACGAGGTGTTGGATGGCTTGGCAGGCACAGCTATCCCGGCCAGCTTCTGCCGCCTTGTCCGCGTCGATGCCCAGAGGGTCCTGCCGAAGTTCGCGTACTACTGGCTTCAGGAGATGTATGTTTCCGGACGTGCGTTTGCCTACGAGAGTCAGTCCACCGGAATAAGCAACTTTCAGTTCGAGCGGTTTCTAGATGCTGAGCGTCTGACGTTGCCGTCGATGCCAACGCAGGAGGAAATGGTCGCCGTCCTCTCACCGATTGAGGCTCACCAGCGACTCCTGCGCCAAACCAACGCCACCCTCGAATCCATCGCCCAGGCCCTGTTCAAGAGCTGGTTCATCGACTTCGACCCGGTGCGCGCCAAAGTCGAGGGCTGCGAGCCCGAAGGCATGGACGCCGCCACGGCGGCGCTGTTCCCCGCCGAGTTCGAGGAATCGGCGCTGGGGTTGATTCCGAAGGGGTGGAGCGTCGAGCCCATCGGCGACTTGGTAGAGGCCGTCGGCGGGTCTACGCCAGACACCAAGAACTCGACCTACTGGGAGCCGGCCGTTCATCACTGGACCTCGCCGAAAGATTTGTCGGGCGCAACCGCGCCCGTGCTGCTAGACACCGAACGCAAGGTGAGCCCTGCCGGCCTCGCAAAGATTTCCTCTGGTTTGCTGCCGGCTGGTGCGTTGCTCATGTCATCGCGGGCGCCCATTGGCTACCTGACGCTGACCCGGGTGCCGGTGGCAATCAATCAAGGCTACATCGCGATGCTGCCGGGAGGTCGGTTGCCACCGCTGTATCTCTATTTCTGGTGCAAAGCCAACATGGAAGGCATCAAGGGGCGCGCAAACGGATCAACGTTCATGGAAATCAGCAAGAAGGCGTTTCGGCCGATACCGGCTCTGCTGCCGCAGCAACCGGTGATTGACGCATTCGTCGCAGTCGCAGGCGCGTTGTTCGAACGGTTGGTCGCAAACGAGCAACAGGCCCGTGCCTTGGTGGAGTTGCGCGACACCCTTCTCCCCCGCCTCATCTCCGGCAAGCTCCGTCTGCCCGAGGCAGAAGCCGCCATCAAGGACGTGGCATGACCACTCAGATCTGCCCCGTCTGCGACGCAGCCGTGCAGCCCTCACAGCGCTACCCGCGCCACGTCTGTCCCAACTGCTTCGCAGAGGCCTCCGACCGCGACGGCCGCCGCCTGGAGTTCTCGAATGTCGGCTTGAGCGGCGGCTACGCCGCGCACTACGCCGATACCGGGGCGCCCTACGACAGCCACGACTGCTGGATCCGCGGCATCCATTGCCATGCCGACGAAGCCCGCTTCGGCGGGATCGTGATCGAGCGCGACGACGCCCCGGACTGCAGGTAGCAGCACATGGGAACAGGGGAGATGGATCACACGAGGCAGAAGCCACAATGGGAGCAGGCCGCCGATGCCGTGGCTGCGCTCGGCGGCAAGGCCACCCGCAACGAGGTCTGGGAATATCTGAAGCAGTTCCGTCCCGACCTGCCCTTCAGCACGGTCACGGCCGATCTCAATGCGGTGTCGGTGAATGCGCCATCGCGCACGTCCTACCACACCGGCAGGAAGCCACGGCGCACCGACAGTGGCGACCGTCACGACCGGCTGTTCAAGGTTGGCGTGGGCGAAGGCGCGCACTACGTCACCTACGACCCGGCGGTACACGGCGTCTGGGAAATCCATCCCGACCCGGCGGCCACCAGCACCCACAAGACTTCGATCCGCCGTGTCGAAGCGGCGCGTCCGACCCTGGTCGTCGAACTTTCCGCAGGTGCGATTCGACCCGGCAACAGCTTCTTCCCGGTCAAGCCGCTGGATGGCGACTTCTTCCCCGCCTCGATGCTCCGGGCCAAGGATCCTGACGGGCCCGGCGTGCCGGCCCACTTCACCACCGATGCCGGGACGGCGTTCGACTCCGACATCTACGGCGCGGCGAATACCGGCTACCTGCACAACCGCTCGGCCGCCCGCGCCTATTTCCAGGCGCGACAGGCCAAGGCGGGCGACCGCCTGCGCTTCGAGAAGCGCGGCGAAGGCCAGTACCACATCAGCCACCTGCCGGCAGCCCCCACCGGGCTTGCCGACGACGATGCACCGGCACAGGAAGGCCCCCAGGAGCCCCGCATGACGCCCGTCAACAAGATCCTGTTCGGCCCGCCCGGCACCGGCAAGACCTACCACACGGTCAACGAGACCCTGGCCCTGCTCGATCCGGATTTCCTGCGGGACCACGCGGCTGACCGCCCCGCGCTGAAGGCCCGGTTCGATGCGCTCGCGCAGGCGGGCCTGGTGCGCTTCGTCACCTTCCACCAGAGCTTCAGCTACGAGGACTTCATCGAGGGCATCCGCGCCAAGGCCGAGGACGGCGAGGTGCGCTACGAGGTGGAGGACGGCGTGTTCAAGGAGCTGTGCGATGCGGCGCGCAGCCGCACCACGGCCGCGCCGGTATCCGGCATCGACATCACGGGCCGTCGCATCTGGAAGGTCTCGCTGGGCGACGCCAATACGGAGGGCCACGTATTCGATGAATGCATGGCCGATGGCCTGGCCCTGCTGGGCTTCGGTGCGGGCGCGGACCTGACGGGCATCTCCTCGCGCGCGGAGATCGTGAAGCGCATGCGGGCGGCCGGCGCCACTGTGGAAAGTGGCGACTACGCGGTGACCGCGCTCAACCTGTTCATCAGGGAGGTCAGGACGGGCGATCTGATCGTCGTCACCCAGGGCAATCTGAAGTTCCGCGCGATCGGCGAGGTGACCGGCGACTACGTGTTCGTCGATCACGACGGGGCCGACACCTACGTGCAGGGACGCCCCGTGCGATGGCTGCGGCGCTACGATCCGGCCCGGCCCTATGCGGACCTGATGGAGAACCGCTTCAGCCAGATGACCATCTACGAGCTGCGCCCCGGCTCGATCAACCTCGAACGGCTGGCAGCGCTGCTTGGAGACGAAGAGGCGGAGGCGAGCGCCCCGCAGGCCCGCGTGCTGGTGATCGACGAGATCAACCGCGGCAACGTCTCGCGCATCTTCGGCGAAGTGATCACCCTGATCGAACCCTCCAAGCGTGCCGGCTGCGCGGAGGCGCTCGAGGTGACCCTGCCCTACTCCAAGGATCGGTTCAGCGTTCCCGGGAATGTCCACCTGATCGGGACCATGAACACCGCCGACCGCTCGCTGGCGGGCCTGGACGTGGCGCTGCGGCGCCGCTTCGAGTTCGTGGAAATGCTTCCCGACATTGGCGCACTGGCCGGGATCAACGTCCACGGCATCCCCGTCGACCGCCTGCTGGACAGCATGAACCGCCGCATCGAAGCGCTGATGGGCCGCGACTACATGCTCGGCCATGCCTACTTCATGGCCCTGCGGGACGATCCCTCGCTGCCTGCGTTGGCGCGGCTATTCCGGCGCCAGGTGCTGCCGCTGCTGCAGGAGTACTTCTTCGAGGACTGGCAGAAGATCGCATGGGTGTTCAACGACCATCGCAAGCCCGCTGCACTGCGCTTCGTGCACCAGGCGACAACCGGGCTGGAAGGCCTGCTGGGCCCTGAAGTGGTCCTGCCGCGTCAGAGCCACCTCTGGGCAATCAATCAATCGGCGTTCGATAACCCGGAGGCCTACCGCATGACCATCCACGCGGATTCGGCCGACGCGTGAACACCATCTCGGTCCGCGAGCATGCCAGGCTGACCGTCGGCCCCGTGTCCGCGGACAGCCTGGACGTCGCCAGCGTCCCGGCCTCGGCCTTCGACTGGCTGTGCCGCGAATCGCAGCGACATCGCGCGGCAGGCGCACCGCTCGTGCAGCTGGAGGACCGCCACTGGCTGCGCGTGGACAACCACGTCGGCGTCCTGGAAACACCGTGCGGCACGCGGATCGAGATCCTGCCCAAGCACGTTGCAGGGACCACCGACCTCGCCACGGCGCGCCGTGTCCTGGTGAACATGCTGCGTGCTGCGCTGGACCTGCCCGTGCGGGAGACCGCACCCACCGGGCTTGCGACGTTCGACGCACCGGTCAGCGAATGGATCATCCAGTGCTTCCTTCAGGAGCTGAACGGCCTGGTGCGTCGCGGACTCCGCTTCGACTACCGCCTCGTGGAGGAGGAGGTGCGGTTCCTGCGCGGCAGGCTGCGCGTCGCACAGCAGGTGCGCCAGCCGGCCACGCGCAGGCATCTGTTCCAGGTGGAGCACCAGGTGTTCGATCCGGACCGTCCCGAGAACAGGCTGATCGCCAAGGCACTCGCCAAGGTCGCCGCGGCCACGCGCAATGCGCAGAACTGGCGTCTGGCCCACGAGCTTGAGCACCAGCTCGCGGACGTGACGCCCAGCCAGGACGAAAGCGGGGATCTCCGCCGCTGGAGCCGGGACCGGCTCATGCAGCACTACGGCCCGATCCGCACGTGGTGCGAGCTCATCCTGGGCGACCGCAATCCGATGTCGGCGCTGGGCGATTCGACCGGGCTCAGCCTGCTGTTCCCGATGGAGAAGGTGTTCGAGCGCTATGTGGAGGCGGCATTGCGCCGGGCTGCCCCGCCCGGAGCACGTATCCGGACCCAGGCCAGAGGCCAGGTGCTCTGCCGTGAGAACGGCCGCCCGACGTTCCAGCTACGCCCGGACTTCGTCATCGAGCATGGGGGCTCGACCTGGGTGGTCGATGCCAAGTGGAAGCTGCTGGACGCGGCCGACCGGACGAACAGCTATGGACTGACGCAGGCGGACTTCTACCAGATGTTCGCCTATGGCCACCGCTACCTGCGGGGCGCGGGCCGGCTGATGCTGGTCTATCCAGCGACGGACACCTTCGCATCCCCACTCGGCACCTTCGATTTCGGGGATGGGCATCTGCTCGACGCGGTACCGCTGGACTTGGACTCGGGGCGGCTGCACGGCAGTATCTGGTTCAACGGGGGCCGTGACGCCGGCATCAGCGCCTGCGCCTGAGCAGGACGCAAGGTGCACGCGAGGGGATGACATGATTCTCAATGAAGACATGGTGGAACAGGCCGCCCAGCAGTGGCTGGCGGAGCTTGGCTGGGCCACCGCGCACGGCCCCGACATTTCCCCGCCCGACACAAAGACCCCGGGGAGCGAGCGCGACAGCTACCGGCAAGTGATCCTGGCGGGCCGGTTGCGCGAATCCATCACCCGGCTCAACCCCGACATCCCGGCGGGCGCCCGCGACGACGCCTTGCGGCGGGTAGCCAACCCGAACGTGCCGGGCCTGGTCAATGCGAATCGCCAGGTCCACCGCTGGCTGGTGGACGGCGTGCCGGTGCAGTTCCAGAAGGATGGAGAAACCCGCGGTGCCCGGGTCCGCCTGCTCGACTTCGACGACATCGCCGCCAATGACTGGCTGTCGGTCAACCAGTTCAGCGTGCAGGGCCCCAAGCTCACCAGGCGCCCCGACCTTGTGCTGTTCGTCAACGGACTGCCGCTGGTGGTCCTGGAGCTGAAGAACCCCGGGAACGAGGACACCGATATCTGGGCAGCCTGGAACCAGCTGCAGGCCTACCAGCAGGACATCCCGGACCTGTTCCACGCGAACGTGCTGCAGGTCATCAGCGACGGGCTGCAGGCTCGCATGGGTTCGCTGACCGCCAACCGTGAACGTTTCATGGCCTGGCGCACCATCGACGGCGTCGCCACGGACCCGCTGGGACCGATGTGTGGGCTCGAGACCCTGGTCAAGGGGATCTTCCAGCGCGACCTTCTGCTGGAGTACATCCGCCACTTCGTGCTGTTCGAGGATGACGGCCGCCCGGTCAAGAAGATTGCCGCCTACCACCAGTTCCATGCGGTACGCGCGGTGGTGCGGAGCGTACTGGAGGCATCGGCCCCCGGCGGAACCCGCAAGGGTGGCGTGGTGTGGCACACCCAAGGGGCGGGCAAGAGTATCGAGATGACCTGTCTGGCCGGCGCCCTGATGGCGCACGCGGGCATGGGCAATCCGACCCTCGTGGTGGTGACCGATCGCAACGACCTGGACAACCAGTTGTTTGGCGTTTTCGCCGCGGCCAGCGGGATGCTGCGCGAAACACCGGTCCAGGCCGACACTCGCCCGGAGCTGCGCCGCCTGCTGGCCAACCGCCCCTCTGGCGGGATCATCTTCACCACCATCCAGAAGTTCACGCCGGGCGAGGACGAGGACATCTTCCCCGTGCTCTCGGACCGCTCGAACATCGTGGTCATCTGCGATGAGGCCCACCGCAGCCAGTACGGCTTCGAGGCAAGGCTCGTCCCGACGGACCAGAGGAAGGCCGGGCCGGCAGCGAACGATGAAGATGCGCGCAAGGTGGCGGAGGTTTCACCGCCCTATCAGGGGGGAAGCACCGTTCGCTATGGCCATGCCCAGCACCTGCGCGATGCCCTGCCCGGCGCCACCTTCGTCGCCTTCACCGGCACCCCGGTCAGCCTGGATGACCGCGACACCCGCGCCGTCTTCGGCGATTACGTCCACATCTACGACATCGAGCAGGCCGTGCGCGACGGCGCCACCGTGCCGATCTACTACGAGAGCCGCCTTGCAAAGCTGAACCTCAAGGACGAGGACGTCAGCCAGCTCGACGATGAGGTGGACGAGCTGACCGAGGACGAGGAAGACGAAACGTCCAAGGTTGCCCGCCTCCGCCGCTGGGCCGCCCTGGAGCAGCTGGTCGGTGCGCCGCCCCGCATCCAGAAAGTCGCCTCCGACATCGTCAGCCACTTCGAGAACCGCCTGACGGCCATGGACGGCAAGGCCATGGTCGTGGCCATGAGCCGCGACATCTGCGTTCATCTGTACAACGCCATCGTTGCGCTGCGGCCGGAATGGCACCACGACGACCCGATGCAGGGCGCCATCAAGATCGTGATGACCGGCTCGGCCTCGGACAAGGCGCTGCTCAAACCGCACATCCATACCCGGGAGGTCCGCAAGCAACTGGAGAAGCGCTTCAAGGATCCGGCCGACCCTTTCAAGATCGTCATCGTCCGTGACATGTGGCTGACCGGGTTCGACGCCCCGTGCCTGCACACCATGTACGTGGACAAGCCCATGCGCGGCCACAACCTGATGCAGGCCATCGCCCGGGTGAACCGGGTGTTCAAGGACAAGCCCGGCGGCCTGGTCGTGGACTACATCGGCATCGCCAACGAGCTGAAAGCCGCCCTCGCCAGCTATACCCAGGCCCATGGCCGAGGCAAGCCGACCATCGACGCGCACGAAGCCCTGGCCGTGCTGCAGGAGCAGATGGACGTGCTGCATTCGATGCTGCACGGCGTCGACTATTCCGGATTCAGGACCAACGCCTGGAAGCTGCTCCCGAGGGTGGCCGACCACATCCTCGGACTGGAGGACGGAAAGAAGCGCTTCGCCGACGCCGTGCTCGCCGCCAGCAAGGCCTTCGCCTTGTGCTGCACCCTGGACGAGGCGCTGGCCTACCGCGACGAACTGGCCTTCCTCCAGGCGATCAAGGCGGCGCTGACCAAGCATGCCGCCACCGACAGGAAGCTGACCGACGAGCAGAAGGAGCATGCGCTGCGGCAGATCATCAGCCGAGCAGTCGTCAGCGACGAGGTGATCGACATCTTCTCGGCCGCCGGCCTGAAGCGGCCCGATATCAGCGTGCTGTCCGACGAGTTCCTGGAAGACGTGCGCCAGATGAAGGAGCGCAACCTGGCGGTCGAACTGCTGGAGCGCCTGCTCAAGGGCGAGATCAAGTCGCGGTTCAAGACCAACGTGGTCCAGAGCGCCAGGTTCTCCGAACTGCTGCAGCAAAGCCTCACGCGCTACCGGAATCGCGCCATCGAAACCGCGCAGGTCATCGAAGAACTGATCGAGATGGCCAGGAAGTTCCAGGAAGCAGCACAGCGTGGCGAACGTCTGGGACTCAGCCAGTCCGAAGTGGCCTTCTACGACGCACTGGCGACGAACGAAGCCGCCGTGCGGGAGCTGGGCGACGAGACGTTGAAGAAAATCGCGGTAGAGCTGACGCAGAGCCTGCGGCGCTCCGTGACGGTGGATTGGGCGAAGCGGGAAACGGTACGCGCCAAGCTTCGGGTGATGGTGAGAACGCTGCTGCGTCGCTACAAGTATCCGCCCGACAGACAGGAAGAGGCCACAGAGACGGTGCTCCGCCAGGCCGAGGAACTGACTGCCGAGTGGGCGGCGGCCTGAATACTGCGGCTAAGCAACAAGCGCATGGCCGTTATCTCTGCGCTTCGTCACTCGGCGAAGCCCCATACCGCCTCCGAAACCCCTTAGCCAACGCCCCGCCCCGCGAGCCCCAGCTCGTGGGCCACCTGCTTCACCGCCCTGCCCTCGCGTAAGCGGGTGGCGGCCAGGCCGAGGCGCCAGTCGAGCACGTAGGCGGCGGGCGTGGTGCCCACGGCGTGCTTGAACGCGGCAACGAAGCGCTGCGCGGCATGCCGACCTGCTTACCCAACTCGGCAAGCACGTCGAGGAAGCGTTGGAGATTGTGTTCGTTGGATGCCACGGATCAGTTTCCCTGTTCTGGCGTGTGCGGCCTGGCCATCTGCTCAAGGCGCTCACGCACGACGCCTGCCCGGTCTGCATCCGCGACGAGGCAAGGCAGGCTGTTGGTGAAATCGGGCTTGGCCAGCAGAATGGCAAAGGTCTCGGCCACGAAGCCCTGCAATTGGCTGGACGCGCCCTGCAGCTCATCCATCAGCTCATCACGACCGTCGACGACGTTGAGAACGTCCTCCAAGTCGTGGCTGGAGAGGAAGTCGCCCCTGCCGCGGTTGAGGAATGCTTCAAGCTTGGTGGCCACGAAGGCCGGCGCGGCCACCACGCGGATGACTAGCCCATCGGCAAGTCGCAGCGGCTGCGCGGTGGCGATGGCTTCGCCATACCAGCGGTTGCTGAAACCCAGCACAGCGACATCCACCGGCATCAGGTCGAACGCCACGCCGGACGGCTTGTGCTTCCAGCGACAGATTACGCCGCTGTCGGCATCGCGCATGAAGCCGCATTGCTCAAGCTGCGCTTCGATGCGGTAGAAGTGCATCAGGTCACGCGCTTCGACCACGGCATCCACGTCCAGCGTGGGGCGTACGCCTTCGGCCAATGGATCGGTCAGCAGCAGGCCTGCGGCGGAGCCGCCAATGAACACGACCTGGTCGCGCAGGCTGCCCAGCGCTTCTGCAATCGCAAGCAGATGCGGCAGGTTGGGATCAGGCCGCCGCATCGAGGCCACTCAGTTCTTCAATCAGGAGTTTCGTCGCCAATTCGCGCTCGCGCGCGCGCCCGATGCGCAAGGCATCCAGCAGCGCCAGCAGGCGGTGCAACGCCGGATCGGCCAACGCCGCCCGTGGCGCCGTGCGGTAGATCGGCGAGATGGACGGGCCCCGTGCACTGCCTTCCGGATGCGCCCACACCGGCGTCTCGTCGCCGCTCAGTAGCAGCCCCTGCAGGGGAGGCGCGCCGTGGGCGGTGGGCACGCCACGCCTGGCCGGCCCGATTTCCGCGGGGAACGCATAGCGCGCGCCGTGCAGCAGGAACTCCTGCAGCGCCGGACGGATCGGCGACCAGTCGCCCCGCCCCCGCTGGTGAACCAGCCCTGCCGCGATGGCCCGCTTCACGCTCGCATGGACTTCGGCGGCGCTCATCGAGAGTTCCTCGGCCAGCGCGGCAAATGTGTATTTGCGCGTGGGGTGCGCCGAAACCTTCAGCAGCACCAGCAACTCTTGGGGTTTGAGTTCCACGACGCACCTTATTCGCTATTCGCGAATAGCGAATATGCGCAAAAGGGGCTCGGATCGCAAGCTTCTTTCAGCCTGAACGGGGCGCGTCGGGCTGCCCGGGGGACTTGCGCCCAAGGTTTGGCCGGGTGCCCCGTCAGTTCACGCCGCCGCCTCCAGCGCCAACAGGTAATCCCCAAACCCCTGGCGCGCCCGCGCATCCCTGCGGGCGCTGGTAATGACGGCGGGGTTCGCACGCCGGGCAATGGTGAAGCCGCCGCGCTCCAGCGCATCACGCAGGCCGCGATCTTCGTGCGCCGGCAGCGCGGGAAATCCGCCAACTGCGCGGTACGCCTGCGCACTCACGCCAAGGTTGGCGCCGTGCACATGCGGGTGGTCGTCGGTGTAGTGCTCGCCGGCAAGGAAGGCGGCGCGCACGCGTGGGGCGAAGTCGCGCCAGTCGGCGACGCGCACGGTGCCGAAGAAGGCGTCGGCATTGCAGGCCAGCTGCGCGGCGAGCCAGTCGGCAGGGACGCGGCTGTCGGCGTCGGTGGAGGCCAGCCAGCGCGCGCCTTCGTGCAGCAGCAGGTCGGCCGCGGCGGCGCGGGCGCGGCCGACGCAGTGGGCGTCCAGGGCGAGGGTGCGCACGCCCAGTGCGGCGCAGGCGTCGAAGGTGGCGTCGCTGCAGCTGTCCAGGGCCACCACCACCTCGACGCGTTCGCCGGCCAGCGCGGGCGACCTTGTGGCGGCGAGGATGGAGCGCAGGCAGTCGCCGATCAGGGCTTCCTCGTTGTGCGCGGGCACCAGCACGCCGATCATCGCAGGCCCTCGCGCTGCGCGACCGAGGTGGTGTCGCCGCTCCAGCAGTCGAGGATGAAGTCGGGGTCGCGGTAGTGGGCAATGCGGGTGAGGCCGGGGATGGCCGCCAGCCGGGCATGCACGTCGAGGGTGTCGCTGTGGCGGCCGTCGAAGCCGTGGCGCCAGTGGCAGGCCAGCAGCACGGCGCCCGGTGCGAGCGAGGTTTCGATGCGGTGGGCGAAGGCCTGCATGGCGGTGTCGCCCAGGTAGTAGCCCATCTCGCCGACCACGACCAGGTCGAAGCGGCCGTCGGGCCATTCGCGCGGGTGTTCCATGCAGCGCAGTTCGACGTCGCCGAGGCCGGCGCAGCGCTGGCGCGCCACGGCCACGGCGCGCGGGTTGAGGTCGGTGCCCAGCAGGGCGTCGCAGCGCGTGGCCAGCATGCGGGTCAGCTCGCCGTTGGCGCAGCCGATCTCCCAGCCGCGCTGGAACACCGGGCGCGGCAGCGTGGCCAACAGCAGGTCGCGCTTGCGGGTTTCGTACCAGCGGGTGCGGTAGCCGAAGGGGTCGTCGCCTTCCTGCCAGACCTGCTCGAAATAGCGCGCGAGCGTCATGGCAGGTAGACCTCGAACGGGCGGTGGAAACGCTCCACGACGTGCGGCGGCAGGATTGGCGCGGGCGCGTGCGGCGCGTCGGCCTGCAGCTGCGAGGCGAAGCAGGCGATGGCGCGCTGTTTGCGGGCGACGGTGTCGGGCGTGAGCGGCATGCGCAACGCGTCGAACGGCGCACGCCGGGTGTGCGGCGACAGCCAGTGCCAGGCCCATACCGGATAGCGCAGCAGGCGCAGGCCCGGTTGCGCCGCGGCGGCAAGTGCGGCGCGGCCGACGGCGTCGTGGTCGGGATGGCCGTCTTGCTCCCAGGGTGCGAGCACGAGGTCGCCGGGCTGCAGCAGGGTGTGCAGCGCGGCTTCGATGGCATCGACGTGGGCCCCTACTCCGCCATCGGGCAGGCCCAGGCGCTGCACCTGCGCGCGCACGCCGAGGGCGTCGAAGGCCTGCATGACTTCGCACGGGCGCACTTCGCGCAGGCGCTCGGGCGTCCAGGCGGCATCGCCGGGATAGCAGGCTTCGCCATCGGTGACTGCCACGAGGTGGATGTCGAGCCCGGCCTGGCTGGCGGCGCGCAGCAGGCCGCCGCAGGCGAGGGTCTCGTCATCGGGATGCGGCGAGAGCAGCACCAGCCGGCGTCGGCCCTGCAGCAGTTGCGCGGCCGGCCGCTCGTCCAATGCGGCCAGCCAAGGGGACGCGCGCCACGCGGATTCGCGCTGGCCCGCGCCGTGGATGCGCGGCGGGGCTACAGCGGCCATCGTGCCTCCGCCTTCAGGGCCGCGACCTGCGCGCCGAGTGCGGCCCAGTCGCGGTCGGCATGGCTCTGGCGCACGAACACGGACAGGTCCGCGCAGCGTCGCGCATGGTCACCGTCGCGGCACAGCGGCCCGGGGC
>JAEXLY010000228.1 GCA_023444765.1 Pseudomonadota bacterium | reverse complement strand
GTCAGCATGTCCAGTGGCGGGACCAGGTAGGCGATGCGGTAGTCGAAACCGTACACGGCGGCGAGCTTGACCACCTGGGTCTGCAGCAGCCAGAACCCCAGCGCGAACACGACGCCGATGAACAGGCGCCGCCCCAGCCCGCCGCTGCGCAGGCTGCCGAAGGCGAAGGGAATCGCCGCCAGACACAAAGCCAGCACATTGAGCGGATAGAACCAGTGGCCCCAGTAGTGCTCCTCGAACTCGCTGGGGTCCAGCTGGTTGCGTTTGCGGTAGTCGATGCCCTGCCGCAACTCTGCGGCGGTCATGTAGCGCGGCCGCCAGATGTTGCTCGCGTTCGCGGCCAGCGTCGCCGCGTCCAGATTTGACTCCCAGCGTTCCTCGGCCGAGTCGGTCTGGCTGACCGAGCGCTCTTCGAACCAGGTGCGCTGCACGTCGCGCAACAGCCAGCCGCTGTCGGCGCGGTGCTCGGCCAGACGGGCGCGGGCGACGGACGCCAGCCGCCCGTCCTCGTCGAACTCGAACAGCCGGACGTCATCGAGTTCCAGCCAGTGCGCATCGCCTTCGGTGCGCTCGCGACCCGACTGGGCGTTGAGAAAGGTATCGCCCTCCCGCGCCCACAGGCCGGAGTACTGCGCGACGATCATGTCGTTCGAACGCGCCGCGGACTTCATCATGTCGCCGCTGCGCTGCGCCCACGGCCCGACCGTCTCGGCGTTGACCATCATCAGCGCGGTGAGGATCAGCAGCGGCAGGGCCACCGAGAGACTCAGCCGCCTGCGCGATACGCCAAGCGCGCGCAGCGCGGTGAGCTCCGAACTCGCCGCCAGCTGGCCCAGGCCCATCAGCGAGCCGATGACCGCGGCCGTGGGAAACATCATGTAGGCGCGACGCGGCGTGGTATGGGCGATGTAGTTCACCGCCTTCAGGAAGTCGTAGCTGCCCTGGCCCACGCTGCGCAGTTCGTCGACCATGGCCAGCACCAGGTCGAGCCCGGTCAGCACCGCCCAGGTCAGCAGCACGGTGCCGATGACCACGCGTGCGACGAGCAGGTCGTGCAGCCTCGGGAAGGGCCTCATCGCGCGCCCCCGGCCAGGCGCGGCAGACGCGCCCGCCTCACCCTTCCGTCGGTGAAGTACATCCACAGTCCCAACGCCAGCAGCGGCAGCACCAGCCACCACAGGCCCAGGCCGGCCGGCAGCCGACCCGAGGCCAGCGCGTTGGTGCCCAGCAGCATCAGGTTCACGCCGAACACATAGGCCAGCAGGCCAAGCAGGATGCGTCCCCAGCGCGCCTGGCGCGGTGGGCTCCGGGCCAGCGGCACCGCGAGCAGGGCGAAGGCCAGGGCGAGCAGGGGCGGCGCCAGCCGGAAATGCAGCTGGGCGAGCGCTTCGGGGCGCCCGTCGGGCAGCAGCGCCAGCGTCGGCAGCAGCTCCGGGTCGCTGCCGTCGTCGGAACTGTCGGCGTCGGGCAGGCGCACCTCGTTGGACGCGTAGCGCATGAGCCGGAAATCCTTGCCGCCGTCCATGGGCCCTTCGACCCGGAAACCCTCGTCGAGCTTGAGGTAGCGGGTGTTGCCGTCGACCGCGAGCGTGCCCGTGCGGGCCGAGGTGATGTCCATCCGCCCCTCGTCCTGGCGGTAGATGAAGACCCGGCCCAGGTAGGTGCCGTCGCTGGACATCGAGTTCGCGTACACCACGCCGCCACCGCCGGGCAGCTCCACGAAGCGGCCGGCCTCCAGGCCCGATACCAGCAGCGTCCGCTGGCCGGCCTCGATCATCTGCTGCGAATAGGCGCGCGCCCAGGGGCCCAGCCACAGCGAGCAGGCCCCCACCACCAGCACGAAGGGCACCACCAGCATCAGCAGCGGCCGCAGCAGGCGCCGCGGACCGACGCCGATCGAGGCCAGCACCGGCGCCTCGCTGTCGCGGTAGAGCCGGCCCACGCCCATCAGCAGTCCCAGCATCAGGCCCAGCGGCAGGATCAGCGGCAGGTAGTTGAGCAACTGCAGGCCCAGCTGGGTCAGCATGATGCCGGCCGGCACCTTCCCGCCGACGATGTCCTTGAGCACGTCGGCGAACACGCCGCCCAGGCTCACCACCATCAGCACCACCAGGGCCGCGAACGTGGTCTGCGCGAATTCGCGGAACAGGTAGCTGTCGAGCTTCGGCATCGGGCGGGGGTTCGATTAGACTAGGGCATTGCGTCCGGCCGCGGCTGCGGCGCTTTCGACGCGGCTGGCGGCCATGCACTGCGCGGGGCGCCGATTGTACGGAAATACCCTTCGGAATCTGATTGATGACCCTCGAATTCACCCTGAACCGCTCGGCTCCGGGCACCACCGGCACCGACTGCGTCGTGGTAGGCGCCTTTTCCGACGGCGCGCTGAGCCCGGCCGCGCTGGCGCTCGATGGAGAGGGCCGCCTGGCCGCGCTGGTCGCACGCGGCGACATCTCCGGGGCCACCGGCCGCAGCCAGCTGGTGCACGACCTGCCCGGCGTGACCGCTCCGCGGGTGCTGGTGGTCGGCCTGGGCGAGAAGGCCAAGTTCGGCGTCGCCCAGTACCTCAAGGCCGTTGCCGACGCGGTGCGCGCGCTGCGCACCGGTCCGGTGAAGTCGGCGCTGTTCACCCTGTCCGAACTGCCGGTCCGGGACCGAGACGCGGCCTGGAACATCCGCCAGGCGGTGATCGCCGCCGACCATGCCGCCTATCGCTATACCACCACCCTGGGCCCCAAGAACAAGAAGCGCAGCGAGACCGGGCTGTCGGCGCTCTCGGTCCAGGGCGAGGACGACGCCGCGCTCGCGCAGGGCAAGGCGATCGCGGCGGGCGTGAAGTTCGCGCGTGAGCTGGGCAACCTGCCCCCGAACATCTGCAATCCCGCCTATGTCGCCGAACAGGCGCAGGCCTTCGCCGCGCGCTTCGACAGGGCCGAGGCCGAGATCCTGGACGAGGTGCAGATGGAACAGCTGGGCATGGGTGCCCTGCTCGCGGTCGCGCGCGGCTCGACCAACCGCCCCCGCCTGGTCGTGCTGAAGTGGAACAACGGCGGCGACAGCGCCCCCTACGTGCTGGTCGGCAAGGGCATCACCTTCGACACCGGCGGCGTCAACCTCAAGACGCAGGGCGGCATCGAGGAGATGAAATTCGACATGTGCGGCGCCGCCGGCGTGATGGGAACGTTCGTGTCGGCGGTCGGCATGGAGCTGCCGATCAACCTGGTGGTCATCGTGCCCGCGGTCGAGAACGCGATCGACGGCAACAGCTACCGGCCTTCGGACGTGATCACCAGCATGGCCGGCAAGACCATCGAAGTGGGCAATACCGACGCCGAAGGGCGGCTGATCCTGTGCGACGCACTGACCTACGCCGAGCGTTTCAAGCCCAGGGCGCTGGTCGACGTGGCGACCCTGACCGGCGCCTGCATGGTCGCGCTGGGGCGCTTCGCATCGGGCCTGATGAGCAAGCACGACGACCTGTCGGCCGAGCTGCTCGAGGCGGGCGAGCACGTGTTCGACCGCGCCTGGCGCCTGCCGCTGTGGGACGAGTACCAGACCCTGCTCGAGTCGAACTTCGCCGACGTCTACAACATCGGCGGCCGCTGGGGCGGTGCGATCACCGCGGGCTGTTTCCTCTCGCGCTTCACCGAGGGCCAGCGCTGGGCGCACCTGGACATCGCCGGCAGCGCCAGCGGCGACGGCAAGATGGGCATGGCCACCGGGCGCCCGGTGGGCCTGCTGAGCCAGTGGCTGATCGACCGCGCCGCGGGCAGCGCGGCGTGATTCGTCATTGGTGATTGGTGATCGGCAAGAGCACGGCGGGCTGCCGACGCACCGGCCCAGCCCCGCTCCGGATCACCACTCACGAACCACCGCCCCCATGCCCCGCGCCGACTTCTACCTGATCGCCAAGCCGCGCTTTCGCGAGCAGCCGCTGCGGCTGGTCTGCGAGCTGGTGCGCAAGGCCTACGCGGCCGAGCTGTGGACCCTGG
This sequence comes from Pseudomonadota bacterium, assembly GCA_023444765.1. Taxonomy (GTDB): domain Bacteria; phylum Pseudomonadota; class Gammaproteobacteria; order Xanthomonadales; family Xanthomonadaceae; genus Luteimonas. The sequence continues at coordinate 21,117 of JAEXLY010000228.1, read as the reverse complement.
TGCTGGCGCGCGACACCGCGCAGGCCGAGGAACTCGATGACCTACTCTGGGACATGGGCGAGGACGAGTACATCCCGCACCAGATCGCCGGACGCGACGAGGACGACGAGGTGACTCCCGTGCTCATCGCCGACCCGCAGACCGACGCGGCGATGCGCGCGCTGGTGATCAACCTGCGCGATGCGCCCGTGGCCGGCGGATTCGAGCGCGTGCTCGAGGTGGTGCCCGCCGACGAATCCGCGCGCGGCCCGCTGCGCGAGCGCTGGAAGCATTACAAGGCGCAGGGACTGACGCTCAGCAAGTACGACATGTAGGAAAGCAGCGATTCGTGATTGGTGATTGGTGATTCGAAAACGCGGCTCACCCTCCCGCCACGAACCTGCTCTTGCGAATCACCACTTACGAATCACCAATCACCGCCCTATGTCCCTCGCGCCCTCGTACGATCCCGGCAACTTCGAGTCCCGCCTGTATGCGGAGTGGGAGGCCAGGGGCGTGTTCGCCCCGCGCGGCGACGGCCCGGCCTACACCATCCTGCTGCCGCCGCCGAACGTGACCGGCACCCTGCACATGGGCCATGCGTTCCAGCACACGCTGCAGGACGCGCTGGTGCGCTACCACCGCATGCGCGGCTACCGCACGCTGTGGCAGATGGGCACCGACCACGCCGGCATCGCCACCGAGATGGTGGTCAGCCGCAACCTCGCCATCGCCGGCACCGGCGAGACGCGCGATTCGCTGGGGCGCGAAGGCTTCATCGCCAAGGTGTGGGAGTGGAAGCAGCACTCGGGCGACACCATCGAGCGGCAGATGCGCCGCCTGGGCACGTCGGGCGACTGGTCGCGCAAGGTCTTCACCATGGACGAGGGCCCGTCCAACGCGGTGGTCGAGGCCTTCGTCCGCCTGCACGAGAAGGGCCTGGTCTATCGCGGCAAGCGCCTGGTCAACTGGGATCCGGTGCTCAACACCGCGATCTCCGACCTTGAGGTCGAGAACCGCGAGGTGCCCGGCCACATGTGGCACTTCAAGTATCCGCTGGCCGGCGGCGAAACCTACGAGTACGTCGAGCGCGACGCCGACGGCAACGAAGTGCTGCGCGAGACCCGCGACTACATCTCCATCGCCACCACCCGCCCGGAGACCATGCTCGGCGACGGCGCGGTGGCGGTGCACCCGTCGGATGCGCGCTACGCGCCGATCGTGGGCAAGCTGTGCGAGATCCCGGTGGGACCCAGGGAACACCGCCGCCTGGTGCCGATCATCACCGACGAGTATCCCGACCCGGAATTCGGCTCCGGTGCGGTCAAGATCACCGGCGCGCACGACTTCAACGACTACGGCGTGGCCCAACGCAACCGCCTGCCGCTGTACGCGCTGATGGACGGCTCGGCGCGCATGCGCAGCGACGGCCTGTCATATGCCGAGAGCGCGGCGATCGCGGGCGCGATCGCGCGCGGCGAACGCGGCCCGGACGACGTCGGCGCGGTCAACCTGGTGCCCGAGGAACTGCGCGGACTGGACCGCTACGAAGCGCGCCGGCGCGTGGTCGAGGCGATCACCGCCGAGGGCCTGGCGGTGACCGGCGCGGACGGCGAGCCGGTGGTCGACGCCAAGCCGATCATGCAGCCTTTCGGCGACCGCAGCGGCCAGGTGATCGAACCCTATCTCACCGACCAGTGGTTCGTGCGCATGGACGAGCTCGGGCGGCGCGGCATGGAGCTGGTCGAGAACGGCGCGGTGAAGTTCGTGCCGCCGAACTGGATCAACACCTACCGCCACTGGATGGAGAACATCCAGGACTGGACCATCAGCCGCCAGCTCTGGTGGGGGCACCGCATCCCGGCGTGGTTCGACCCGGACGGCAACGTGTACGTCGGCCGCGACGAGGCCGAGGCCCGCACGCGCGGCGGCATCGGCGACGAGGTGCCGCTGCGCCAGGACGAGGACGTGCTGGAAACCTGGTTCTCCTCGGCGTTGTGGCCGTTCAGCACCCTCGGCTGGCCGGACGAGGCGGCCATGCGCGAGCGCGGCTTCGACGACTTCCTGCCCACCAGCGTGCTGGTCACCGGCTTCGACATCATCTTCTTCTGGGTCGCGCGCATGGTCATGATGACCGATGCGCTGACAGGCAAGGTCGCCTTCAACGACGTATACATCACCGGCCTGGTGCGGGACAAGGACGGACAGAAAATGTCCAAGTCCAAGGGCAACGTGCTCGATCCGCTCGACATCATCGACGGCATCAGCGCCGACGCGCTGGTCGCCAAGCGCACCAGCGGCCTGATGAAGCCGACCGACGCGCCGAAGATCGAGAAGGCCACGCGCAAGGAGTTTCCCGAGGGCATCGCCGCGCACGGTGCCGATCCGCTGCGCTTCACCATGGCCGCCCTCGCCGGCCCCGGCCGCGACATCAAGTTCGACCTCGGCCGTGCCGAGGGCTACAAGAACTTCTGCAACAAGCTGTGGAATGCCACCCGCTTCGTGCTGATGAACACCGAAGGCTTCGTGGCGCCGGTCGCGCATGCGCCGGCGACCGATACGGAGAAGTGGATCCTCTCGCGCCTGGCGAAGACCGCCGCGGAGGCGCAGGCGCATTTCGCCAGCTACCGCTTCGACCTGCTGGCGCAGACCCTGTACGAGTTCGCCTGGAACGAGTACTGCGACTGGTTCGTGGAGCTGGCGAAACCCGCGCTGCAGGGCAGCGATGCCGCGGCCGCGGACAGTACCCGCCACACCCTGCTGGCCGTGCTCGAGGCCCTGTTGCGCCTGCTGCACCCGCTTGTTCCGTTCGTGACCGAGGAACTGTGGCGGCAGGTCGCGCCGCGCCTGGGACTCCAGGGCGACACCATCTCGCTGCAGCCCTATCCGCAGCCCACCGACTTCGGCGGCGACCACGCCCGCGCCGAGGCCGACGTCGAATGGCTCAAGGCCATGGTCACCGCCCTGCGCCGCATCCGCAGCGAACTGGGTGTCCCGCCCTCGCGCCAGGTGCCGCTGCTGGTGCAGGCCGGCAACGAAGACGACTGCTCGCGCCTGCACCGTTTCGACGCACAGCTGCGTTTCCTGAACCGCCTGGCGGGGATCGACGCCATCGACGGCGAGCCACCGCCGTCGGCGGGCGGCCTGGTCGGCGAACTGAAGCTGTTCGTGCCGCTCGAAGGACTCGTCGACCTGGACGCCGAGCGCGCGCGCCTGGACAAGGAGCTGGCGCGCGTGGCCTCGGAGAAGGACAAGAGCGCCGCCAAGCTGGCGAAGTTCAGCGACAAGGTCCCCGCTGCGGTGGTGGAGCAGGAGCGCCAGCGCCTGGCCGACTGGACCGCACAGCACGGCGCCCTGGCCGCGCAGCGCGCACGCCTGTCGTAGCGGACGGCCCGTCCGCTGCGCCCGCGCCGCCGCGGTTACAGCGGCGGCATCGTGCTGATGTCGTCGGCCACCAATTCCCGTGCCATGACGATCGCGTCTTCGCGGCCCTCGTGCGCGGGGTAGTAGCGCGGCCGACGGCCGATCTCGTTGAAGCCCTCGTCGTGGTACAGGGCGATGGCGTGGGGGTTTGAGGGGCGCACCTCCAGGTACACCCGCTGTGCGCCCTGGCCGCGGGCCGCGAGCACCAGCGCCCGCAACAGGCGACGCCCGTAGCCACGGCCCTGGTCGGCCGGATCGATGCAGACGTTGAGCACGTGGGCTTCGCCTGCGGCGACGCTCAGTACGCCGTAGCCGATGATGCGGCCGTCCTGCACCAGCACCCAGGCCGGATAGCCGGCACGCAGGCAGTCGCGGAAGATCCCGGCGGTCCAGGGAAACGGATAGGCGCGCAGCTCGATCGCCATCACCCGGTCCAGGTCGTCCTCGCGCATCGGACGCAGCGCGGCGCGGACCTGTCCGGCGTCGACCGCGAGCGCGTTCACCGCGAGGACCGGGACCGCAGGGCTCGCAGCCGCGGCCACAGCGCACGGCGCGTCGATGCCTCACGCAGGCCGCCCGGCGGCACGAGGGACCGGCAGAACGCCAGCGCCTCCGCGTCATCGACCCGCCGGCCGCAGGCGCGCAGCAGCGCGTGCAACAGCGGGTCGTCGCCCGTTCCGGCTGCCGCCGCCTCCGGGCCCGATTGCGCGACAGCTCGCGGCCTGTCCCCGCGCGCCGCCGTACCCGCCTGCGCGCCCTGCACCGCGTACAGCCGCAGGCCCATCGCCTCCAGGGCATCGCGCTGGAACGGATCCCAGTTCACGGCGTCTCCGCGCGTGCACCCTCGTGGCGGCGCCAGAACCACAGCGCCGGCCCGGACAATGCGTACAGGGTGGCCGCGATGAGCAGGGTCTTGGGGGGGTCGACCCACAGCGCGATCAGCACGCCGACCGCGATCAGCAAGGCCACGAACGGCACCCGCTCGGCCTTCAGTCCGGTGCCGCTGCCCTTGAAGCTGCTGTAGCGCAGCCGGCTGACCATCAGCAGGCCGGCGATCACCGTGACCGCCAGTGCGCCGTAGCGCAGTTCCTCGCCCACGAAGCCCAGTTCGTCGCAGGTCCACACGAAGCTCGCCATCAGCCCGGCCGCGGCGGGACTGGCCAGGCCGACGAACCAGCGCCGGTCCACCGTCCCCACCTGGCTGTTGAACCGGGCCAACCGCAGCGCGGCGCAGGCCGCGTAGAGGAAGGCCGCCAGCCAGCCGATCTTGCCCAGCGTGGGTCCGTCGAGCTTCATCGACACCAGCGACCAGTGGTACATCACCAGCGCAGGCGCCATGCCGAAGCTGATCAGGTCGGCGAGCGAGTCGTACTGCACGCCGAATTCGCTCTGGGTATTGGTCAGGCGCGCCACGCGGCCGTCTATCCCGTCCAGGATCGCGGCCACGAAGATGGCGATGCAGGCCGCGCCGTAGCGCCCCTGAGAGGCGGCGATGATCGCGAAGAAGCCGCCGAACAGGCCGCCCGTGGTGAACAGGTTGGGCAGCAGGTAGATGCCGCGGCCGCGCGGCGGCGCTGGGGTCGGATGATCCATCCGGGCAGTGTAGCGCCAGACCGGGCCGCCGCCCGCCGCGCTCCGCTCCCCCCGGGACGCGCCTGGCGCTCACCTGTTCACGTTTCCGCGGCGCCGTGCTTGCGTGCCAGCCTGCGCGATGCTGCAATCCGGGCCGGATACCAATGCGTCCCCCCAGGAGCCTGCCGATGCACCGCCTCCCGATCCTGGCGCTCGCCGCCGCCGGCCTGCTGGCTGCATCCGCCGTCCACGGCGGCGAGGTCTACCAGTGGAAAGACGCCAACGGCGTCACCCACTACTCGCAGACGCCGCCAGCGAAAGGCAGCTACCAGCAGCGCGTCATGAGCGGCGATCGCGCCGGCGGCGTGCAGGCGACCGCGACCGCGACCCCGGGCGTGGACGAGAACGACCGTTGCGCCGTGGCGAAGGCCAACCTCGCCGCGCTGGGCAGCGGTCGCCCGGTGTACGAGGCCGACAGCGAAGGCAAGCCGGGCCGCGCGCTCAACGACGCCGAGCGGGCCAGCCAGCTGGAACTGGCCAACGCCGCGGTCAAGACCTACTGCACCCCGACCGGCTCGCCGTCCACCTGAGCGATGCGCACGGCCTGGGCGATCGTCGCAGGCATCCTCGGCGCAGGCGCGCTGGCCTGGTGGCTGGCGCGCGAACCGCAATCCACGCCCGCGCAGCCGCCGGAGGCTTCCGCGACGCCCGGGGCCGGCGCGGCCGCCGGAGCCCAGGCCGGACCGACGCTGTACCGCTGGCGCGATGACGCCGGCATCGTCCAGATCACCGACATACCGCCCCAGGGGCGCCCCTACACGGTAGTGGACGTCGCCGCGCTGGAGCGGCGCAACGTCATCGATCCCGATCCCGCGGTCGAAGCCGCGCGCTGACCGCGACCGGAACCGGCGCGGCACGCATGGCAGAATGCGCGTCCCGCCGTTCCGAGCCCGACGATGCGCCTGTCGCAGTTCCACCTCCGTACCGAAAAGGAAACCCCCGCCGATGCCGAGATCGTCAGCCACCAGCTGATGCTGCGGGCGGGCATGGTACGGCGCCTGGCCGCGGGCCTGTACACCTGGTCGCCGCTCGGGCTGCGGGTGCTGCGCAAGGTCGAGGCGATCGTGCGCGAGGAGATGGACCGCGCCGGGGCGATCGAGATGGCGATGCCGTCGGTGCAGCCCAAGGAGCTGTGGGAGGAGACCGGGCGCTGGCAGAAGTTCGGTCCGCAACTGCTCAAGATCCGCGACCGCAAGGAGCAGGACTACTGTTTCACCCCGACCGCCGAGGAGGCGGTGACCGACTTCTTCCGCCAGGAATTCGCCAGCTACAAGCAGCTGCCGGTCAACCTGTACCAGGTCACGGCGAAGTTCCGCGACGAGATCCGTCCCCGCTTCGGGGTGATGCGCGCACGCGAATTCATCATGAAGGACGCGTACTCGTTCCACGTCAGCGACGAGGACCTGCAGCGCGAGTACGGCAACATGTACGACACCTACACGCGCATCTTCGCCCGCCTCGGGCTGAAGTTTCGCGCGGTGGCGGCAGACACCGGCGCGATCGGCGGCAGTGCCTCCCACGAGTTCCACGTGCTGGCCGACTCGGGCGAGGACGCGCTGGCGTTCTCGCATGATTCGGACTACGCGGCCAACGTCGAGCTGGCCGAGGCGGTGGCGCCCGGCGAACGCGCGCCGGCCTGCGAGGACCTGCGCAAGGTGGAAACGCCCACCCAGAAGACCTGCGAGGACGTGGCCGCCCTGCTGGGTATCGCGCTGCAGCGCACCGCCAAGTCGGTGGCGCTGTGGGGCGATGACGGCTTCGTGCTGGCGCTGGTGCGCGGCGACCACCTGGTCAACGAGATCAAGCTCGCGAAGCTGCCGGGCATGGCCGACTACCGGCTCGCCACCGAGGCGGAGATCCGCGCGCACCTCGGCGCCGACCCCGGCTTCCTCGGCCCCATCGGTGCGAAGCGGCCGATCCGCATCATCGCGGACCGGGCCGTGGCGGCCATGGCCGATTTCGTCGTGGGCGCCAACGAGGACGGCTTCCACATCGCCGGCGTCAACTGGGGCCGCGACCTGCCCGAACCCGACCTCGTGGCCGATATCCGCAACGTGGTCGCCGGTGATCCCTCGCCCGACGGCCGGGGCACGCTCGCGCTCGCGCGGGGCATCGAGGTCGGCCACGTGTTCGCGCTGGGGCGGCGCTATTCCGAATCGATGCAGTGCACCGTGCTCGACGAGGCCGGCAGGGCCGTGCACCCGGCGATGGGTTGCTACGGCATCGGCGTGTCGCGCATCGTCGCTGCCGCGATCGAACAGAACCACGACGCATCGGGCATCGTCTGGCCCGCGCCCATGGCCCCCTGGCAGGCGGTGGTGTGCGTGATCAATCCCAAGGGCAACACCGGGGTGGCGGCCGCGGCCGAGGCCCTGTACCGCGAACTCGCCGGCGCGGGCATCGACACCGCGCTCGACGATCGCGGCCTGCGTCCGGGCCCGATGTTCGCCGACATCGAACTGATCGGCATTCCGCACCGGATCGTCGTGTCCGAACGCGGGCTCGCGGCCGGCACCTACGAGTATCGCGCGCGCACCGATTCGGAGTCCGTGAACCTCGACCGCGAGGCGCTGCTGTCGCGCCTGCTCGCCGGATAACCGCACCGCGACAGCGCCGCATCGGGCTGCGCGGGCTGGCGGGTGTCCGCAGGGGCCAGACACGGACCGGGCGCCGCGACGGACGATGCACCGGGCCGCCGTGGGATCCGCCGCACCCGCCGTTCCGCTCGCCAAGCGCGGTGGATCTGCGGCACCGAGTGCCGCAGCGGGCATCGGCGCGCACACCTCCCCCACCTGCGGTCGCCAGCCGGGGACCGGCGAGAATCAGGCGCAATATGCCGCAGATAATCTGCGGACGCGCGGCGCGCCCTGGGGGCTGATTTTCCGGAAACGCGCCATTCCATTACCATGACGCGGCGCCAGGGACCGGCCATTCCCCTTTCCCGTTATGGAGTCATCTGGATGGCAATCGATCTGAACGCACTTTCGCCCAAGGAACTCGATGCGCTGATCAGCGCCGCACGCCAGCGCAAGACTGCGCTGAAGAAGCGCAAGCCCATCGCCGCGATCCGCAAGCGGATCGTCGATTTCGCCGCGGCCGAAGGCTATTCGATCGAAGAACTGTTCGGTGCCGCTGCGCGCCGTGGCGGAACCCGTGCCGCCGCGCCGAGGAAGGCCGCCAAGCGCGCATCCGCGAGCAAGGGTCGCAAGCTCGGCAAGGTGCCGCCGAAATACCGCAATCCCGGCAACCCGGAGGAAACCTGGACCGGCCGGGGCAAGCAGCCGCGCTGGATGGCGGCGCTGGTCAAGAAGGGCAAGAAGCCTGAGGACTTCCTGATCAAGTAACGCCGCCTTCCCGGGTGCGATCTGGAACGCCGGCCAGCGCCGGCGTTTCCAGTTGCCTCAGAGGTCGCGGCGGGCCGGCAGCAGCAGGTTGCCGATCAGCAGCCCCGCCACCAGCGCCAGCAGCACGTTGAGCACCGCGATCGCCGCCCCCTGGCCGGCCGACATGTCCTGCTGCTGCACCGCGACCAGCAGGCTGCGCAGGCTGGTGCTTCCCGGCACCAGCATGATGATGCCGGGCACGCGGATCAGTGCCCCAGGACGGTTCATCCACCGCGCATAGCCGTTGCCCGCCGCGGTGATGACCAGCGCCGAGAGGAATACGCCCGCCGGGCTGCCCAGCCACTGCCCGCCAAGCCGCGAGATCTCGTAGCCGGTGATCGCGGCGCCCATCACCAGCAGATAGTCGCGTCGCGCCGCGCGGAACAGGGCTGCGAACGCCCAGGCAGCCGTGACCACCGCGCACCACTCCACCCAGTCCGGCTGCGGCCGCCAGGCACGCACCTGCGGTTCCAGCCCCACCAGTTGCACCACGGTCAGCGCGATCATGGTGCCGACGGTGAGCTTGAGCAGGGTGGACATCGCCCCGAACAGCCGCGCGGTGCCCGACATCAGGTGCTGGCTGGTGAGTTCGCTGAAGGCGTTGGTCAGCGCCATCCCGGGCATCAGCACGATCATGGACGCGATCACCACGGTATTGAGGTTGAGCGGGCCGACAAATACCGCCACCAGCGCCGCCAGGCCGCCGGCGAGCATGCCGGCGATGGCATCGTCGGCTTCGCGCATCTGCGCGCTGTTGCGGCTCGCCCAGAGCAGCAGCCCGATCAGGGTCCCGATCACGGCGGCCGTGGCGATGTCCAGCCACGGCAGCCGCAGCAGGCCGGCCACGCTGGCGGCCGCCAGTCCGAAGCCGAGCGTCTGGCGCAGGTGCACGCGCCAGTCCGCGGCACGGTCGAGCGCGCGCAGCGCGGCGTGGCCCTCGGCGATGCCGAGGCGTCCCGCGGTGACCTCCTCCGCGATGCGGTCGGCCTCGCACAGCCTGGACAGGTTGGTCTCCCCGGGAGGTAGCCGGATCACGCGGGTGGTATCGCTCTCGCCCGGCGGCCGTTGCGGATCGCTGAAACTCAGGATCAGCCCGGTGGGGTTGCTCCAGGGTTCGCAGTCGAGTCCCAGCCGCCGGGCAACCGACACGATCGCGCCTTCCAGGCGCTGCGCCGTCGTCCCGTTCCGGTGCAGGTGCCCGGCCAGCTCGACGATGAAGGCGATCCGGATCGCGTAGGCGGCGGTGGCAGGCACGGTGTCGCTGGACATGCGGACAGGATCGCATGGCCGGCCCGGCGCCGCACCGCCGCCGTGCACCTGTCCTTGCACGTCGATGCCTGTATCCTCGCCGGCGATGAGTGCATCCAGTCAGACGCCGCCCACCGCCGGAGCCGATCCGGACGACAAGACGTCGCTTCGCCTGGCCGGATGCTGGACGCTGGAGCATGCCGCCAGCATCGCCGGGATGCTGCGCGATGCGCCGGACACGGTCGCGACGATCGACGCCACCGCCGTCGACCGGCTCGATTCGCTGGGCGTGCTGCAGCTGCTGCGCTACGCCAAGCGGCGGGACCTGGACTACCAGGCCTTCCGCTTCCGCGAAGACCACCGCGCCCTGGTGTCGGCGATCGAGGACATCCACGACGAGCGACCGAAGCCCCGGCGCGAGTACGGCTTCGCCGCGGCACTGGCGCGGCTGGGACACGCCGTGCACGACAACGCCCGGGAAGTCGTGGCCCTGGTGAGCTTCCTCGGCGAGACCCTGCTCAAGCTCGGCCGCACGATCCTCGAGCCACGCCGCTTCCGGCTGACGCCGACGGTGCACCACATGGAGCAGGTCGGCCTGGATGCGGTGCCACTGGTGGCCCTGCTCTCCTACCTGGTCGGCGCGGTGATCGCCTTCCTCGGCGCGCAGATCCTGGCCGACTTCGGGGCCACGATCTTCGTGGTGGAACTGGTGTCGATCGCCTTCCTGCGCGAGTTCGGCGTGCTGCTGACCGCGATCCTGCTTGCCGGCCGCACCGCCAGCGCGTTCACCGCGCAGATCGGCGCCATGGTGAGCCGCGAGGAGGTGGACGCGATCCGCACCCTGGGCCTTGACCCGGTGGAGCTGCTGGTCATCCCGCGCCTGATCGCGCTGCTGGTGATGCTGCCCCTGCTGACCTTCATCGCCATGGTTGCCGGACTGCTGGGCGGCCTGTCGGTGGGCGCTTTCAGCCTGGACATCCCGCCGCAGGCCTATCTGGCGCGCATGCACCAGGAGATGGAGATCCGCCACTTCCTGATCGGCATGTCCAAGGCCCCGCTGTTCGCCCTGGTCATCGGCCTGATCGGCTGCCTCGAGGGCATGCAGGTCAAGGGCACGGCGCAGTCCGTGGGCGAACGGACCACCTCGGCCGTGGTGCAGACGATCTCGCTGGTGATCGTGTTCGACGCGTTCGCCGCGATCTGGTTCATGTACATGGATTGGTGATTGGTGATTCGTGATTGGTGATCCGAAGAAAAAACAGGGACGTCGGAGCCGGTCCGGAGGACCGGAGGGTGGCGCTGTTGCCGATCACCAATCACCCATCAACAATCACGCCAGCGGCGCGGATGCGCCGCTGATCCGCGTCCGCGGCATGGTCAACCGCTTCGGTGCGCAGACGGTGCACGAGGGGCTGGATCTGGACGTCCAACGCGGCGAGATCCTGGGCGTGGTCGGTGGTTCGGGCAGCGGCAAGTCGGTGCTGATGCGCTCGCTGATCGGGCTGCGCAGGCCCGACGCGGGCGAGATCTCGGTGCTGGGCGTGGACCCGCGCTCGGACGATCCGGGCGACCGCCTGCACATCGAGCGCAACACCGGCGTGCTGTTCCAGGATGGCGCGCTGTTCTCCTCGCTCACCGTCGGCGAGAACGTGCAGGTGCCGCTCAAGGAGCACCATCCGGGCCTGCCCGAGTCGCTGCGCTACGAGCTGGCCCTGCTCAAGGTGCGGCTCGCGGGACTGCCGGCCGATGCCCTGGACAAGCTGCCCTCGCAGCTGTCGGGCGGCATGCGCAAGCGGGCCGCGCTCGCCCGCGCGCTGGCGCTCGACCCGCCGCTGCTGTTCCTGGACGAACCCACCGCGGGCCTGGACCCGATCGGCGCGGCGGCGTTCGACCGCCTGATCCGCACGCTGCAGGAGGCGCTGGGACTGACCGTCTTCCTGATCACACACGATCTCGACACGCTGTATGCGATCTGCGACCGTGTCGCCGTGCTCGCAGACCGCAAGGTCGTCGCGGTGGCGCCGCTCGAGGAGATCGAGCGCAACGACCACCCCTGGATCCAGGACTACTTCCATGGCCCGCGCGGGCGCGCGGCGCACGCGGCGGCCGCCGCTGAGGACAGCTGAGATGGAAACCAAAGCCAACTACGTGCTGATCGGCGCTTTCACCATCGGGGTGACCGTCTTCCTGCTGCTGTTCGCGCTGTGGGCGGCGAAGTACTCTTCCGACCGCAGCTGGCACGAGTACCACGTCGTGTTCCGCGAACCGGTCACCGGACTCACCGAGGGCGGCAGCGTGCATTACAACGGCATCGCCGTCGGCACGGTGGAGGACCTGATGCTGGCGCCCAACGATCCGCGCCAGGTGATCGCCCGGCTGCGGCTGCAGGCCGATGCGCCGGTCAAGTCCGATACCCGCGCACGCCTGTCCATGACCAGCCTCACCGGCCCGCCGATCATCCAGCTGACCGGCGGCAGTCCCGAGGCTCCGCCGTTGCGTTCCGGCCCCGACGGCGGCCTGCCCGTGATCGAGACCGAGGCGTCGGCCCTGCAGAACATCGCCGACACCGCCAACCGCCTGGTCGAGCGCCTGGACAACATGCTCAGCGAGGAGAACGTGCAGCGTTTCACCGCCACGCTGGACAACATCCAGAGCATGACCGGCGCGATCGCCGAACAACGCCAGGACATGCGCGAGATCCTGATCAACGCGCGCGTCGCCAGCGAGCAGCTGAACGTGACCATGGCCTCCGCCAACCGCACGCTGGACACCTTCGACCGCGAGCTCGCCCAGCAGTTGCCGGCGCTGGTGGCCAAGATCGACACCACCCTGGGCCGGATCGATTCGGCAGCCGGCGGCGCGGACGCCATCCTCAACGAGAACCGGGCCGCGATCAGCAGCTTCGCCAACGATGGCCTCGCCCAGCTCGGCCCCACCCTGGGCGAGCTGCGCGGCCTGGTGCGCGACCTGCGCCGGATCAGCGACCGCCTCGACGGCAATCCCGCGCAGTACCTGCTCGGACGCGACGCCCCCAAGGAGTTCGAACCGTGAGCACACCGGCACCCGACCACCGTCGGCCAGCGACGTCCACCCCGCTTCGCGCCGGCACCCGTCCTCTCGTCGCCGTGGCACTCGCGCTGGCGCTGGTCGGCTGCTCCCTGCTCGGCGGCGGCGAGCGCGAACCGACCACCATCTACGCGCCCGACCCGCGCGTCACGCTCGACGACTCCTCGCCAACCGTGACCTGGCAGCTGGCGCTGGCATCGCCGCAGGCCGCGCGCATCGTCGACAGCGCGCGCATCGCCGTTCGCCCGACGCCGGGCGAGGTGCAGGTCTATCGCGGCGCCAGCTGGGCCAAGCCGCCGCCGGACATGCTGCAGGACGCGTTGCTGCGGGCGCTGGAGGATTCCGGGCGGATCCCGGCCGTCGCCCGTCAGGGTTCGGGCATCGCCGCGGATTACAAGCTGGTCATGGACGTACGCCGGTTCGAGGCCGACTACGCCGGCAACGCGGTGCCGTCCGCGGCGATCGAGTTCAACGCCAAGCTGATCCATTCGGGCGACCAGTTCATCGTCGCCTCGCGTACCTTCCGGCACGTCGAGCCGGCCGCCGGAACCGAGGTCCGGCTGGTCGCGGAGGCGTTCTCGCGCGGCATCGAGCGCGTGACGGGCGAGCTGGCGCACTGGATCCTGTCGTCGGGCGACACGCACCTGCGTCAGGCGCATCCGGGGGAGCGGGGCTGAGGCGGGACGTGCGTGCACGCCACCGCCCGCGTGCGCCACGCGTCAGCCGGTCAGGATCCGGCGGAACGTCAGGTTGATCCGCGGCTCCACCACGCGCGCTGTACGGGGCAGCGCGTGACGCCATTGCGCCTGCGTGTCGCCGCGCATCACCAGCAGGCTGCCGTGCGGCAGGTCGAGCGCGACCCTGCGCCCCGCGTCGCGCCGGTGTCGCAACAGGAAACGGCGCGTGGCGCCAAGGCTCAACGACGCGATCACCGGGCGCGCGCCCAGTTCCGGTTCGTCGTCGCTGTGCCAGCCCATGCTGTCGCGCCCGTCGCGGTACAGGTTGGCCAGGACGCTGTTGAAGTCCTCGCCCGTCTCGCCGGCCAGCCGACCGCGCAGCGGACGCAGGATGCGCGGCCAGGGATGCGGGGCGTGGCGAACGCCCGAGTAGCGGTAGTCGGTACCCGGATCGCCGATCCAGCAGCTGAGCCGCGGCGAATCGGACTCGCGCCCGAACATGCGCACCCGGTGCACCTGCCACTCCAGCCCGTCGTGCAGGGCGGCAGCCAGGCGCGTGGCCTCCGCGGCCGGCAGCCAGTCGCGAAGCAGGAGGATGTCCGGTCCGGCGCCTGCGGCATCCATGCGCGACTTCGCTGCCCCGCGGGCCTGCCCGTTCAGCGGACCTCGGCGATCTCCACCCCGTCCAGCCCCTGCGACAGCGTGCGCGCGTCGCCGCCCTGGGCGAGCTTGATCCGCAGGCGCACCTCGTTCTGCGAGTCGGCGAAGCGCAGCGCGTCCTCGTAGGAGATCTCGCCGGCCTGGTAGAGCTCGAACAGCGCCTGGTCGAAGGTCTTCATGCCCAGGTTGGTCGACTCCTTCATGACTTCCTTGAGCTTGTGGATCTCGCCGTCGCGGATGTAGTCCTGCACCAGCGGCGTGCCCAGCAGGATCTCCATCGCCACCCGCCGGCCCTTGCCGTCGGGCGTCGGGATCAGCTGTTGCGCGACCACGCCCTTGAGGTTGAGCGAGAGGTCCATCAGCAGCTGGCCGCGACGGTCCTCGGGGAAGAAGTTGATGATGCGGTCCATCGCCTGGTTGGCGTTGTTGGCGTGCAGGGTGCACAGCACCAGGTGGCCGGTTTCGGCGAAAGCGATCGCATGGTCCATGCCCTCGCGGGTCCGCACCTCGCCGATCATGATCACGTCCGGCGCCTGGCGCAGGGTGTTCTTCAGCGCGTTCTCCCAGCTGTCGGTGTCGATGCCGACCTCGCGCTGGGTGATGATGCAGCCCTCGTGCTTGTGCACGAACTCGATCGGGTCCTCGATGGTGATGATGTGCCCGGTCGAGTTCTGGTTGCGGTAGCCGATCATCGCCGCCAGCGAGGTGGACTTGCCCGTGCCGGTGGCGCCGACGAAGATGATGATGCCGCGCTTGGTCATCGCCAGGGTCTTGATGATCGGCGGCAGGTTGAGCTCTTCGATGCTCGGGATCTTGGTCTCGATCCGGCGCAGCACCATGCCCACCTGGTTGCGCTGGTAGAAGCACGAGACACGGAACCGGCCCACGCCGGAGACGCCGATCGCGAAATTGCACTCGTGCGTCTTCTCGAACTCCTCGCGCTGCGGCGGCGACATCACGTTGAGCACCAGGTCGCGCGACTGCTGTGGCGTCAGCGGATTCTGGGTGATGGGCTGGATCTTGCCGTGGACCTTCATCGACGGCGGCATGCCGGCGGTGATGAACAGGTCCGACGCCTTCTGGTGCGCCATCAGCTTGAGGAAGGAGGTGAAATCGATGCTGCTCATGTATGGCTCCTGCGGAGCCGGGAATGGGGAATGGGGAATGGGGAATCGTCGGGAGCAGATCTCCCCGAATTCCACTGAGCCCGGCACCCGCTTCTCGGCTTTGACGATTCTCTATTCCCGATTCCCGATTCCCGGCGTCTTTTCGATCACTCGAAAAGACGCTTCTCCTTCGCGTACTCCCTGGCCTGCTGGCGCGTGACCATGCCGCGCTTGACCAGGTCCTGCAGGTGCTGGTCGAGCGTCATCATGCCGTGCTGTTGGCCGGTCTGGATCGCCGAGTACATCTGCGCCACCTTGTCCTCGCGGATCAGGTTGCGGATGGCCGGGATGCCGACCATGATTTCCCAGGCCGCGGTCCGGCCCCCGCCGACCTTCTTCAGCAGCGCCTGCGAGATGACCGCGCGCAGCGATTCGGACAGCATCGAGCGCACCATCGGCTTCTCGCCGGCGGGGAACACGTCGATGATGCGGTCGATGGTCTTGGCCGCCGAACTGGTGTGCAGGGTGCCGAACACCAGATGGCCGGTTTCCGCGGCGGTCAGCGCCAGGCGGATGGTCTCCAGGTCGCGCAGCTCGCCGACCAGCACGATGTCCGGGTCCTCGCGCAGCGCCGAGCGCAACGCCTCGCTGAACCCGTGGGTGTCGCGGTGCACCTCGCGCTGGTTGATCAGGCACTTCTGCGAGGTGTGCACGAACTCGATCGGATCCTCGATGGTGAGGATGTGGCCGTATTCGTTCTTGTTGATGTGGTCGATCATCGCCGCCAGCGTGGTCGACTTGCCCGAACCGGTGGGGCCGGTCACCAGGATCAGGCCCTGCGGCTGCTCGATCAGTTCGCGGAAGATCGGCGGGCAGCCCAGGTCCTCGAGCGTCAGCACCTCGGAGGGAATGGTGCGGAACACCGCACCGGCGCCGCGGTTCTGGTTGAAGGCGTTGACGCGGAAGCGCGCCAGGCCCGGGATCTCGAACGAGAAGTCGGTCTCGAGGAACTCTTCGAAGTCGCGCCGCTGCTTGTCCGACATGATGTCGTACACCAGCGCGTGCACCTGCTTGTGTTCCAGCGCCGGGATGTTGATCCGGCGCACGTCGCCATCGACCCGGATCATCGGCGGCAGGCCCGCGGACAGATGAAGGTCGGAGGCCTTGTTCTTGACCGAGAACGCCAGAAGTTCGGCGATATCCATGCAAGCTCCCCTGCGGCTGCAGTAAGTCGTGATGCGGCCGCCACGACCGTGGTCGACAGCCTATCCCCGGTCGGGAGTATAGCCATGTACGCGGTTCACAATTCGCGCCGATTGCGGCCGCCTGCGGTGGACCTGCGCGGCGGGCGGGCCGCTCCCACGGCGGGGGGCGGTCGCGCCGGAGAGCCGGCCGGCGCCCTTGCCGTCCCGCAGGCCTTCGGCCCTGCCGCAACATGCCAGGCGCCCGGGTTCGCGCTAGGGTGGGCGCCCCTTCCCGATGTTGCCGCACGATGACCCAGCCCGGACCGACCACCCCCACCCCGTCTCCGATCGCCTTCATCGGCGGCGGCAACATGGCGCGAAGCCTGGTCGGCGGACTTGTCGCGGCTGGCATGGACCGCGCCCGCATCCGGGTGGCCGAGCCGGACTCGCGCACCCGCGCCGGGCTGGCGGAAGACTTCGGCGTGGCCTGCTTCGCCAGTGCCGCGGAAGCGGCGCCCGGTGCCGCGACCTGGGTGTTCGCGGTCAAGCCCCAGGTCATGCGCGGGGTCGCCGAGGACCTGGCGGAGGCGGCGCAGGCCGTGCGGCCGCTGGTGGTATCGATCGCCGCGGGCATCACGACCGCCCAGCTCGAGCGCTGGCTGGGCGGCGGCCTGCCGGTGGTGCGCGCGATGCCCAACACCCCTGCCCTGCTCGGTGCGGGCGTGACCGGCCTGTACGCCAATGCACGGGTGGACGAGCCTGGACGCGAACGCGCCTCGCTGCTGCTGGCCAGCGCCGGCGAGACGGTGTGGGTCGCGGACGAAGCGCGGATGGACGCGGTCACCGCCACCTCGGGCAGCGGCCCCGCCTACGTCTTCCTGCTGGCCGAGGCGATGGAAGAAGCGGCGATCGCGCAGGGGCTGGCGCCGGACGCGGCGCGGACCCTCACCCAGCAGACCATCCTGGGTGCGGCGCGGATGCTCACCGGCTCGGGCGAGGCGCCGGCGGAGCTGCGCAGGCGGGTCACCTCGCCGGGCGGCACCACCCAGGCCGCGATCGAGACCTTCGAGACCGGCGGCTTCCGCGAGCTGGTGGCGCGCGCGATCGAGGCGGCCACGCGCCGCGGCGCCGAGCTGTCGGCTGCCAATGACTGAGTTGGCGACGCGCATGCGCCTGCTCCTGGCCACGCTGGCGCTGGGCGTCCTGGCTGCCTGCGGTGGCAGCGCGGACGGACAGGCCGAGCTCGCCGTCCAGGCCGCCGAATCGCGGCTGCCCGCGACCCTGGAACTGGGCGACGTGCGCATCAGCGCGAGCCTGGCTCCCACGGCCGCCCTGGGGCCCGCCATTGCCGCGCGCTATGGCGTCGTGCCCGACCGCGGCAGGCAGCTGCTCCTGGTCGGCATACGCCAGGGGCCGGAGCACGACGAAACCGCCCTGCAGGCCAGCGTCGGCGCGCGCGCGCGCGACCTGCGCGGCGTCTGGCAGGACGTGGCCATGCGCGAGGTGCGCAGCGACGGTTTCGTCGACTACGTCGGCACCGTCCGGGTGGCCCCGCCCGACACGCTGGCGCTGGAGGTGACGGTGCACCGCGCCGGCGCGGAGGCGCCGGACGTACTGCGTTTCAGCCGCGACGTCTTCGCCCCCTAGCGCCGCACCCCACGCCCGCGGATGTCGCTGCGACGGGTTGTCCCGTCCGCGCGCCTCAGGCGTGTCGCGCGGCCCAGCGGTGGACGATCCTGGCGATCTCGCCCACGCCATCGGTCAGCGCCGCCGGCCCCGGCTGCAGGATCAGCGGCGACTTCAGCTCGTGCAGTTCGCCGTCGCGGACCGCCGGAATCGCGCCCCAGCCCGGCCGCGCGGCGACCTTCTCGGGGCGGAACTTCTTGCCGCACCAGGACCCGAGGATGATGTCCGGCGCGCGCGCCACCACCGGGTCTGCGCTGGCCAGGATGCGGGCCTTCGCCAGCGGCTCGGCCGACAGCTCCGGGAACACGTCATCACCGCCGGCGATGCGCACCAGTTCGGCGACCCAGGCGATCCCGGTGATGATCGGCTCGTCCCATTCTTCGAAGTACACCTTCGGGCGCCGAGGCAGCGTCGCCGCTTCCGCAGCGATGGTGTCCAGGCCGCGGGCAAGTCCGGCCGCATACGCCTCGGCGCGCGGTCCGGCGCCCACCAGCGCGCCGAGCCGGCGCACATAGTCGAGGATGCCGTCCACGCTGCGGTGGTTGCTGATCCACACCTCCACCCCGCGGCGTACGAGCTCGGCGGCGATGTCGGCCTGGATGTCGGAGAAACCGACCACGAAATCGGGTTCCAGCGCCAGGATCGCGTCGATCTTCGCGCTGGTGAACGCGCTGACCTTCGGCTTTTCCCGGCGCGCCCGCGCCGGCCGCACAGTGAACCCGCTGATCCCGACGATACGGTCCTGCTCGCCCAGCGCGTACAGGACCTCGGTGGGTTCCTCGGTCAGGCAGACGATGCGCTGCGGCCCGGTGGTCCTGGGTGATTGGTGATTGGTGAATGGTGATTCGGAAAGGCCCGGGCCCGTTGCCTGCCTGGACTCGCGAGACGTGCGTTCCGGATCACAGCTCCGCGTCGGATCCCCAATCCCGAATCCCGAATCACGGCTCCTCACGGATACAGCATCCGCTTGCTGCACTGCCCGGTGAGGTCGAACTCGTACAGCCAGCGCTCGTGCAGGCGGAACTGCGCGCCGTACCAGAACTCGATGTGGTCGGGCCGCACGCGCAGTCCGGTCCAGCGCGGCGGTCGCGGCACCTCGCGGCCGCCGAACTCCGCCTCCAGTTCGGCCACGCGCCGGTCGAAAGCCTCGCGCGAGGCCAGCGTCTCGGACTGCTTCGAGGCCCAGGCGCCGAGCTGGCTCACGCGCGGGCGCGAGGCGAAGTAGGCGTCGGCCTCGGCCTCGTCGACGATCTCCGCCACGCCCTCGATCCGCACCTGCACCCCGTCGCGCACACGCGGCCAGTGGAACAGCAGGGCGGCGCGCGGGTTGGCCTGCAGCTCGCGACCCTTGCGTCCGTCCAGGTGGGTGTAGAACACGAAGCCGCGCGCGTCATGCGCCTTGAGCAGAACGGTGCGCGCGGACGGCGCACCCTCGCGCGTGGCGGTGGCCACCGTCATCGCGGTGGGATCGGGCTCCCCGGCCGCCAGCGCCTCGGCGAACAGGGCATCGAAGGTGGCCAGGGCCTCGGCCTGCAGGTCTGCGCAGTTCATTGGGCTATTGTGGCGCGATGGCCAGCGACGCGCACGCGGCTCCGCCGCAGGGATTCGACGAGGCGTTCGTGGCGCGCGTGCTCGACGACGCGCTGGCCGGCGGGGCGAAGATCTACGGCATCTCCGGACTGCAGGGCAGCGGCAAGTCCACTCTCGCCGGACAGCTGCGCGACGCGGCCGCCGGCCGGGGCCTGCGCGCGGTCGCCCTGTCGCTGGACGATTTCTACCTCGACCTGCCCGCACGCCATGCACTGGCGCGCGACATCCACCCGTTGCTGGCCACCCGCGGGCCGCCCGGCACGCACGAGGTGCCCCTGGCCTGCGCGACGCTCGACGCGCTGCGCGAGGGCAGGCCCACGTCGCTCCCGGGATTCGACAAGCCGGGCGACCGGCGGCTGCCGCGCGCCCGGTGGCGGCAGGCCGGTTCCGTCGACCTGATCGTGTTCGAGGGCTGGTGCCTGGGAGTGCCGGCCGAACACGTCGATGCACTCGGCGCTCCGCTCAACGCACTCGAGCGCGAGGAGGACGCGGCCGGAACATGGCGACGCTACTGCAACTCGGTGCTTGCACGCGACTATCCCGCGCTGTGGCGGCAGGTCGACCGGCTGCTGTTCCTGCAGCCCCCGGACTTCGGGATCGTGCCGCACTGGCGCTGGCAGCAGGAGCGCGCGATGGCCGCGCGCGATCCATCGCGCCCTGCGATGGACCGCGTTGGCGTGGACCGTTTCGTCCAGCACTTCGAACGCGTAAGCCGACAGGCGCTGCGCACGCTGCCGATGATCGCCGACCTGGTCGCGCCTCTCGATCCATTCCGGCGGCCAGGGCAGCTCACCGTGGCCGCGACCGCGAACGCCCGGCCTTGACGGTGCGGCGGCAGCCGCAAGGCCACGCCGCCCCACCGCCCTCGTCTGGGGCGCCGCGTGCCACAGGCATTCAGACCCCGCATTTCGCGTAGGGAGAGCCCTCCAGCCACGGCCGGAAGCGTGCGGGCATCGGCGGCCCGCCCTGCCAGCCCAAGTCGTGCGGTTCGACGACCAGGACGCCCCGGGTCTCGCCATGGTTGGCGATGACCAGGAACGGATTGCCGCCGGCGTCGCTCCAGTACGGCCAGAACGCCTGGGAAATGCCCTCGTACGTCGGCCCGAAGAAACTGGCCGAATGTTCCACCCGGCCCACGCGCTCCACCCGGCCACCGCCATGGTCCAGGGCGAAACCCGCCGCGTCGATGACGATCTGCGGATGCCGTCCGCAGTCACCGCCGGGCCCATAGCGGCCGAACAGCGGCTCGAAGCCTTTCATGCCGTCCAGCGTCACGGCACCGGCCGGCGGGATGCCGGCCATGGCGCCGGCGCACAGGAGAACTGCACACAGCCAGTCACGCATCGTGACGCTCCCTGGTGCTGGGCGGGGATCCGCCTGGGAACCCGGGCCGCGAGGCGCCCCGGCCGCTTCCTGGACAACGCAGGAGCCGCCGTGCGGCGGACAGGCCCGGCAACGGCGGCCGGCCCGCGCCGCCCGGTAC
>JAEXLY010000201.1 GCA_023444765.1 Pseudomonadota bacterium | reverse complement strand
CCAGGCGCACCTGGCCCACGAGTTCCGTGCGTTCTCGGGCATGTCGCCCACGGCCTGGATGGCGCGGCGCGGAGACTGGACCCGCCACGTGGCGCTGCCGTGAGCGCCGGAATCTACAAGACGGCAGCCGCCGGCGCCGGCAGAGTCCTCCCTGCGCAGCCTGCGCCAGCACACCCCCCGGAGGACACATGAGCAACGCCGCCGTGACCACATGCACCATCATTCCCTGCCTGCGCTACCGCGACGCGCCCGCGGCGATCGACTGGCTGTGCGCCGCGTTCGGGTTCGACCGGCACGCCGTGCACACCGACGGCGAGACGGTGATCCATGCGCAGCTGAGCTTCGGCAACGGCATGGTCATGCTCGGCTCGGCCTCCAGCCGGAGCGAATGGGGCCGCCAGATCGTGCAGCCGGACGAAACCGGGCTGCGCGAGACCCAGAGCCCCTGCGTGGTCGTGCGCGACGTCGATGCCCACTACGCGCGCGCCACCGCCGCGGGCGCGCGCATCGTCCAGGACATCGCCGACCAGGGCTACGGCGGACGCGGGTACTCCTGCCGCGACCCGGAGGGCCACCTGTGGTGGTTCGGCAGCTACGATCCATGGAAGCAGCAGGCATGAGTCCCGGCAGCACGAACGCAGGCGGTGGCGGCGACCTGGTTCCCGAGGGCGGCGTGCCGGCGGTCGACGGCATCCGCGTCGGCATCGGCGGCTGGACGTTCGCGCCCTGGCGCGACAACTTCTATCCGCGCGGACTGGTGCAGCGACGGGAGCTTGAATACGCCAGCCGCCAGCTTTCGGCCATCGAGATCAACGGCACCTACTACGGCGCGCAGAAGCCCGCGACCTACGCGAAGTGGCGCGACGAGACGCCGCCCGGATTCGTGTTCACCGCCAAGGCGCCAAAGCGCATCACCCAGTCGCGGGCGCTGCAGGCCACCGGCGGCCAGGTCGAGGACTTCGTGGGGGGCATCGCCGAACTCGGCGACCGCCTGGCCGCGCTGGTCTGGCAGTTCGACGCCGGCACGCGCATCGATCGCAAGGCCTTCGCCACGTTCCTGGAGCTGCTTCCGCGGCAGGCGCAGGGCAGGCCGCTGCGCCACGTGCTGGATGTGCGCGACCCGGGATTCGTCGATGCCGGGTATGTCGCCCTGGCCCGCCGCCACGGCATGGCGACGGTCTATACCGATTCCAGCGAACATCCCAGCTTCGCCGACGTGACCGCCGACTTCGTATACGCCAGGCTGATGCGTGCGCGGACGGACATCGCGACCGGTTACCCGGTGCCCGCGCTGCGCGAGTGGGCGCAGCGCGCACGCGCCTGGGCAGGCGGCGGCGCGCCGGACGATCTGCCGCTGCTGGACGCGCCACAGGCCGACGCTCCCGCGCGCGAGGTGTTCATCTTCTTCATCGCCGCCGCGAAGGAGCGCAATCCCGCGGCGGCCGCCGAACTGCTGCGCCTGCTGGGTGCGCGATCGGGCTGACGCAGCGGGCCGGAAAGACTGCCCGCGGTCGGCAACCGCCCTCCCCGGCACCCGCCGGCCCGGGCATCGTTTTGCGTCGCACCATGTCGCGGATGGCGACCGCACGCCGACGCCTGACCAACGCCTGTCACTGGATTCACGCCCGGACTTGTGCCTACCCTGCGGGACAGCCTGCGTCCCGTCCCGCACCAGGAGATCCGCCATGACCAGCCGCCGCGATTTCATCGCCAGTACCGGCCTTGCCGCCAGCGTGCTCGCCCTCGCTCCGCTGGCCGCCTGCAGCCAGGAGCGCCCCGACCCTACCGTGCCGCGCCCCAGGCCCACCGGCGCCATTGCCGACATCGTGCCGGTCGGCGGCGCACTGCTGACGCGCGCCGTTCCCTCGACCGGCGAACGCATCCCGGTGATCGGAGCGGGCACTTCCGGCAGCTACGAGGTGCCGCTGGATTCGCCGGAGTTCGCCGCGCTCAAGGGCGTGCTCAAGGTGTTCTTCGAAGGCGGCGGCAGTGTGATCGACACCTCGCCCAACTATTCCAATGCCGAGGACGTGGTCGGCGCCCTGCTTGCCGAAGGTGGTTGGCGCGACCGCTGCTTCCTGGCCACCAAGCTGGCGGCCGACAGCCGCGAGGCGCTGGAGGCGCAGTGGGCCGACTCGCTGCGCCGCCTGCGCACCGACCGCGTCGAGCTGCTGCAGGTGCACAACCTGCGCAACATGGCGCAGGCCATGCCCTACGCGCGCGAACTCAAGGCGCAGGGCAGGACGAAGTACGTCGGCATCACCCATTACCTCGAGCGCGGCCACGCCGACACGGTGCGCCTGATGCGCGCGGAGAAGCCGGATTTCGTCCAGATCAACTATTCGGTCAACGCCCCGCAGGCGGCCGACACGGTGTTCGCCGCCGCCCAGGAACTCGGCGTCGCGGTGATGGTCAACCGCGCCTTCGACGACGGCAAGCTGTTCGCGGCCACGCGCGGCAGGCCGCTGCCGGCATGGGCGGCCGAGGTCGGGGTGGATTCCTGGGCGCAGATGTTCCTGAAGTTCGTGGTCAGCCATCCGGCGGTGACGGTGGTGATCCCGGCCACCGGCAAGCCCGAGCGCCAGGCCGACAACCTCAAGGGAGGCATCGGGCCGCTGCTGGATGCCCGCCAGCAGGCCGAACTCGTCGCGATGTTCGGCTGAGTCCGGCTGCATGCGCGGCCCGGTCGCGGACCTGTTCAACCTGCGGCGCGGCGAACTGGCGCCGGTGCTGGTCGCCGGCCTGTTCTTCTTCTGCATCCTGACCGCGCTGATGATGCTGCGTCCGGCGCGCGACGCGCTGGGCATGGAGCGCGGGATCGACAGCGTGCGCTGGCTGTTCATCGGCACGGCGGTGGTCACCCTGCTGGTCAACCCGGTGTTCGGCTGGATGGTCAGCCGGATGCGGCGACTGCATTTCATTTCCGCGACCTACGTGTTCTTCGCCGCCAGCCTGGTCGGCTTCTGGTCGCTGCTGGTGTTCGCCCCGGGCGCGGTGGGCGCGCGCAGCGGCCAGGTGTTCTACGTCTGGTTCAGCGTCTTCAACCTGTTCGTGACCATGGTGTTCTGGGCGCTGCTGGCCGACCGCTTCAGCAGCGACCAGGGCAAGCGCCTGTTCGCGTTGATCGCGGTGGGCGGCACGCTCGGCGCGATCTTCGGCCCGTGGCTGGCCTCGCGCCTGGCACAGCCGTTGGGCACGCCGGCCCTGCTGCTGGTGGCGGCGGGCTTCCTGCTGCTGGCGGTCGGCCTGGCCTGGTGGCTGGTGCAGTTGCGCAGCGACGTCGCCGATGTCTCGCCCGCCTCCGCCGATGCGCGGGGCGACGCCCACGAGGCCCGCATCGGCGGCAGCGCCTGGGCGGGTTTCCGCGCCGTGCTCTCCTCGCCGTACCTGATGGGAATCGCCGGCTACGTGCTGGCGATGACGATCGTGGCCACCTTCATCTACTTCACCCGCCTGCAGATGGTGGCCGCTGCCGAGAGCGACCTCGACGCGCGCACCGGCCTGCTCGGCAACATCGACATGTGGACGCAGATCGCGGTGCTAGTCCTGCAGCTCACCCTGACCGGCCAGATCATCCGCCGCTTCGGGCTGGCGTTCGCGCTGGCCGCGCTGCCCGTGGCGACCGCCCTGGGCTTCGTCGGCCTGGCGATCTACGGCTCGTTCGCGGTGCTGATCCTGCTCGAGGCGACGAACCGGGCAGTCCAGCGCGGGCTGACGCGCCCGGCGCGCGAGGCGCTGTTCACCGTGATCAGCCGCGAGGACAAGTACAAGGCCAAGGCCTTCATCGACACCTTCGTCTATCGCGCCGGCGACGTGGTCGGCGCGCAGACGGAAGGACTGCTCGGGAGGCTGGGACTGGCGCTGGGCGGGCTGGTGACGGTGGTTGTCCCGCTGGCCCTGTTCTGGGCCGCGCTGGGGATCTGGCTGGGTCGGGCGCAGCAGCGGCGGCAGGTGCCTCCCGACATGCGGGGCTGAGGTGCCTGCCGGCCTTCAGTCCACCGCGACGTCCATCGCGCGATAGACGCGGCGGCCGCCGCGGTAGACCTCGCGCACCGCGGCGAAAGCGGTGATATCCCCCCGGGGGTCGGCATCGAGCAGCACCACGTCCGCCACTTGGCCAGGTGCGAGCCGTCCCTGGTTGTCGTCCCCTCCGAAACGCTGCGCCGGCGCCGTCGTCAGGCTCGACAGCACCTGGCGCCAGTCCAGTCCCGCTTCCGCCATCAGCCGCAGTTCGTCGCGGGTGTCGTACCAGTCGATATAGCCCGAGTCGGTGCCGAACAGGACCATGCCGCCGGCCGCCGCGTAAGCGGCTACCTGCTGCTGGGCGAGGCCGATGATGTGCGCCTTCGCCGATGCGGGGACGCCTTCCTTGTCGAGCTCGATGTCGAAGAGTTTCAGCGACGGGATCAGCGCGACCCGTCGTTCCAGCAGTTCCTGCAGCAGCGCGGGGGTCCAGGGCCCTGTCTCGGGCGCAGGGTGGCTGAGCACGTCGGCGCCACCGTCCAGCGCCGCGCGCAGGCCGGCCATGTTGCTGGGATGGGCGAACACCGGCTTGCCGGCCGCGTGGGCCGTCTCGGACACGGCGCGGGCGATGTCCACCGCCATCGGCAACACCCCCGTGTCACCGCCGACGATCGCACCGGTGAAGAGCTTCGCCCCGTCCGCCCCTTCCGAGAACTGGCGCTGCGCGCGTTCGCGCGCCTGCCCCGGGTTCGCCACCTCGGCTGCGCGTGCATCCTGCCCCAAGCCATCGAACTCCAGCACGTAGATCGGCGTTCCACCGGCGGGATAGAACGGCGCGTCGACGGTCAGGATTGCAGGGCCGGTCACCTCCCCCGATTCGATGCGCTCGCGCAGCGCATACGCGTTGCCGGGCATGGATGCGATGTCGAACACGGTGGTGAAGCCCCAGCGCAGGTACTGGGCCGACAGCGCCCGGGACAGTTCGCCGGCGGGACGGCTGCGCGCCCCGGACAGCGGTGGCGCGATGAAGTGCACATGGCTGTTCCAGTAGCCGGCCACCGCCGTCGCGCCCTGCGCATCGATGCGCTCGGCACCCTCTGGAATCTCCACGGAGGGTCCCACCGCCAGGATCCTGCCATCGCGCAGCAGCAGTACCCCGCGCTCGATGGCTTCGGCGTCGGGAGCGGCCAGGATGCGTGCGTTGACGATCGCCAGCTCGCCCGCCTGCGCAAGCGCCGACAGGAGCAGCAGCATCGCCAGCGGGAGCATCCGCGCGGCGGCGCGGCGCCGGGAAAGCCGTGTGCCGACCGAGTCCGCGATCGCGCGCGAAGAGCGGATCGCCAGCGCATGAACCTGGTCCCGAAGCATGACCTTTCCCCGCAGTCGCCAGCGCGCAGGCTACCGCACCGGCGGCGGCCCCGCTCGCCCCCCGGCGCCGCCGCGGCTCACTCGACCACCGTCCCCGCCGCTGGCGATGGCGATGGCGATGGCGACCCCGAGACATCGCCACGCTTGTGCGGCTCGACAATGATCGTCTTGTTCGAGATCCGCACCGGGCCGGCCATGAGCAGCCGGAGATCGCGCACGACGTACTCTGCCAGGGCGCGGTCATCGATGTCGTCGCCCTCGATGTCCAGCCGGAAACCGCGTCCGCGCAGGTCGCCGCCGTTGGTGAACGCGACCTCGAAGTCGAAGCGAACCCGCTTCTGGCTCATCGCGTGCGCCCCTGGCTGAAGGCCACGCTGCCCAGGATCAGGATGCCGGCCAGCGCCATGGTCCAGGTCAGCGGTTCGTCCAGCAACCACCAGGCCCAGCCGACCCCGAACAGCGGCACCAGGTAGGTGACCGTGGACGCGCGGCTGGCGCCGATACGCGCGATCAGCCGGTAGTACAGGACGAAGGCGATGCCGGTGCACAGCACCCCGAGCATCGCCGCCGACAGCCACGAGGCCAGCGGCACCGGTTGCGCAGGCCAGGTCGCCAGCGCCAGCGGCAACGTGAGCAGCGCGGCACTGCCGAGCGTGGCGGACGCGACCGCCGCCGGCGGCAGGCCGCCCAGGTGGCGGCGCACCAGGTTGATGCCGAGCCCGTACAGCAGCGACGCCAGGGCGCCGGCCATGGCAGCCGCGCCGACGCTCATGCCGGCGACCTTGCCGCTCGCCAGCACCACCACGCCCGCGAAGCCGGCGAACAGGGCCAACGCGCGGCGCGTGCCGATGCGTTCGCCGAAGAACAGGAAGCCCACCAGCGCGGTGAACAGCACCGTCATCGCATTGGCGATCGCGCCGATCCCCGCCGGCGCGCGCTGCGCGGCCCACGCGAACAGCAGGAACGGCACGGCCGAGTTGATGGCCCCGATCAGCGCCAGCTTCGGCCACAACCGCGGCGGGAACTGCGCGCGCGCGCGCCATAGGAACGGCAGCAGCACCAGCGCCCCGAGTCCCAGCCGCACTTCCACCAGCGGCGCCGCGCCGAAGTCGGGTGCGGCCACGCGCATGAACAGGAACGACGCGCCCCAGATCGCCCCCAGCAGGCACAGCTCCAGCGGCGTCAGCCATCCCGCCTCGCCGGGCGGCGCCGTCGCCACGGTGACGTTCGGGCAGGACATGGGCGGCACCTCGCAGGGGGAGTAGCGGAGGATTCTGCTTGTCCGCCGCGCGCGCACAAGCGCATACTTTTTGCCCAAGGCACAAACGGGACTTGTGGCTCGCATGACACTGCGCTCCGACCTGCTTCCGGCGCTGGTGGCGTTCGAATCGGCCGCCCGACACCAGAACTTCGCGCATGCCGCAGACGAGCTGCACCTGACCTCCAGCGCGGTCAGCCACCATGTCCGCAAGCTCGAGTCCCGGCTCGGCGTGGCGTTGTTCCAGCGCCATGCGCGCGGCGTCTCGCTGACCGCCGAGGGGCGCCACCTGGCCGACGTGGCGAGTGCCGCGATCCACGACCTCGACGGCGCGATGCAGGACCTGCGCAGCCGCGACGACGCGCGCACCGTGCGCATCACCACCCTGCATTCGTTCGCCTACACATGGCTGATCCCCAGGCTGCGCGCCTTCGCCCGCGACCATCCGGACCTGCGCCTGCGCGTCGACACCGAGATCGCGTTGACCCGCCTGGACGAGGTCGGCCCGGACCTCGCCATCCGCCATGGACCCGGCCGCTGGCCGGGACTGGCGGCGGTTCACCTGATGGACGAGCCCCTGTTCCCGGTGGCCGCCCCGTCGCTGCCGGGGGTCGACGGCATCGTCGCGGCGCGGGACATCCTGCGGCTGCCGCTGGTGGCCGACCTCAGCCACCAGGGCTGGCACGACTGGTTTCGGGCCAACGGCGTGCGCAGCTCCCGCCTGGACGAACAGTTCGTCTTCAGCGACAGCACCGACATGCTGCGCGCCGCAGCGCTCGGACTGGGGGCGGCACTGGCGCGCGAGCGCATCGTCGCGCCGTGGCTGGGCAGCGGCCAGCTGGTCCGCCTTCCGGGAGAGCCGATGCCGGGCCGCTACGCCTACTACATCGCGTATCCGGCGCACCGGCGCCCGCGTGCCGCGGTGCGACGCGTGATCGACTGGCTGGTGGCGCAACCCGTCGAATGACCCCCTCCCCGCACCCGCCCCCGTGACGAGTTCCCCGCCACCATGCATGCTGGCGCCCCCCGCTCCGGTCCCCTCCGCATGACTCCCACCGCCAGGGCCCATTGGCAGATCCACCTGTGCGTGCTGCTGTGGGGCTTCACCGCGATCCTCGGAAAGCTGATCACGCTGCCGGCGCTGCCACTGGTGTGGTGGCGGATGGGCCTGGTCGTCGTGGCGTTGCTGCTGGTGCCCCGGGTCTGGCGCGGACTGCGCGCCCTGCCGCGCCGACTGCTGCTGGCCTACGCAGGGATCGGCGTGCTGGTCTCGCTGCACTGGCTGACCTTCTACGGCGCGATCAAGCTGGCCAACGCGTCGGTTGCCGCCACCTGCATGGCGCTGGCGCCGGTGTTCGTGGCCCTGATCGAGCCCAAGCTTGCGCGCCGCCGCTTCTCGCTGCGCGAGCTCGCGCTGGGCGTGCTGGTGCTGCCCGGCGTTGCGCTGGTGGTCGGCGGCGTGTCGGCCGACATGCGGGCCGGGATCATGGTGGGCGCGCTGTCGGCGCTGTTCGTCGCCGTGTTCGGCTCGCTCAACAAGCGCCTGGTCGAACACGCCGATCCGTTGACGGTGACCGCGGTCGAACTGGGCGCCGGCACCCTGGCGCTGACCCTGCTCGCGCCGCTGATGCCGATGATCTTCCCGGTGTTCGCCGGACCGCTGCTGGCCCTGCCCGGCACCGCCGACGCCGTGTGGCTGCTGCTGCTCGCCATCGCCTGCACCCTGTTCCCGTTCGCCCTGTCGCTGGTGGCGCTGCGTCACATCAGCGCGTTCTCGGCGCAGATGGCCGTCAACCTCGAACCGGTCTATGCCATCGTCCTGGCCATGCTCCTGCTCGGCGAACAGCACGAACTGAGCCCGATGTTCTACGCCGGCGTGGCGGTCCTGCTGGCGGCCGTGTTCGCCCACCCGCTGCTGCATCCGCAGCGGCGCATCGACCACCCCGAAGTACTGGGCACGTCGGAAGCCAAGGGCATCGTCGAGTAGGCGCGTTGCCGCGCACCGCGTGACAAACCGCGCCCCGGTGCGTACCACCCCGGCATGACAGGCACACTCTCCCGCAGCCAGGCCACGGACCACGCGTCGATGCCCGATTCTTCCGCCGCCCGTTTCGACGCGCTGCTGCGGCAGCATCGCGGCATCGTGCTGAAGGTCGCCAACAGCTACGCCCATGGCGCCGAGGACCGCGCCGACCTCGTCCAGGACATCGCCACCCAGCTCTGGCGCGCGTGGCCGGCCTACGATCCGGCGCGCCGCTACTCCACCTGGATGTACCGGATCGCGCTGAACACGGCGATCTCCTGGCTGCGCGGCGAACGCCTGAGGCGGCACCATGCCGTGCCGCTGGAGGAGTGCGTGCACGACTGCGCCGACGCGGGCGTCGCGAGTCCCGAGGACGCCGAGCGCGTTCGCCTGCTGTGGCGCTTCATGGACACGCTCGATCCGCTCAACCGCGCACTTCTGGTCCTGTATCTGGAACAGCGCAGCACCCGCGAGATGGCCGAGATCCTCGGCCTGGGCGAGAGCAGCGTCACCACTCGCATCAGCCGCCTCAAGCAGCGCCTGCGCGACTGGGCGGGCGACCGCTGATGCGCACGACAGAGGAACCGATCATGGAGCTCGATGAACTGAGGCAGGCCTGGCAGACGGTCAGCCGCCAGCTGGAGCGCCAGCAGGCGCTGCAGGGGCAACTCCTGCGCGAACACCGGCTGGAACGCGTGCGCGGCCAGCTGCGGCCGCTGCTATGGGGCCAGGCCCTGCAGTTCCTGCTCGGTGTCAGCCTGGTGGTGCTGGGGGTGGCGTGCTGGACCCGCAACACCGAGGTCCCCGGCCTGCTCGCCAGCGGCCTGCTGGTCCACGCGTTCGGACTGGCGACGGCGGTCATGGCCGCGCTGACGATCGCGCTCGCCGCGAGCATCGACTACTCCGCGCCGGTGCTGCGGATCCAGAAGCGCATGGCGCAGCTGGCGCGGCTGCAGGCCTGCAACTCCAGCGTATGCGGCCTGCCGTGGTGGATCATGTGGCTGCCGGTGGTGCTGGCTTTCGCAGGCCTGGGCGAGGTCGATCCGGCGGCAGGTACGCCGATGTGGATCGTCGCCAGCCTCGTCGTCAGCTTCGCCGGGTTGTTCGCCACCTGGGGATGGGCGGCATGGCGGCGCAGGCGTGGGAAGAACGTTCCCGCCGCCGGCCACCATTGCGCCGCGGCCGACGGCAGCGATGGCATCCGCCGCGGGCAACGCATGCTCGAGGAACTGGCGAGCTTCGAGCGCGACTGAAGCGCCGGGACGCGGCACCGGATGGGTATCATGATCCCCGTTTCAACGGATTGACGCCCCCATGCCCGGAGTCCTCCGCATCGGCGCCCGCCCCGTCCGCGCAACGCCCTCGGCCTGCCTGCTCGCCGCCTGCCTGCTGGCCGCATGCGGAGATCGCGCGGCACCGCGAGGCGAGGCGGATGCGCAGGCCCGGACCACGCCATCCACGCGGACGCTCAACTGCCTCCCCGGCACCCTGGTGTCACTGCAGCTTCCGCTCGGCGAAGGTTTCGCGTTCGCGCACCCGGACCCGGTCACGACGGAACCGGTCGCGCGCTGCGTGCTGTCGCTGTTCGGCGCGCGCACGCTCAAGACCCCGCTCGCGTTCGACCGTGCCTATGGCGAGGTGTTCGCCTACCACGAGGAGCACGGCACGCTGGACCTGCGCGGGCTGGCGCCGGCGCAACTGCGCCTGTTCCGGATCGGCGCCACCGCGGCGGCCGATGTCTGGCTGCTGCGCACCGACATCGGCACCGAACTCGAACCTGCACATCGCGACGTGATCTTCAGCACCCGCAGCCAGGATGGCGCGCTGGTCGACCACCTGCTGGCAGGCGCGATGGGAACCTACTACCGCCGCGACTACGACATCGAGGCTGCGCATTCATTCGCCATCAACGAGGAGACCGGTCGCGGCGAGGACGCCGGGCCGGGCTACCTGGCGCGCTACCGGATCGCGGACGACGGCCGGTTCTCGCTCGCCACCGGCCGCGTCCTGCCCGCACCGCGCGAGCGGCGCTGACGCGGACCGCTGGCGCGCGCGACCAGGCGCGCCCCGGACCGGCTCGGGACGCGCCCCACCGTGCGCGCCTGCGCCTGTCGTCAGCGCAGGCTGTAGCCTGACACCCGCCAGACGCGGTCCTCGTCGAGCCGGAACGAGACCAGCTCACGCACGGGTTCGGCGCTCCCGGCGAAACGCGTCGCCGAGCGCACGTTGATGTAGAGACCTTCGGGGACCTGCTGCCCCGCGCGGAACAGCGAGCGGCTGACCTCGGGGGTGCCGCGCGAGGCCACCGCCCCTAGGCGGTTGCGGTCGATGGTCACCTGCTTGATGAACTCGTCGCGACCGACCATCTGCTTCATCGCCGCTGATGCGCCATCCCAGACCTCGCCGATGCGGTTGCCGTCCACCAGTTGCAGGACCTGCAGCGCGGCCTGGGTCATGTCGGCGTCCTGCCTGGCCAGCGCCGCGCGCTGCTCGGGGGTGAGCTGCTCCATGGCGGGCTGCTGGGCCCCTGCGGCTTGCGGGGGCGACGCAGGTTGCTGGGCCAGGGCGGTGCCGGACAGGGCGAGCGCGGCGACGGTGGACAACAGGCGCAGTCTGTTCATGGGCGATCAGCCTTGCGTAGGGTCGGGCGCCCGAGTGTACGCCACCGCCGAGCCCGTCTGGCGCCGTCTGCGCGCCGCCGCGCTCGGCTACCCTTGTCACACCGGGGCAGCCCGCCGCGTCCAGCAGGACCTGTCCCACAGCCGCCGGGAATCCACGCATGCGACTTCCGCTACTGCTGACGCTGTCCGCGCTGCTGGCCGTGCTCGTCTGGGCCGTGCTGGCGTTCAACCGGCTGGTACGCCTGCGCAACCAGGTGCGCACGGCCTGGGCCGACATCGACGTGCAGCTGATGCGCCGGCACGACCTGGTCCCCCAGCTGGTGTCCGCGGTGCAGGCCTACGCGGACCACGAGCGTGCCGTGCTCGACGCGGTGACCGCGCTGCGCGCCCAGGCCCTGGCGGGCCCGAGCCGCCCGCGCCTGGCCGAAGTGGAGGATGCGCTGGAGCAGGCCATCGGCCGGCTGCTCGCCCTTCGCGAGGCGTACCCGGAGCTCAAGGCCAGCGCGAACTTCGCGCAGCTGCAGCGCGACCTGGTGGACGTCGAGGAGCACCTGCAGTACGCCCGTCGCTTCTACAACGGCGCGGTGCGCGACTACAACGACGCCACCCAGCGGGTGCCGGACCTGCTGGTGGCGCGCGTGGCCGGTTTCGCGCCCGAGGAGTTCTTCGAGGCCGGCGACGCGCAGCGCGCGCCGGCGCGGGTGCAGCTGTCGTGAGCGTCGTGTCGCGCATCGCTGCCGCCTGCCTGCTGCTGGCGGCCTGCGCGTTGCCGCTGCAGGCCCGGGAGCGCATCGAGTCCTACGACATCGACGTGGCGGTGAACGCCGACGGCAGCCTCGAGGTCACCGAACGCATCCGCGTGCGCGCCGAAGGCACGCAGATCCGCCGCGGCATCTACCGCGACTTCCCCACGCGCTACCGCGACCGCCTCGGCAACCGGGTCGTGGTGGGCTTCGAGGTGCTCGAGGTGCTGCGCAACGGCCAGCCCGAGCCGTGGTTCACCGAGCGGCGGGCCAATGGCGTCCGCGTGAACACCGGCAACGACGACCTGCTGCCGGTGCCGGCCACGCACAGCTACAGCCTGCGCTACCGCACCACCCGCCAGCTCGGATTCTTCGACGACCACGACGAGCTGTACTGGAACGCGATCGGCACGGGCTGGGATTTCGCGATCGACGGCGGCCGCATCGAGGTCCGCCTGCCGCAGGAGGTCCCCGTCGACGCTCTCTCGGTCGATGGCTGGACCGGTGCGCAGGGCACGCGCGGGCGCGGAGTGGTCGCGTCCAGGCCAGCGGCGGGCACGGCGCGCTGGGACCTGACCGCGCCGCTGCAGCCGGGCGAGGGCCTCACGGTCCTGCTCGCCTTCCCGAAGGAGGTGGTCGCCGTCCCGACGGGTACGCAACGCCTGCGCTGGCTGCTGGCCGACAACAGCGCGCTGCTCGTCGCCCTGCTGGGGTTCTTCGTGGTCGCCGGCTACTGCCTGCTGCGCTGGCACCAGGTGGGGCGCGATCCTCCGCCGGGCATCGTGATCGCACGCTACCACCCGCCCGAGGGCGTCAGCCCCGCGGGCCTGCGCTTCATCCGTCGCATGGGATACGACACGCGCTGCTTTTCGGCCGACGTGCTGTCGCTCGCGGTGGGCGGCGCGGTGCGGATCGAACGCGACAAGGGGCTGCTCAGCGACCACTGGCGGCTGGAACGGACGGGTGCGCCGCCGGAGGGCGACGAGGCTGCGCTCATGCGCACCCTGTTCGCGCGCCACGACGCGGTGGACCTGGACAAGGACAACGCGACGCTCCTGCAGAAAGCCACCGGCGACCACCGCAAGGTCCTCGACCGGCGCTACCGCGGCACGATGTTCCACAACAACGGCGGCAGCAGCCTGGTCGCCGTACTGCTGATGGTGGGGTTCTCCGGGGCGGCGATCGTGCTGGCCGCGGTCACCGGCGGCGGGTTGCCGCTCGCGTTCGTGCCGATGCTCGGGATGCTGGCCGTCGTCGTCGGGTTCGCGTTCCTCGTGCGCGCCCCGACCCGCGAGGGCCGGCGCATGCTCGACCACATCGAGGGCCTGCGCCGCTATCTCGGCGTAGCGGAAAAACAGGACCTGCGGCGCCTGCAGGGTCCCGGCGACGGCGACGGGCCGGAACCGGTGCTGGACGCGGCCCGCTTCGAGGCGCTGCTGCCCTACGCCGTGGCGCTCGACGTCGAGGACGCCTGGACCAGGAAGTTCACGCTCGCCGTCGGCGCTGCCGCAGCGGCGGCCGCGACTTCGGCCATCAGCTGGTACCACGGCAGCAACGGCACCGGATCGATCAGCGACATCGGCAGCTTCACCAAGGCCATCGGTGGAAGCCTGGCCTCGCAGATCGCCTCGTCCTCCACGCCGCCGGGAAGTTCGTCGGGCGGCGGAGGCGGCGGCTTCTCGGGCGGCGGCGGGGGCGGCGGAGGTGGCGGCGGGCGCTGACGCCGGCAGGACGCGCCGCGTACGGCGCATCAGTCGCGGTCGAGCGTGTTCGTCCCCGGTCCCTTCCGGGCCAGCCGATCGCCCGGATTGCGCAGCGGGCACTGCCTGAGCGACAGGCAGCCGCAGCCGATGCAGCCGTCGAGTTCATCGCGCAGGTGCGTGAGCCGCGCGATGCGCGCGTCGAGTTCGGCACGCCAGTGGCGGGACAACCGCCGCCAGTCGGCTACCGTCGGCGTACGCGCCTCAGGCAACGAGGCCAGCGCCTCGCGGATCGACGCCAGCGGAATCCCGGCGCGCTGCGCCACCTTGATGATGGCGATCCGGCGCAGCACGTCGCGCGCGTAGCGGCGCTGGTTGCCGGCGGTGCGCATGCTGCGGATCAGGCCCTTGCCTTCGTAGAAGTGGAGCGCGGAGACCGCCACGCCGCTGCGCGCCGCGACCTCGCCCACCGTCAGTTCCTGTGTCATTTCCGCTCCGTGCGGCACGATTCGCTTGACCTCTACTTTACTCGAGGTTCTAGCCTGTGCGTCGACCCTACTGGACCGGATCCGCATGCCTTCCATCCAACCGCGCTCGCCCCACCCCGCCACGATGTCGGCCATGGCCCTGTCCCGCCACGGGAGCGACGCGGCGCCGGTCATGCGTGAACTCCCGATTCCCGCGCCCGGTCCGTCGCAGCTGCTCGTGCGCCTGCATGCGTCGGGCGTGGGGCACTGGGACCTGCTCGAACGCGAGGGCGCCTTCGCCCGCCGGCTGGGGCAGACCACCCGCTTCCCGCTGGTCACCGGGTCCGAAGGCGCAGGCGTCGTGGTCGCCACCGGCGCGCGGGTCCGGGGCCTGCGCGAGGGCGAGCGCGTCTACGGCTTGGTCTCGCATCGCAACCCGAAGCACGGCTGCCATGCCCAGTTCGCGCTGTTCGAAGACGGCTTCGCCTGGCCGGTCCCGCCGCGCCTGTCGATGGACCAGGCCGCCGTGCTGCCGGTGGATGGCGCGATCGCGCTGCGCGGACTGCGGAACGCGCTGGATGCGAGGGCGGGAGACGCGCTGGTGGTGTTCGGCGCGAGCGGCGGTGTCGGCCACCTCGCGCTGCAGCTCGCGCGCAACATGGGCCTGCGGACGCTGGCGGTCGCGTCGGGCGAGGACGGCGTGCGCCTGTGCGAGCGGCTCGGCGCGGATGCGGCCGTGGACGGTCGTCGAGCCGGCTTCGAGCGGGCCGTGGC
>JAEXLY010000187.1 GCA_023444765.1 Pseudomonadota bacterium | reverse complement strand
GCCGCTTCCGGCGCAGGCCCCGCGGCGGAAGCGGGCAGCGACGGAGCGGCCTCCTCGCGCAGCAACCGGATCGGCTCGGCGCCCTCGGGAAGCGGCGCCACCGGGGGCGGCTGCACCTCCGTGCGCGCCACCCACCACAGCGCGACCCCAAGGTTGAGGATCAGCAACAGGACGATGAGCGCACGGACGGCCATCGCGGGATTCTAGCGGGGCACCGCGTCGGGGCGGGCCCAGCAGGCCAGCCCTTCCAGCACCAGGGCGGGCGCGTGTACTGCCTGCGGCAGCAGGGCCAGCAGCTCCGGCGCGCCGCCGCCATGCACCAGCACGCCGACCTCTCCGGCACAGGCCAGGCGCGCGGCCGCGAGGCTCTGTTCGACCAGGGCCTGCGAGGCGCCGAGACAGCCGGATGCCAAGGCGTCCGGCGTGTCCTCGGCGAACACCCGGTAATGGCCGCCGCTGCCCGGAAGCTGCGCGGCCCGCTGGTTCAGCGCCTGGCGCATCAGCGTCGGGGACGGGGCGATCCGGCCGCCATGGTGCCGCCCGTCGGCATCGACCAGGTCGATGGTCAGGGCGGTCCCGACCCCGACCAGCAGCCACGCGCCGCCGCGCCGCCGCGCCGCCAGCAGCGCCAGGAAGCGGTCCACGCCCAGTTTCGCCGGCTGGGCGTAGGCGACGCGCAGGCCCTGCCAGCGCCGCTGGGTCGAAACCACGCTGATCCTGTCCGCGCGTGTCGCCAGCGCGTCGAGCAGGGCGACGCGCCGCCCCGGGGAGGCGACGCTGGCCACGCAGGCGACGCCCATCCGCGGCGGCAGGGCGTCGGCCCAGTCCGGCGCCAGGCCGTCATCGGCATGGGCGAACGCCAGCACCTCGCCTGGGCGGCCATCCTCGCCCAGGGGAGCGCACTTGAGCCGCGAGTTGCCCAGGTCGAACAGCCAGGTGCTCACCCGCCCTCCTCCGCGCGCAGGCTCACTTCGCCGGCATGGAAGGCGCGCTCGCCCTCGTCCGTGCGCACCCGCAAGGCGCCGTCAGCCGCCAGCCCCAGCGCGGTACCGCGGTATTCCGCGTCACCGGCCACCAGCCGTACCGGCCTGCCCGCCAGCGCGTCGCAGGCGGCCCACGCGGGGAGGAAGGGCGCCAGCCCCTCGCCATCGAAGCGCTCCAGCGCCGGCAGCAGGCCTGCCAGCACCGCGGCGGCGAGTCCGTCGCGCGACACGGCGCAGTCGAGCGCCTGCAGGTCGATCCAGGGCTGGTCGATGCCCGCGCCCGTGGACGGCGGCATCCGCACGTTCAGTCCGATGCCGATCACCGCGCGCGCCGGCCCGGCGTACTCGCCGCCGCCCTCGACCAGGATCCCGCCAAGCTTGCGCAGCGCGCCGCCCTGTTCCACGACCAGGTCATTGGGCCACTTCAGCCGCACCTGCCCCAGGCCCAGGGCATGCAGCGCATCGATCACCGCGATGCCGGCGACCAGGCTGAGCCCGCCCAGCCGCGCCAGCCCGGCGTCGAACCGGCGCGCCACCGACAGGTACAGGTTCGCCGCCAGCGGCGAGGCCCAGGGCCGTCCACGACGCCCGCGGCCGCCGGTCTGGCGCTCGGCCAGCAGCACCTGGACGCCCGCGCCCGGCGCACCCCGGCGCAGCAACTCCGAGTTGGTCGAATCCAGCGACCAGGCCACCTCCAGGACCGCGATCCCGGCACGCACGGCCTGGGGAAGCGCCGCGCCGATCCGGTCGGCATCGAGCAGGTCCACCGGCGCGGCCAGCGCGTAGCCGCGGCCGGCGCGGGCCTCGATCTGCACGCCGGCCGCGCGCAGGGCCTCGATCCGTTTCCAGACGGCGGCACGGGTCAATGCGGCCTCTCGCGCCAGGGCGTCGCCGGAGACGGGACCCCGGGACAGGCGGCACAGGAGGGCGCGATCGGCGGCGGCGGTCACGGGGGGGCCAGTGGGAGCATGGCCGGATTATCCGGGATGCGGGACGGCCCGGGGCCCCACCTGCACGCCCCGCGGCGCGCTGCGTTGCCGGCTGCAACCATCCGCGCCCCCGCCGCATCCGGGTTATAGTGCACCGTTGCCGCCGCAACGAACTCTGGCCGAAGGATGGTTGCCATGGCTCCCCGATTCCTGCTCTGCCTGCTGCTGGCCTGCGCCGCGCTTCCCGCGGCGGCGCGACAGCCTGCGATGATGGACGCCAACGGCGCCAGCGCGGGCTGCGACGCGACTGCCGAAAGCGAGGCGGAGGACGGCATCGTGCGTCCCGGCGACAAGCGCGCCGTGCTGCCGAGCCGCAGCCGCACCACCACCCCGCGACGCGACGAATCCGGTTCGACTGCGCGCCCGCCGCGCTGGCACAGCTTCCTGCCAGGCATGATCCGCTGAGGGATCCGGCTTGCCCGGAACCCTGATCCGCCGGCTGCTGGGCCGCGCGCCCGATCCGATCGATGACGGGACCTGGTCCCGGGTCCGCGCCCGCGTGCACTGGATCGCCTGCCTGGATGAAGGCCGCGAGCAGCGCCTGCGCGCGCTTGCATCGCGTTTCCTGGTGCGCAAGGCCATCACCCCGATCGAACCGCTGCAGCTCGATACCGACCAGCGCGTCCTGCTCGCGGCAGTGTGCTGCCTGCCGCTGCTCGAGTTCGGCGAGGAAGGCCTGCACGGCTGGTCGCAGCTGATCGTCTATCCCGATGCGTTCCGCGTGAACCGCAGCCATCTCGATGCCGCCGGCGTGCTGCACGAATGGGACGACGAACTGATCGGCGAAGCCTGGGAGGGTGGACCGCTGATCCTCTCCTGGGCCGACGTGGAGGCCGACCTCGACGATCCGCACGCAGGCTTCTGCGTGGCCGTGCACGAGATGGCGCACAAGCTCGACGCGCTCGACGGCGTGCTCGACGGCACGCCGCCGCTGCCGCGCGAATGGCAGCGCGCCTGGGCGCGCGACTTCCAGCAGGCCTACGACGCGCTGGTCGAAGCGGTCGATGGCGGGCGCGAGGTGGCGATCGATCCCTATGCGGCGGAGGCCCCGGAAGAATTCTTCGCCGTCTGCAGCGAGTACCACTTCAGCGACCCGGCCCTGCTGCGCGCCAGCTTCCCCGGGGTGGCGGCGCATTTCGAGCGCTTCTACGGACCCTCGCCCTCGGCTTGACGCCCGGCCCGGGCCGACCCCGGCCAGGGTCGATGCAGGCGCGAACAGCCGCGAGTCGCCGGCGCCCCCCGGCGCAATCGCCCGGGCGCAGGCCCACCCGCCATGTCGCGGCAGGCCGGTCCCCCGCGGGCACCGGATGGCCGCCCGCGCCGGCTCACAGGCCCGGCGGCAACTGCACCTCGAACCTCGCCCCGCCCAGCTCGCCCGAACGCCCCACGCGCAGTTCGCCGCGGTAGCTGCGGATGATGTCCTGCACGATCGACAGGCCGATGCCGTGCCCGTGCACGCGCTCATCGCCACGCACCCCGCGCTGCAGCACCAGCGGGATGCGATCTTCCGGGATGCCCGGGCCGTCGTCGTCCACCGCAACCAGGAGCCCGGGGCGACGGTTGGGTGCGGTCCGGCCGGTCTTGACCGTCAGCAGCACCCGCGAGCGGGCCCACTTGAACGCGTTCTCGATCAGGTTGCCCAGCAACTCCTGCAGGTCGCCCGGTTCGCCATGGAAACGCGCGGCGGGGTCGATGTCGAACTCGCAGATCACGCCCTTGCCGGCGTAGATCTTCTCCAGGCTCTGGACCAGCGCCTCGGCATGGGGCTCGATCTCCACCGGCGCGGCGAACAGCTTGTGGCCGGTGGACGCCGCGCGCCCGAGCTGGTAGCTGACCAGATCGGTCATCCGCTGCAGCTGCGCGGCGACGTCCTCGCGCAGTTCCTGCTCGCTCGCGCCCGAATCCAGCCGCGCGCGCAGGACCGCCAGCGGCGTCTTCAGGCTGTGGGCGAGGTCGGACATGGTGTTGCGCTGCTGTTCGAGGTTCTCGCGCTCGCTTTCGATCAGCGCGTTGATGCTGTCGGTCAGCGGCTCGAGCTCGCGCGGATGGCGTTCGCCCATCCGGTTGGCCTGTCCGCGCTGCACGCGCGTGAGTTCTTCAACCACCTTGCGCAGCGGCCGCAGGCTCCAGCGCAGCACCAGGGTCTGCAGCAGCAGCAGGATCAGCCCGGCGATACCCAGGTAGCCCCACAGCGCGGCCCGGAACACCCGCACCTGGCGCGGCACCGTGCCGGCATCCTCCATCACGTAGATCGTGTAGGGGAACTCGGCCTCCGGTGCGCCTTCCTGCGAGGCCCAGACCATGCCGAGCCCGTAGCGGTACACATGGCCCGGAGTGCCGTCGCTGCGGACCATCGGCAGCGGACCCTCGAACTTCTCCTCGCCACCGGCCAGCTGCGTCGCCTCCGGCAGTTGCGGGCCGGAGGCCGAACGCGAGGTCCAGCTGGCGTTGGGCAGCACCACTTCCGCATACAGCCCGCTGCCCGGCCGGTCGAAGCGGTCGTCGGGCCCGTTGTCGGGCACGTAGATGTCGCCGCTGCGCAGGAACTCGATGTCGCCGGCATAGGCGAACACGTAGTTGCGCAGGCGGTCGTGCTGGCCTTCGCTGGCCACGTCGATGAAGGCACGGTCGAGCGCGTAGCCGGCCAGCGCCAGGAAGGCGACCAGTCCCAGGCTGGCCGCCATCAGCTGGCGCGCCTGCAGCGAACGCGGCCGCCAGGGCAGGACGCGGGCGGACTTGCCGGTACTCATCGGATCAGTGACGGATCATGCAGGCTCGCGGGCAGGCGCCCACGATAGCCGATGCCGCCAGGCCGCGGCCCGCAGGCGGCGCGGCGGGCTCAGCCTTCGCCGTTGCGCGGGATCGCGAAGCGGTAGCCGCGGCCGCGCACCGTTTCGATCGGCTTGAGCGTGCCTTCCGGGTCGAGCTTCTTGCGCAGGCGGCCGATGAAGACTTCCAGCACGTTGGAGTCGCGGTCGAAGTCCTGCTGGTAGATGTGCTCGGTCAGGTCGGCCTTCGAGACCAGTTCGCCGGCATGCATCATCAGGTACTCGAGCACCTTGTACTCGTAGCTGGTGAGATCGACGTTCTGGCCATGCACGGTCACCGTCTGCGCGGCGAGGTCGAGCACCACCGCGCCGCATTCGAGCGTCGGCTTGCTCCAGCCGGCGGCGCGGCGCACCAGCGCGTTGATCCGCGCCAGCAGTTCCTCGACATGGAAGGGCTTGACCAGGTAGTCGTCCGCGCCCTGCTTGAGGCCGTCCACCTTGTCCTGCCAGCTCGAGCGGGCGGTCAGGATCAGGACCGGGAACTGCTTGCCCTCGTCGCGCAGCGCCTTGATCAGTTCCATGCCCGACATCTTGGGCAGGCCCAGGTCGATGATGCCGACGTCGAACGGGACCTCGCGGCCCATGTACAGGCCTTCTTCGCCGTCCTGGGCTGCGTCCACGGCAAAGCCCTCGCGCTTGAGGCGCGCGGCCAGCGTTTCGCGCAGGGGGGCTTCGTCTTCGACGAGCAGGATGCGCATGGAGAACACTCCGTTCAGGGATGTGAGGCGGCCAGTGTGGCCGGACTTTCCTGAACAGAATGCAGTCTCAGTCGTGGTCGCCGCGTGTAGGCTGGCGCGGCATGTCGGGGCGGGCCTGGCGGCGCTGCGGGTCGTCGACATACACACGGACGCGGCCGCGGTCGTCCATGGCCTTGATGCGGTTCACGTCGCGCCCATCGGACTGGATCCGCTCGGCGCTCAGCACGCGGCTGCCCCGGTTGGACCGCTCGAAACGGCGCACCGAATCCGAAAGCGCATCGCGGTTGCGCGATCGCTGTTCCTGGCTGCGCTCGGCCCGGTCGGCGCCGCGGCGATCGCCTGCAGGGTCCTGTGCCCGCGCCACGGACACACCGCCCGCGGCGAGCGCGACCAGGAGCATGACCTTCAGGGTGGACTGCACGGGGGACATGGCGGAGGCCGCGGGACCGGACATCGGAACGGACGGGCATTCTTGAAAGACCGCGGTGAATCCGCCCTTAACTTTTCCTTCACCAGTGCGGGGGGATTCATCGGCATGAAGGGGGCGTCGGCAGGTCCAGGCGTCCGCTCCATCGTGACATGGCCTGCAGGCGGTGTCAGGCGGATTCGGCCATCCTCGCGGTGGCGGCGATGGCCTGCTCCACGAGCCGCCAGTCCGCGCCGGGCAGGTGTGCGCCTGCGCTCAGCACTTGGCGGTAGACGCGGCCGCCGGGCTGGCCGTGGTAGAGGCCCAGGATGTGGCGGGCGATATGGCGCAGGGGCACACCGCGCGAAAGCTGCGCTTCCGCATACGGCCGCAACGCGCGCAGCAGCCGGTCGCGCGCCTGGAGCTCCACTCCGCGCAGCGTCGCATCGATGCGATGCAGGGTGTAGGGATCGTGGTAGGCGGCGCGTCCGAGCATCGCGCCGTCGACATGGTCCAGGTGTCCCACCGCCTCTGCGGGCGTCGCGATGCCGCCATTGACCACCACCTGCAGCGACGGCCGCTCGCGCTTGAGCCGGTACGCCCAGTCGTAGCGCAGCGGCGGCACCTCGCGGTTCTCCTTCGGACTCAGGCCCTTGAGCCAGGCGTTGCGCGCGTGCACCACGAACATCCGGCAGCCGGCCGCGGCGACGGTGTCGACGAAGGCCAGGAAGCGGTCGAACTCATGGTCGTCGTCCACCCCGAGCCGGCACTTCACCGTGACCGGTACCGGTCGATCGAGCGTGGCCACCGCCTCGATCATCGCCGCGACGCTGTCGGCAACCAGCGCCGGCTCGCGCATCAGGCAGGCACCGAAGCGCCCTGCCTGCACCCGGTCCGATGGGCAGCCGCAGTTGAGGTTGACCTCGTCGAAGCCGTGCTCCACCCCGATCCGCGCGGCCATCGCCAGTAGCGCCGGATCGCTGCCGCCCAACTGCAGGGCCACCGGATGCTCCACCGGATCCATCGCCAGCAGCTTCGTCCGGTCGCCGTGGATCACCGCGTTGGCATGCACCATCTCGCTGTACAGGCGCGCCGACGGCGCCAGCAGACGATGGAAGACCCGGCAATGCGAGTCGGTCCAGTCCATCATCGGGGCAACGGACAGGCGGATGGCATCCGCAGACGGCGTGACCGTGGCGGTCGGCGTGGCGGGCATGGCGTGCGACGGGAGGGGCAGGGGGCGGCCATTGTCGGCCCCGGACGCGCGCAGGTCGAGGAATCGTCCGGGCAGGCGCACAGGGTCGCCCTGCGCGGCCGCGTCGTCAGGCCACGGCGAGGTGGTCGCGCAGGAGCGCGGCGAGCGCTTCGGCGGGCATTGGCCGGTGGTAGACGTAGCCCTGGATCACATGGCAGCCCATGGCGGCCAGCAGTTCGACTTCCTCTTCGGCCTCCACGCCCTCGGCGATCACGTCCTTGCCCAGTTCGCGCGCCAGCCCGACGATAGCGCGCACGATCGCCGCCGTGGGCGTGGTGCCGTCGCCCAGGTCGAGCACGAAGGAACGGTCGATCTTCAAGGTATCGAACGGCAGGCTGACGAGGTAGGACAACGAGGAATACCCGGTGCCGAAATCGTCGATGGCGATACCCACGCCCAGTTCGGCGATGCGTTGCAGCTGGTGCTCGCCGGCCTCGCGGTCGCGCACCAGCATGCTCTCGGTGATCTCGATCTCCAGCCTCGCGGGGTCGACTCCTGCCGCCTCGAGCGTCGCGCGCAGGGTGTCCACCAGGCGTCGCGAGCGCAGTTGATGGCTGGACACGTTGACCGCCACCACGGGCAGGTGCAGTCCCGACGCCGTCCACTCGGCCAGCTGGCCGCAGGCCCTGCGCAGGACCAGTTCGCCCAGGTCGTCGATCAGCCCGGTATCCTCGGCCAGGGCGATGAACACCGCCGGCGACACCGGGCCGTGGCGCGGGTGCCTCCACCGCGCCAGCGCTTCGGCCCCGAGGATGCGGCCGTCGCGGCTGTCCACGCGCGGCTGGTAATGCACCTCGATCGCGCCTTCGGCGATCGCCTGGCGCAGGTCCTGC
Organism: Pseudomonadota bacterium; assembly: GCA_023444765.1. GTDB lineage: Bacteria > Pseudomonadota > Gammaproteobacteria > Xanthomonadales > Xanthomonadaceae > Luteimonas. Next base: position 14,986 of record JAEXLY010000187.1, on the reverse strand, counting down.
TCGAGCTGGAGCCTGGACTGCGCGGCATCGTTCATGTCCGGCGAAAACACGCGCAGGGCCCGCCCTCCGGCGCGCTTGCCGTGGTACATGGCCACGTCGGCATTGCGGATCAGGCTGCTGGCATCGGCGCCATGCGCGGGATAGAAGGCGATGCCCGCGCTGAAGCGCTGCACGAACTCGCGTCCGCCCGCCTGCACCGGCAGCGACAACCCGTCGACGATGCGCTGCATCGCGCGTTCGGCCCGGTCCGGCGTGGCGGCATCGGCCAGCAGGACGCAGAACTCGTCGCCGCCGAAGCGGCCGACCAGGTCGCCCGGCGACAGGCAGTCGCGGATGCGCATGCCGACCGCCACGAGCAGGGCGTCGCCGGAGGCATGGCCGAGGCCGTCGTTGATCGACTTGAACCGGTCCAGGTCGAGGAAGGCCACGGCGAACCCCGCGCCTTCGCGCCCTGCCCGGGCGATCGCCGCGTCGACTGCCTCTAACGTCGCCAGCCGGTTGGGCAGCAGGGTCAGCGGATCGTGCCTGGCCTGGAACACCAGCTGGCGCCGGCCTTCCTCCACCGCCAGGGCCACCGGCACGGCTTCGGCCAGCTTGGTGGCCTGGGAGATCGGCCCCTCGATCCCGTCCGGCACCGCATCGAACCCGAGCACGACCTGCACGCGTCCGGGGTGGCCGGCGGTGTCCAGCACGAACACCTGTCCCACGCCGTCGCGCTCGCAGATCTCGCGCACGCAGCCCGGCTCCAGCCGGGCGACAGGATGCCAGCGCCCTTCCGCCGCGACAGGAACGCCGACGCGCCCGTCCAGGCAGAGGATCCGCTGCGTCGCGGTTCCCTCGTGGCCCAGCGCGAAGAGCGCCGTCTCATGCCCGTCGATCGCGACCAGGTACACGCTACGGCACCCTGCCAGCGCCCGGATGCCGCCGGCCACCTGGTCCATCAGCGCCTGCAGCGGCGCGCCCTGCACGATCAGCCGGTCGATGTCCGACAGCATCCGCAGCGTGTCCATCTGCCTGCCGATGCGGACCTGCATCCGCCCGAAGCTGCGCGAGAGCAGGTCGAACTCGTCCTCCCCGGCGCGGCGGTCGAGGTGTGCGCCCTCGCCCTCGAAGCGCTGGATCCTGCGCAGCAGGTCCGCGAGCGGGCCCAGCACGCGGCGGATCTGCAACGAACTCAGCAGCACGGCCAGCAGCAGCACGGCGACCGCCGCCGGCACCAGCACGCCACGATAGTGCGCCAGGCTGTGCCCCGGGCCGGAGACGGCGAATGCCGTCCATCCAGCCGCACCGAACCCGGCGCGCAGGAACAGATCCCAGTCCGCGACCACCAGCCGCTCGCCGGCCTCCGTGCCGGGATGACCGCCGCAGAACAGGCGGGTACGGCCGGCGTACATGCAGATGCGCATGGCCTGGCTCATCTCGGTCGGGTCGCCCCAGAGGAAGGCCGGATCGAGCGTCCCCGCGAGCAGGCGATCTCCCGCCGCGCGCAGGAGGACCGGGGTGCCGGGGGCGGCCTCCGGGACCCGCAGACGGTCCATCGCGTTGGCCGCGGGCAAGCCGGATGCGTCGCGCGGCAGCGCCGACACCGAGACCTCGCTGAAGAAGACATCGAGATGGACGTCGTCCCCGGCGGCCACCGCATCCGGGTCCGCCAGCGCGAGCGCCCGATCCGCAAGCTGCAGCCGTTCGTACACGCCGAGTGCGTAGTTCTTGCCGCCCTCGCGCAGGAACGCGTGGCGGGCCTCGCGGGCATCCTCGGTCGCGGTGCGGTAGGTCATCCAGAACACGATCGCGGTGGGCAGCAGCGCCGCGATGCAGAACATGACGAACAGCCGGCGGCCGAAGCGGCTGCCGAGGATGGCGGTGGACAGACGTGGGCCGTCAGGCATCGGCCACCGTCAGAAGTCCTCGGCCAGGCCGATATAGCCGCCGTCGCGCGCGCGGATGACGTCGTCCAGGCTGTCCTTCTGGCTGATCTGCGGCTTGTACACCCCGTTCTTGCCCGCGCTGAACAGGTCGTAGTCCGAGTTGAGCGGGTTGAGCCGGCGATCCTTGCGGGCCGCGCCCTTGTTGGAAGTCCGCAGGTTGACGTAGCGGTACGGGCGCCCCCAGGGGTCGGAGAAGTTGGCGCGTCCGATATCGGCCAGGCTGGCCGGCAGCGGACCATTGGGCAATTGCTGGAAGCGCCGGATCTCCAGTTCCATGGTCGCGATGTCCGCGGCCGCGGTGGCGACGCGCGAACGGTCCACGAAGCGGGCGTACTGGCCTTGCGCGATGGCCGCCAGAATCGCCACGACGGCCACCGTGATGACCAGTTCGAGCAGGGTGAAGCCCACGCCGGAGCGCATCCGGGCACGCGCGTGTCGGTGGCGGCCGCCGCGGGGCGGGCATGGCGCGGGGTGGGTCTGCGATGTGGTCGGGGCACGCATCGGCTGTCGGTCCCCTGTCGGGGCGCGGGTTCCTGGACTGTCTCCGGATAGTTCATCGGCCGCACGACGCGAATCGTGAGGGTCGCTGCACGGGTCCGCCAGCCGGCAGCGTACATTCGAACGGCGCACCCGCGACGCTCCTCCGTCCGCGCCGGTCTTCACATCCTGCGTCAGCCCGGCTTCGGACGCAGACATTGCCCGGCAATCGCGGTGGCCAGGATGCAGGTGTTGGTCACGATGAACACCCAGTTGCCCAGCATCACGCTGTACGCGATGAATCCCAGGGAAGCCAGGCTCTGGCCGATGAACAGCCAGCGCGACACGCCCGCGCCGCCCTCGGCCACCTGCTTGCGGATCTGGCGCACGAGGGTGGCCAGGAGGATGGCCGAGGCGGCCCAGCCGACGATGTCGGGATTCATGCGCGCCCTGTGGTGCGTGGCGCGGGCGGCAGCCGCCCGTGCGCGTGGGTGGCCGCGGCGGCGGCCTGGCCGACGGCCACGGAGATCTGGTTCAGGCCGCCGACGATGTCGCCGATCGCATACAGGCCGGGAATGGCGGTCTGCTGGTGGCGGTCGACGACGATCTCGCCGCCGCCGGTGCGCTCGACGTCCAGACCATCGACCGGCACCGAAGTGTCGAAGCCGAGGAAGGAGTACACCGTGTCGAACTCCTCCACGTCATCGCCGCTGCGGTAGCGGCAGCGCTTGCCGTCGAATTCCAGTTCGCCTCCACCCAGCCAGCGCACGCCGTCCGCGCGTGCTGCCGCGCCCTCCTCGCCACCGTCGCCGCCATCGCGCGGCAGCGCCGACACCTCGCCCGAGAACGTGCGGAGGAAGCGCGCGTGCGAGCCGAGGTCCGCGCCGCGCCCGAACACGCCGATCCGGCGGTCGCTGGCCTCGAAGGCATCGCAGATCGGGCACAGCCTGAGGGCACCGCAGGCCATCGCCTCCTCCGCCCAGTCTCCGGGCAAGCGGTCGCGAAGCCCGGTGGCGATCATCACCATGCGTGCGTCCCAGCTGCGTCCACCGGCCTGGACGCGGAACCCCTGCCCGTGCCGCGCGATGCGATCCACGCGCGCGCGCTCGATCGGCACATCGGCGTCGGCGGCCTGCCGGTGCAGGCGCCGCAGCAGTTCGACGCCCGGGATGCCCCCCGGGAAACCGGGGCAGTTGTTGCTCTCGGGTATCCAGCGCGCCCGGCTCTCGTCGCTGTCCAGCACGAGGCAGGACCGGTGGAACCGCCGCAGGTACATCGCCGCGGTGAGGCCGGCCGGGCCGCCTCCCACGATGGCCACATCGATCATGCGTTCGTCCGCTCCCGGGGGCGGACACTTGAGCAGCGGCGGCGTCAACAGGACGAGAATTCCCTTACTGCGGGTCGCCCCCGGGTTCAGGCGGCCCCGTACCCGACCACCGGCGGCACCGCCGCCGCAGGAGCGCCATTGCGCTGCTTCATCGAGGTCCAGCTGGGCATGCCGTGGAAGACGAGTTCGTAGTCGGCGGCGTACTCGAACCGGGCGATGGCGTCCGGGGCCATGTCGCGTTCGATGGTGCGGATTCCCTGTTCGAGGTAGTTCCAGAACCGGACGTCGTCGTCGATCGAGAGCGCGCGGTGCAGCAGGTCGCGGAAGAGTTCGAGGGAGACGGGATCCTCGTCCTCGTAGGCAATGGGGAAGATGCCGGCGTCCCCGCCGTTGCGCGAAAAAGTGTGCGTGTCCATGAGGCGCCTGTTGGTCGAGTTCTGTTGCGCGGTCCGGCGGTTGCCGGTTCAGCTGTTCTACGCCGGCGCCGGTGCAGGACCCGTCAACGGCCGGGGATTCGGCTGAACGCGGCGCCTGCGCGTCGTTCATCCCGGCCGTTCGCGCCCCCGTTCGTCGGATCGACCGGCTTTCCCCCAGCGTCGCCGCGCTGTGCGTCCTTGTAGGCGCGGACCCTGCTCGCCGCGATCGCGCCGCGCGAGCCGAGGATCATCTCCGTCATCCACGCCCGCAGCGTCTCGCTGTACTGGCGCTGCGAGGGCTTGTCGTCGAAACCGTGGCCGGCCTCGGCCACCAGCCGGCGCGTCATCGACCGCGCGCGCCGGAACGCGGCCGCGTAGTTGTCGATCACCTGTCGCGGGATGATCTCGTCGCGCCCGGCCTCCACCAGCAGGGCATCGCCCTCGAAACGCTGGCAGGCGCGCAGCGCGCGGTTGTCCTCCGGTGCGACCGCGGCGTGGCGGTAGCGCAGCAGCTCGGGGTCGTCGTGGAGGCGTCGCTTCGGAGACTCCCAGTCGCGATCTAGGTACAGCGCGGGCGTGCGCAGGGCCAGCCAGCGGACGGGACGCAGCGACGACAGGATCGCGGCCAGATAGCCGCCATAGCTCACGCCCACCACCGCCACGGCGTCGGCGTCCACGTCCGGCCGGGCGGCGAGCCAGTCGTAGCAGGCGCACAGGTCGGCCAGGTTCTGGGCCCGGCTGACGGTCTCGTGGCTGGCCGCATCCGCGCGATGTCCGCGCAGGTCGAAGGTCAGGCAGACGCAGCCCAGGGCGGCGATCTCGCGCGCGCGACTCAGGTCCTGGGTCTGGCTGCCGCCCCAGCCGTGCACGAACAGCACCGCGGGCAGCGCACGCTGCGGCGCGAGCAGGGTGGCTTCGACCGATTCACCGGGGACCACCTCGATGCCGAGGCGGCCCAGCTCAATATCCATCATCCACGATCCGGGCGTACTTGCACGGCGATCCCGCATCCCCCGGCCAGACCACCACCGAGTCTGGCGGCGGCTCCAGGTCGTCGTAGGACTCGGCCGTTTCGGCCACCAGCCAGTGGCGGGCGGGATCCTGCGCGAAGCGCTCCAGGGCCAGCAGTTCGGCCATGCTCGCGCCACCGAAGCGCCAGGACTGCTCGAGTACCCCGCAGCGCCGCCGGCCATCGCGCTCATGGCCGACGATCACGTCGTAGTTGCAGCGGGATGCCAGCACCGCATACGTCGCGCGCACGGCGCGATCGAAGCGCATCGCCATGTCCACCGCCTCGCGCGCCTCGCCGTGCGGAAGGGTGGCGCAGAGCTCGCGCAGTCCGCCGCGGAATGCGGTCAGCCGCGTTCCGCCATACACCAGCCTGCCGGCGCGGTCGCGCACTGCGCGCTGGGTGCCGTAGTAGGCGATGGCGTGCCGCCCGATGCGGGCGCTGCCGACGCCGTAGGTGACGGTCTCGACGATGTCGCGCTCGAGCACCAGCCCGTGTTCGATGCCGATCGACGCGCCGGAATCGAGCCAGTCGCGCGCCTCGCGCAGGTCGGCGAACCTCGCCTGGTCGTTCCCGCCACGCGCATAGGGGCTCTTGGCCCGGACCGGACCGTCCTCCAGCAGCGCCGCGCACGCGGCCAGCGCATCGCCCCGGCTGAATACCGACCAGCCGGGCAACGTGCAGTCGTCCACGCCAGGCACGTCGCGCCAGCCTTCGGGCGCGCCGCTGCCGCCGGGCCACAGGCGGTGGCTGACCAGCTTGGTGCCGACGAAGGCGTGCGGGACGACCCCGCCCCACAGACAGTCCTCGCCGTCGATCGCCAACAGGTCCGCCTCCTCGCGCAGGAGGGTGCGCATCGGCAACCAGTAGCGCGGGCCCGCCCGCGTGACGTCCGCACCGGCATCGCCGCTGTCGGCGCAGCCCAGCAGTGCCGACACCCGCAGCGACGCGGCGTGCAGGCTGGCCACCTCGTGGACGGCGTGGCCGCGGGCGTGGTCGATGAACGGCATGACCACCTCCGGCGCGCGTGCCTCGATGGCGCGACGCGGCGATGCGGCGGCAACGGCGTAGGGAACGGACATGGGGGGCTCCGGGCCGGCGTGGGCACCGCAGCTTGCCGGGCGACTGGTTTGCCCGGCATGACGGCGGCTCCGCGTCGGGTGCACATCCGCCTAACGACGGGCGGGTTTCCCGGCATCGCCGCCAGGCATGCCGGCGGCCATCCGGCGCCGGTCCCATCCAACGCGATGGTCAGCGGCCCGCGCCCGCCCCGGGGTCGACCGGCCGCGCCCAGCGACGGTAGCTCGCCGCGATATCCTCGCGGATGCGCCGGTGTCGTGCGGCGTCGGGGTCCAGCCCGAGGCGGCCGGCCACCCCTTCCCAGCCGCCGTCGGCATCCGCGCGCCAGGCATCGAGCAGCGCGCGACAGGAACGGCCGCTGGCGCGCGCAAGCGCGCAGGCGTAGTACACGTCGCCCGGCCGCACATCGCCGGCAGCCAGGACCTCGTCCACCAGCGGGCGCGGCGCCTCGAGGTAACGCACGATCTCGTCGGCGAACGCGCCGGGATAACGCCCGGCGTACCGGTCCATGTCGCGAAGGCGCAGGTCGATCCAGGCATTGCCGGTGGCCGTCGCGGGCGCGCCCGGCGCATCCGTGGGGGCCGTCGCCTGCTGTGCGCCGGCGGCCGAGGCCAGGTAGGCGGCGAGCAGCATTGCCGGCACCGCGTGCGGACGCATCTCAACCCGCCATCGCGGCCGGAGCCGCCGAGGCCACCATCGCGCGCAGTGCCTCGGGCAGTTCCGAGGCGGTGGCCACCTGCCGCAGGCGCGGATGGCCGGCCACGTCCTCGGCCTCGTTCTCGTGCGCCCAGGTCAGGTGGTAGGGCACGTGCACGCCCCAGCCGCCCAGGCGCAGCACCGGCACGATGTCCGATCGCAGCGAGTTGCCGATCATGGCGAAGCGCCCGGCCGGGATGCCGAACTCCTCAAGCAGGCGCGCATAGGTGGCGGCATCCTTCTCGCTGACGATCTCGATGCGCCGGAACAGCGAGGACAGCCCGCTGTCGCGGACCTTCGCCTCCTGGTGGAACAGATCGCCCTTGGTGATGAGCACCACCGCATGCTCGGCGGCGATGGATTCGACCGCTTCGCGCACGCCCGGCAGCAGGTCCACCGGATGGCGCAGCATGTCCTTGGCGATCTGCACGATGCGATGCAGGTCGCGGGCCGGGATCCGCCCGGAGGTAATGTCCACCGCCGCCTCGACCATGGACAGGGCCATGCCCTTCACGCCATAGCCGAACACCGCGATGTTGCCCTTCTCCACCGCATAGAGCCGGTCGCGCAGGCCGGTGTCACCCAGGTCCACGTGGCGCCCGACAATGCGCTCGAACTCTTCCTGCGCGGCGTGGAAATAGTCTTCGCTGCGCCACAGCGTGTCGTCGGCGTCGAAGCCGACCATCTCGATCGCGGCCATGCCCGGCAGTATAGGCCGCATACGACATCGGCGGCCCGGAGGCCGCCGACGTGGGCCCGCCCGTCAGTGGGCGGAACGCGCGGGAAGCATCAGTCGCCGCCGCCTGAGGCCTCGGGCTGGCCGGCGTTGTTGCGTGCGACGAAGGCCTTGTACTCGTCCGGCGTCAGTTCGCCGTCGCTGTCGGCGTCGGCCTCGCTGAACACCTGGGCCAGCGACTGCAGGCCACCGGCCTCGGTCTGGCTCAGGGTGCCGTTGCCGTCGACGTCGAGGTCGGCCCAGGTCAGCGGCTGCTGCGTGGGGGCGGGAGCCGTCGGCGCGGAGGTGGTGGGATCGGTCGGCGGCGTCTGCGCGTCGGTGGTGGCGTCCTGGGCAAACGCGGCCGGGATCGCCAGGGCGGCGCCAAGTGCGATCAGGGCGGACAGGGGCTTGCGTGCATTCTTCATTCGCTGTCTCCGTGGGGGATTCGAAGGTGGCGCGGGGCTGCACGTCGATGACGACCGCTTCCGCACGGGGCACACCTTGCCCGTCGCCATGAAGATCCGTGCATGTTCGAAGTTAAGAAGGCGTTCTTCGCGCGGAGGGGTTCAGCTGCGCGAAGACGCCGCGCGGACCGGATGACGCTACCGGCCGCACGCGGCCACATGCTCGCCGCGCCCCGGTGGCCGCTGTGGATGCGCCGGCGCGGCCGCTACTGGAGGCTATGATGACGCCGACCCGATCCGGCGAGGAATGACGACGATGCAACGCTCCGCCCTGACCTTCTCCCTGCTGTCGCTGGCGCTGCTGGCGGCCTGCGGCAACGGCAATGGCAGCGCGCCCGCCGCGCAGGCCGGCGCCACAACCGCGGCAGCGGCCGCGACCGCGCAGGTCGCCGACGCGGCCGAACGCGAGGTCCGCGAGATCGGTCCGTTCTCGGTCGAAACCATCGCCAGCTTCGACGAACCCTGGGCATTGTCGTTCCTGCCCGACGGCCGCCTGCTGGTGAGCGAACGTCCCGGCGCGCTCAAGCTGGTGGACGTGGCCACCGGGCGCAGCGGCGACCTCGGCGGCGTCCCCGAGGTGGTCTACGGAGGCCAGGGCGGTTTCGGCGACGTGGTGCCGCATCCGCAGTTCGCCGAGAACAGCCTGGTGTATGTCAGCTACGCCGAGAAGGGCGAAGGCGACACCGCCGGCGCCGCGGTCGCACGCGCGAGGCTGGTGCTGGACGAGGCGGGCGGCGGCAGTCTCGAGGACCTGCAGGTGATCTGGCGCCAGGTGCCCAAGGTCACCGGGCGCGGCCACTACGCCCACCGCATCGTGTTGCATGACGGCAAGCTGTGGATCGCCTCGGGCGACCGGCAGAAGTTCGATCCCGCGCAGGACATGCAGTCCAGCATGGGCAAGGTGCTGCGCCTGGAGGAGGACGGCAGCGTGCCGGCGGACAATCCCTTCGCCGGCCAGGGCGAGGTTGCCGCGCAGGTATGGTCGCTGGGCCACCGCAATCCGCTCGGGCTGGCGTTCGATGCGAGCGGCCAGCTGTGGGACATCGAGATGGGCCCGAAGGGCGGCGACGAGCTCAACCGCGTCGAGCGCGGGGAGAACTACGGCTACCCGATCGTCTCCAACGGCGATCATTACGACGGCCGTCCGATCCCGGACCACGACACCCGCCCGGAGTTCAAGGCGCCCGCGATCACCTGGACGCCGGTGATCTCGCCCTCCAGCCTGGTCTTCTATTCGGGCGACCTGTTCCCGCAATGGCAGGGCAACGCCTTCGCCGGCGGGCTGTCGTCGCAGTCGCTGGTGCGCATCGAGTTCGCCGGCGAGGACGCGCGCGAGGCCGAGCGCTTCGCCATGGGCGCCCGCATCCGTGGCGTGCGCCAGGGACCGGACGGCGCGCTGTGGGTGATCGAGGACGGCAAGGACGGCCGCCTGCTGCGGCTCGTCCCCAAGGGCTGAGGTCCGGCCGGCCACCCGCCCCGCGCCCGCAGCGCAAGGCCCGGGGCGGGACACATGGCATCCACACGTGGCGGCGCGGACGCACCGCCTGGCGTCAGGACCGCACTTCGATGCCGTCTGCGGTGATGCGGTACTCGACCGGCTCGGCGGCGATGCCGCCGGCGCTGTCGCTGGTGAGGTGCTGCACCTGCTCGGCGGTAAGTTCCTTGCGCGTCAGTACGCCGTGCACCACGGCGCTGCCGGTGGTGTCCTTCGGAATGTGGAAGGCGTGGTCGCCGAACATCACGCGCGCGGCCCTGCCCTCGTCCTCGAGCATCATCCAGCAGCCCTTGGCCTGGCAGACCTCGGTGATGCGGCCGCTGAAGCGCAGGGGCTTGCCGGCATGCATCTCGAACCCGTCGATGGCCTGCGATACCGGCACGGTCTCCCCCTGCGGCAGCGGCTGGCCATAGGGCACGGCGGCGTGGGCAGCGGAGGCGGCGGTCAGCAGCAGGACCAGGGTCGGCAGCAGGCGCATGGCGGGCTCTCGATCGATGCGATTGGGCGGCCACGATAGCGCGAACGCACGTGCCGCGGCCGTCGGCGTTAGCATGCGCGTCCATCCACAAGGAACGCGGACGTGTCCGACTGGTCCAGCCTGATCCGCGACGTGCCCGACTTCCCCAGGCCCGGGGTCACGTTCCGCGACATCACCCCGGTGCTGGCCGACGCCCGCGCCTTCGCTGCCGCGGTCGCGGCGATGGCGGCGCCCTGGCGCGGGTGTCCGCCCGACGCGGTGGCCGGCATCGAATCGCGCGGCTTCATCCTGGGGGGCGCGCTGGCGCTGGAACTCGGCTGCGGCTTCGTGCCGGTGCGCAAGCCGGGCAAGCTGCCCGGACGCACCCTGTCGCAGGGTTACCGGCTCGAGTACGGCAGCGACCGGCTGGAAGTGCATGCCGACGCCGTCCCGCCGGGCGCGCGGGTACTGGTGGTGGACGACGTCCTGGCCACCGGCGGCACCCTGCGCGCGGCCACCGAGCTGCTGCGCAGGCAGGGCGCGCAGGTGATCGGCGCCGATGTGCTGGTGGAGCTCATCCCGCTGGGTGGACGCGACCGATGGGACGACGCCGCGCCGCTGCGCGCGGCGCTGGTGATGTAGGCCGCGCCTGCCAGGCCGCCGCCCACGCGGGGCGGCAGGTGGGACGCGGATGTTCCAACCCTGGAACGGCCTGCGGCCGTAGACTATGCAGCCGCCGCGCGCCTGCGCCGCGGCCCTGCCCATCCGGTGCCCGATGCGCTCTCCCCCCGCACCGGTCGGCCCCGCATCCGCATCCCCGCTGGCCGTCGCCCTGGCGCTGTCGGCGGTGTACCTGGTGTGGGGCTCGACCTACCTCGCGATCCGTTTCGCCCTCGAAGGCGGCTGGCCGCCGCTGCTGATGGGCGGCATCCGCTTCCTGGCCGCCGGCACGTTCCTGTACGCGCTGCTGCGCCTGCGCGGCACGGCGGCGCCCACCCCCATGCAGTGGCGCAACGCGGCCTTCGTCGGCCTGCTGCTGCTCGGCGTCGGCAACGGCCTGGTGTGCGTGGCCGAACAGACGGTGTCGTCCGGCCTGGCCGCGGTGGCGGTCGCGTCGATGCCGCTGTGGATGGCGCTGTTCGCGGCGCTGCGCGGCGAACGCCCGCGGCGCGTGGAATGGCTGGGCCTGGCGGTGGGCTTTGCCGGCGTGGCCTGGCTCAATGCGGGCAGCAGCCTGACCGCCACCCCCACCGGCCTCGTCGCGCTGCTGGTGGCGGCGGTGGCCTGGGCCTACGGCTCGGTGTGGAGCCGCGGCCGCGACCTGCCCAGCCCGTTCATGGGCGCGGCGGCGCAGATGCTCTGCGGCGGCGCGGCGATGCTGGTGGTCGGGCTGGCCATCGGCGAGCGCTTCGACGGCCTGCCCGACGCGCGCGGGCTGCTGTCGGTGGGCTACCTCGCCAGCATCGGGTCGCTGGTCGGCTTCAGCGCGTACATCTGGCTGCTGCACCACGTCCGCCCGGCACTGGCCGGCAGCTATGCCTACGTCAACCCGGTGATCGCGGTGCTGCTGGGCGTGTGGCTGGCCGGCGAGCACTTCGGCGCGCACGACATCGGCGCGATGGTGGTGGTGCTGCTGGGCGTGGTGGCCATCACCCTGGCCCGCGCGGCCCGGACGCCGCCGCCGCGCGTTGCGGACGCCGAGGCGTGAGTCCGGCCGCGCTGGATCGCCGCGGGCTGTGGATCGCGGTGGGCGCCTTCGTGATCTGGGGGCTGATGCCGCTGTACTGGCACCTGCTGCGCGAGGTGCCCTCGCTTCAGATCGTGCTGCACCGCGCGATCTGGTGCGCGGTGCTGGTGGCCGCGTGGCTGACGCTGCGCGAAGGGTTCGGCTGGTTCCGCGCCGTGGTCGCGCAGCCGCGGCTGGCCGGGATGCTGGCGCTGTCGGGCACGCTGATCGCGTTCAACTGGGGCCTGTACGTGTGGGCGGTCAATGCCGGCCATGTGATCGAGGCCAGCCTGGGCTATTTCATCAACCCGCTGCTCAACGTGCTGATCGGCGTGGCCTTCCTGCGCGAGCGGCTGTCGCGGCCGCAGTGGGCGGCCGTGCTGCTGGCCGGCTGCGGCGTGCTGTGGCTGACCGCGCGCTACGGCAGCTTCCCGTGGATCGCGCTGTGCCTGGCCGGCTCGTTCGCGCTGTACGGGGTGATCCGCAAGTTCGCCGCGGTGGAAGCGGTGCGCGGGCTCGGGGTCGAGAACATGTTCATGTTCGTGCCGGCGCTGGCGCTGCTGGCCTGGATCGAACTGGGCGGCAGTGGCGGCTTCTTCTCCCTGCGCTGGGGCGGCTGGATCGACGTATTGCTGGTGATGGGCGGCGCGCTGACCGCGATCCCGCTGATCTTCTTCGCCTATGCGGTGCGCCGCGTGCCGCTGAGCGTGATCGGCCTGCTGCAGTACCTGGGGCCGACGCTGCAGCTGCTGCTGGGCGTGTTCTTCTTCGGCGAGGCCTTCGGCCCCGACCGCGCGGCCGGTTTCGCCTTCATCTGGGCGGGCCTGGCGATCTTCGCCTTCGACGGGGTGCGCGCGGCGCGGCGCCGGATCGTCGCACAGCAGGCGTAGCGCGCCTCGCGGCAGACCACGGCAGGGATCCATGGCCGACGGGATTGCCGGGTGCGGCGGCCCTCAGGACGCGTGCATCCCCGCCGCATCGGCCAGCGCCAGGGGCGGCGGGCACAGGCGGCCCGGGCTGGCGTTGTCCAGCCAGTCGATGACCGTGGGCGCCAGCCGGTCGAGCCGCATCGGCAGGCTGATGTGGTCCTCGCCCGGCACCTCGACGTAGCGGGCCCGCGGCGCGGCCGCGGCCAGCGCGCGCCCGTGCGCGACCGGCACATGCCCGTCCTCGCTGCCGTGCATCAGCAGGACGCAGGCCTGCACCCCGGCCAGCGCCTTGCCGACGTCGACGCGCGCCAGCGGCAGGTCGAGCGCCTGCCCCGCGGTCTCGATGGCCCGCTCCAGCGCAGGGGCATCGAGCTGCCAGCGCAGCCAGCGATGGCTGAACTGCTGGCCCAGCGTTTCCGGTGCCTTGTGGAGCATGTACGGCACCATGTCGCGGATCGCCTGCGCGGCGTTGTCGAACGATTCCAGCGCCACCACCGTCTCCACCTGCGCACCCAGCTCGCGCGCACCGAAGATCGCGGTCGCCGCACCATAGGACACGCCCATCAGGTGCAGCGGCCCCTCGACCTCGCCGTTCGCGCGCAGCGCCGCCACGGCGGCGGCCACGTCGCGTGCCTCGCGCAGCCCATAGCCCGAGGGCGCCACGCCGGAACGGCCGTGGTTGCGCAGGTCGAGCGCGATGGTGCGATAGCCGGCCTGGGCCAGCTGCAGCGACCACGGCAACAGCGAGCCGCCGTCCATCATCCAGCCATGCAGCAACAGCACCGTGCCGCGGGGCGCGACCGTCGTCGCCGGCGCGGTGAAGTCCAGCGCGAAGTCCATGTGCTGCGCATCGCCTGCGCGGTAGCGGTAGTCGAGCCGGTACGCGCCCGGCTCGACCGCGCGCCAGTACAGCGGCACGCCGTCGACGCCGCGCACGAATCCCTCCCGGTGCGGCAGCCGCTCGAGGACGGCGTCGATGCGCCGGGCCGGCAGCAGCGGCGAGGTGCGTGCAGGCGCCACCAGCTGCGCGCCCAGCGCGGCGCCGCCATCGGGCCAGGCGAAGCCGGCCAGCAACAGCAGGCAGGCGCACAGCGACGGCAACAGCAGGCGGCGCATCGGCGGTCTCCCAGGGATCGGAAAAAAGGTTGCAGAGGTTAGGGTCGCCGCGCGCGGCGGCGCTACCGCATCCGCATGACAACCGGATGACAGCGCGGCCCGCATTCAGCATTAGAATCGCCGGCCAACCCCACGCCGCGTCCCGCCATGACCCCCAGCCCCGTCCTTCCGCGCGGCAGCATCGTCGCACTCGTCACGCCCATGCACGGGGACGGCAGCGTCGACTACGACGCGCTGCGCGCGCTGGTCGACTGGCACGTCGAACAGGGCACGGACTGCATCGGCGTGGTCGGCACCACCGGCGAATCGCCCACCGTCGATGTCGAGGAACATTGCGAGATCATCCGCGTTGCGGTCGAACAGGCCGCCGGCCGCGTGCCGGTGATGGCCGGCTGCGGCGGCAACTCCACGCGCGAGGCGATCGCGCTGGCGCAGTTCGCGCGCGAGGTCGGCGCCGACAGCCAGCTGCAGGTGGTGCCCTACTACAACAAGCCCGGGCAGGAAGGCATGTACCGCCATTTCCGCGCCATCGCGGAAGCCACGGGCGATCTGCCGATCATGCTCTACAACGTGCCCGGCCGTTCCGCGGCGGACCTGCTGCACGGCACGGTGCTGCGGCTGGCGCAGGTGCCCGGCATCGCCGGCATCAAGGAAGCCACCGGCAACATCGAGCGCGCGCAGTGGCTGCTGCGCGACCGGCCGCAGGGCTTCGGCGTGTACTCCGGCGACGATGCCACCGCAGTAGCGCTGATGCTGTGCGGCGGCGACGGCAACGTCAGCGTGACCGCCAACCTGGCGCCGAAGCTGATGCACGAGCTGTGCATGGCCGCGCTGGAAGGCGACGCCGCGCGCGCGATGCGGATCCAGCTGCGGCTGCTGCCGCTGCACCGCGAGCTGTTCGTCGAGGCCAACCCGATCCCGGTGAAGTGGGCGCTGGCGCGCCTGGGCCGCTGCGGCGGCACGCTGCGGTCGCCGCTGACGGAACTGGACGCGGCCAACCAGCCGGCAGTGGAAGCGGCATTGCGAGAGGCCGGATTGCTGGCGTAAGCCGCGCGGGATCCGTCGCGGCTCCGGCCCCCGCCAGCGGAAGGCAGCGGAGCGCTATGCGCTTGTTGCTCCCTCCCCCGCTTGCGGGGGAGGGTTGGGGT
>JAEXLY010000127.1 GCA_023444765.1 Pseudomonadota bacterium | reverse complement strand
CCCCCCCCCCCGCCCCCGGGGGGGCCCACCCCCCCCCCCACCCCCCCCCACGCCGCGTTGCGCGCCGCCAGGGTGAGGTGCGAGCGGCGCGCGTCGATGCGGATCGGATCGTCCGGGCGCGCGGGCTGCGCCTCGCGGATCACCGCCTCGGCGGTGACCCAGTCGCCGAACGTGATCACGTAGGTGAGCAGCACCAGCGGCAGCACGTCGAGGTACATCGACGGCGAGGGCCAGCCGATGGAGAGCGGCGACATCTTCGCCAGCGCGTCGCCGACCGGCGGCAGCATCCAGCCCCACTGCACGTCGTAGCTCACTTCGCCCACCAGCGGCCCGACGATGGCGGCCGCGAGGAAGCCGGGCAGCAGGCCCAGCGCGACCAGGTGGCGCAGCCACGGCATCCGGCCCTGCAGGCGCTGCAGCGGCGCGGAGAACACCACCACCAGGCAGATCGCGCAGGCCAGCAGGATCGACACCGGCTGCTGCTCCAGGAAACGCGGCGCGTCGGTGACGAACACCTGGCGGAACGCGGCCAGCGCCGAGCCGATCAGGATGGTGGCGCGCAGCGTCGGCGGCAGCCAGGCGATCAGGCGTGGCCCGGCGCGGGTGATGCCCAGCACGAACACCAGCAGCGCGAACGACAGCGACATCGCCGTCATCGCCTGGAAGCGCAGCGCCGGCGTGTCGTAGCGCGCCAGCACGAAGGCCAGCACCAGCGGTAGCGCCGGCGTGATCCAGCCCGGGGCATAGGGCTCGCCGAACACCCACAGCGCGATCACGATCAGGGTGCTGACCAGCAGCGAGGTGGCGATGGCTTCGTCGAAGCTCATGCCGAAGTAGCCCATCAGGATCGGCACAAGGGCCAGGCCCGTCGCGGTGGCGACCAGGAGGCCCTGCGCGATCTCCGGCCAGTGCGGACGGGTGTGCAGGAACGGCAGGCGGAAGGTGAACGGCCCCCAGCGCCAGCCCGTGTTCTCGGCGACCGGCGGCCCGTGCGCGCCGCTCATGGCGCGCGCCCGTCTTCGGCTTCCTGCAGGGCGCGCCACTGCACCTTGCCGGTCGCGCTGCGCGGCAGCGTGGTACGGAACTCGACCGCGTGCGGCACCTTGTAGGCGGCCATGTGCCCGCGCGCCCATTCGATGATGTCCGCGGGCGTCGCGTCATGGCCTTCGCGCAGCACCACCACCGCCTTGGCGCTTTCGCCGCGGTGCGCGTCACGCATGCCGATCACGCAGGCCTCCTGCACGGCGGGGTGGCCGTAGAGCAGGGCTTCGACCTCGGCCGGCCAGATCTTGTAGCCCGAGGCATTGATCATGCGCTTGAGCCGGTCGACCATGAAGAAATAGCCCTCGTCGTCGACATAGGCCAGGTCGCCGGTGCGCAGGAAGCGCTTGCCGTCGATCTCGACGAAGGTCTCCGGGTCGTTGGCGGGACGGCCGTGGTAGCCCAGCATCACCTGCGGGCCGTGGCTGACGATCTCGCCGACCTCGCCCGGCGGCAGTTCCTCGAAGGTCTGCGGATCGACCACGCGCGAATCGACGTCGAAGATCGGAAGCCCCAGACACTGCGGCTTGGGCCGGTGCACGGGATTGAGATGGGTCGGCGCCATCGTTTCCGACAGGCCGTAGCCCTCCACGTAGTCGATGCCCCACAGCTGGCGGATGCGCTCGGCAACGGCCCTGGGCATCGCCGCGCCGCCGCCGGTGAGGATGCGCATCGAGGACAGGTCGAAGGGCGACAGGTCCTGGTGCAGGAAATCCATCAGCATGGTCGGGATCGCGGTCCAGGAGCCGCAGCGGTGGCGCTCGATCAGCTTCGCCGCGCAGGCCTTGTCCCAGCGCGTCATCACCACGATGGTGTTGCCGCGCCAGACCGGCGTGGTCACGCCGTTCTGCATGCCGGTGACATGGAACATCGGCAGGTTGGCCAGGACCACCGTGTCCTTCGGCGCGAAGCACCACTCCGGCCCGGCCACGGTGGTGTGCATCACCGTGCGGTGCGTATGCAGGCAGCCCTTGGGATGGCCGGTGGTGCCGGAGGTGTAGGGCATCACCGCGAGGTCGTCGGGCCCGGCCAGGTGCGGGGAGGGCGACAGCCCTGCGTCCAGTGCGTCCTGCCAGGCGACGGCGCCGTCGAAGCGTTCGCGCGGCAGCGCGACCACCTCGGGCAGGGGCAGGTCGGTCTCCGCGTCGGCGTAGTCGGAGTAGGTGGCGACCACGGCGTGGTCGATCAGCTCGCCGCGCAGCGGCAGCAGTTCGGGCGCGAGTTCCTGCGCCACCAGCGCGGTGCGCGCGCCGCTGTCGCGGACGATGTGCCGCACTTCCTCGAGCCGGTTCATGCTGTTGACCGGTACCACCACCGCATCGGCGCGCAGGATGGCGTGGAAGGCGACGACGAACTGCGGGCAGTTCTGCATGAACAGCGCGACGCGGTCGCCGCGCGCCACGCCGCAGCGCTGCTGCAGGTAGCCGGCGAGTGCGTTCGCCTGCGCATCGAGCGTGGCGTAGTCGAGCGCGCGTCCGTAGTAGATCGTCGCCGGCCGCCGCGGGTAGCGGCGCGCGCTGACCGCGAGGTTGTCGTACAGCGAGGTCTGCGGCAGTTCGAGGTGGTGGGGCAGGCCGGGCGGCCAGTGCGGGGAACGTTGCATGCTCGGCTCCTGTGTCGGTCGCCTGTCGGCGTTTCAGTCGGCCAGCTGCGGCAGCACCAGCAGCTTGCCCACCGCCTGGCGGGCGAGCAGGGCCGACAGCGCGGCCGGCGCCTGCGAAAGGGGATAGCGCTGCGACACCAGCGGCTGCAGCGCGCCGTCGCGCAGCCACTCCAGCAGCTGGCGGGTGTTGGCGGCGCTGGCGGCCGGTTCGCGCCGCACGAAATCGCCCCAGAACACGCCGAGCAGGGCGGTGCCCTTGAGCAGCAGCAGGTTGACCGGCACCTTCGGGATGTCCCCGGCGGCGAAGCCGACCACCAGGTGGCGGCCGCCCCAGGCCAGGCTGCGCAGTGCGGTCTCGGTGAGCGCGCCGCCCACCGGGTCGTAGACGATGTCGACGCCGGCCTTGCCCGCGTGCGCGCGCACCTGGTCGCGGAAGTCCCCGGCGGCGGAATCCACCGTGGCATCGGCGCCGCGCGAGCGCGCGGCCTCGCGCTTGGCCTGGCTCGAGGCCGCGGCGATCACGCGCAGGCCCAGGCGCTTGCCCAGCTCCACCGCGGCCAGGCCCACGCCGCCGCCGGCGCCGAGCACCAGCAGGGTCTCGCCGGCCTTCGCCTGCGCGCGGTCCTTGAGCGCATGCCAGGAGGTGCCGTAGGTGAGCAGGAAGCTGGCGGCCACGGCCAGGGCCTCGTCGCCGGTGTCGGCGGGCAGCGCCACCAGGTGGCCGGCCTCGGCCACCACCTCCTCGGCGAAGGCGCCGTGGGTCGCGGTGCCGACCACCTTGTCGCCGGGGCGCAGCGTGTCCACGCCGTCGCCGACGGCGCTCACCACGCCGGAGAACTCCAGCCCCGGCGCGAAGGGAAGTTCGGGGCGGAACTGGTACTTGCCGGCCACCATCAGCGCATCCGGGTAGTTCGCCGCGGCCGCGTGCACGCGCACGCGCACCTGGCCGGGGCCCGGCTGGGGCAGGGGCAGCTCGCCAATGCGCAACGATTCCGGCGGGCCCCACGCTTCGCAGACGACGGCTCTCATGTCCCTGTTCCTCCCGTTCTAGAAACGTCCCTCGGTGGCCTCGTACACGCGGTTGCGCAGCGCGACCAGCCTTGGGCCGAAGTCCTGCACCAGCTTCTCGCGCGTCATCACCGACAGGCGTCCGCTGATGTTGAAAGCGAAATGGCGGGTGCCGTCGGCCGAGACCATCGGCACGCCCACCGCGAACACGTCCGGATTCCAGTCGCCCAGCGAGAACACGAAGCCATAGGTCTCGTAGTCCTTGCGCGCGCGCTCGATGCCGGCGCGGATCTTCGGCCAGGCCTCCGGCGTGCTGGTGCGCTCGAGCTCGGCCAGGCGCTGCTCGAACACCTCGCGCGGGCGCGCGGCGAGGTCGGCGCGGCCCAGCGCGGTGGTGCCGTGCGGCACCCGCGAGCCCTTCTCCAGCCGCAGGTTGAACATCGCGTCGCCCTGGCACACCTCCAGCAGCAGCATGCGCAGGCCTTCGGGCACGGCCAGCATCACCGCCGCCTGGGTGTAGTCGGCCAGCTCCTGCATCAGCGGCTGGGCGATGTCGATCACGTCGTGTCCGGCCATGTAGGCATGGCCCAGGCCGAGCACCGCGGGCCCGAGGGCGTACTTCTCCAGCGACGGCGAATATTCGAGGTAGCCCAGGGTGGCCAGGGTCTGCGTCAGTCGCGACACCGTGGCCTTGGGCAGTTTCGTGCGCCTGGCGATGTCCTGGTTGCCGAGGTAGCGGCCGTCGGGATTGCCGCGGCCGTGCTCGAAGCAGCGCAGGATCGAGAACGCGCGCACCACCGAATTGACCAGCGGCGCGCCGCCTTCGGAGCGGGCCAGCGACTGCGGATCGCGCTTGGGATTGCCCATGTCAGCCCGCCTCCGCGCGGTACTTGCGCAGCTCGAGGCGTGCGATGGCCTCGTGGTGCACCTCGTCGGGGCCGTCGGCCAGGCGCAGGGTGCGGGTATGCGCCCAGGCCTTGGCGAGGAAGCTGTCCTGGCTCACGCCGGCGGCGCCATGCGCCTGTACCGCCCAGTCGATCACCTGTTCGACCGCCTGCGGCGCGATCACCTTGATCATCGCGATCTCGGCGCGCGCGGCCTTGTTGCCCACGGTGTCCATCATGCGCGCGGCCTGCATCACCATCAGCCGCGCCTGGTCGAGCAGGCAGCGCGAACGCGCGATGCGCTCGCGCCAGACCGAAAAGTCCGCGACCGCCCGCCCGAAGGCATGGCGCGAGGCCAGCCGCCGGCACATCGCCTCGAGCGCGCGCTCGCCCACGCCGATCGCGCGCATGCAGTGGTGGATGCGGCCCGGGCCGAGCCGCCCCTGCGCGATCTCGAAGCCGCGGCCCTCGCCCAGCAGCAGGTTCGATGCCGGCACGCGCACGTTCTGCAGCGCGACCTGCATGTGGCCGTGCGGCGCGTCGTCGTAGCCGTACACGTCCATCGCGCGCTCGACCGTGATGCCCGGCGTATCGGCGGGCACCAGGATCATCGAATGGCGCTGGTGGCGCTCCGCGTCCGGGCTGGAGATGCCCATCACGATGTAGACCGCGCAGCGCGGATCGCCGGCGCCGGAGGCGTACCACTTGCGTCCGTCGATGACGTAGTCGTCGCCGTCGCGGCGGATCGCGCACTGCAGGTTGGTGGCGTCGGACGAGGCCACGTCCGGCTCGGTCATCAGGAAGGCCGAGCGGATGCGGCCGTCGAGCAGCGGATCGAGCCAGCGCGCCTGCTGCTCCTCGCTGCCGTAGCGGGCCAGCACCTCCATGTTGCCGGTGTCCGGCGCGCTGCAGTTGAACACCTCGGGCGACCAGTGGACCCGGCCCATCAGCTCGCACAGCGGCGCGTAGTCGAGATTGGACAGGCCTTCGGGCGCGCGCGGCGAACCGGGGAGGAACAGGTTCCACAGGCCTTCGGCCCGCGCTTCGGCCTGCAGTCCGGCGATCACGGTGCTTGGCTGCCAGGGATTGCCGGCGGCGCGGGCGCGGGCCGCTTCCCCGTCGTAGTCGGCCTCGCTCGGCCAGACGCGGCGCTGCAGGAAGTCTCGCAGGCGGCCTTCGAGGTCCCGGCTCCGGGCGGAGGGTGTTAGATCCATGAGTTTCGCCTAATGGAATTGAATTCCACAAACTGCAACGATCCTATGCGGGCTTCCGCCGGGACGCAAGCGACGGAGGAATACGTATTGCGCTGCTGCGGCGCAGCACATCTCGCAGTTGCATGGCCGTACGCTCCCGTCTAGAGTGATTCCGAAATACAGAATTCAGTTCCATTATACGGAATTTAAAGGAATGCAGCCCGGCCCATCCATCCCATCGCTGCACGTGCTCGTCCGCCGGGAGGACATCGACCCGGTGCGCCTGGCGGGCAGGGTGGTAGTCGTGATCGATGTGCTGTTCGCGACCTCGACGATCGTGCATGCCC
>JAEXLY010000126.1 GCA_023444765.1 Pseudomonadota bacterium | reverse complement strand
CCGATGAACAGGCCGAACACGCTGGCGAACGTGATCGGCGCGATGATCCCGGCCACCGACACCAGGCTCATCAGCGCGCCCTGGATGCGACCCTGCATGTCCACGTCCACCTGGCGGGTGATCAGCGCCTGGCTGGCCGGCGCGGCGATCGCCCACAGCGCGCTCACCGGCAGGCCGAGCAGGAAGATCCAGCCCTGGCCTGCGAAAGCGTAGACGACGAAGCCCACGGTGCCGCAGGACAGGCCGAGAATCAGCGCGCGACGCTCCCCCAGCGCGCGCGCCACGCGCCCGACCACGGCGACGTTGACGATCACGCTGCACACGCCGACCAGGAACAGTACCCAGCCCACCTGCCACGGCCCCCAGCCGTAGCGCACGTCGGCGAACAGCACGAACACGCTCGGGTACACGTAGTGCGCGAGGTTGGCGATGAACACCACGGCGGCCAGGCCGACAATGGCGGGGTAGCGCCGGATCAGCGCGATCGCCGCCCAGGGACGGGTCGCGCGCCAGTCGAAGCGCCGCGCGCGCGCTTCCGGCGCCAGCGACTCGGGCAGCACGAACAGCCCGTAGCAGAAGTTGAGCAGCGCGAGGCCCGCGGCGAACCAGAACGGCAGGCGCAGGTCCACCTCGCCCAGCCAGCCGCCCAGCACCGGGCCGATGGTGAAGCCCACGCCGAAAGCCGCGCCGATCATGCCGTAGCTCTTGGCGCGCGCCTCGGCGGGCACGATGTCGGCGACATAGGCGTTGGCGGTACTGAAGCTGGCGGAGAACACGCCGGAGAACACGCGCGCCAGCAACAGCCACCACAGCGAAGGCGCCAGCGCCATGATCACGAAATCCAGCCCCAGCCCCAGGCACGAAAGCAGGATCACCGGGCGCCGCCCGTAGCGGTCCGACAGCGCGCCCTGGATCGGCGAACACAGGAACTGGATCGCGGCGAACACGGTGCCGAACACGCCGATCCAGAGCGCCGCGCGCGACGTGCTGCCGGTGAATTCCTCGACCAGGTGCGGCAGCACCGGGATGATCAGCCCGAACGCCAGCACGTCGATCAGCACGACGAGGAAGATGAAGACCAGCGCAGCCTTGCGCCGGGACGGGACGGGCTCGCTCACGCTGGGAGGCCGGAAGACGGCTGCGCATTATCGGCGATCGGCCGGGCGGAAACGGCGGGCCGTTGCGTTGATCGGGTGCATCGTCCCCCAGTGATGCCAGGCAGGGGCGCGCAGTTTCACTCCTTCCCCGCTCGCGGGGGAAGGTCGGGATGGGGCGCGCGCGGAGCGCGCGTCGAACAATGCGGTGACCGGTGGCCCCCACCCCGGCCCTCCCCCGCGGGCGGGGGAGGGGCACGATGGGCTCGCGATCAAGTGACGGACGACCTCAGCGGCTTCGCCGCCGCTCTGCTCCTTCCCCCGCCCGCGGGGGAGGGGGCACGATGGGCTCGCGATCAAGTGACGGCCGCCCTCAGCGGCATTGCCGCCGCTCTGCCCCTTCCCCCGCTCGCGGGGGAAGGTCGGGATTGGGCGCCCGCGAAGCGCGCGTCAGGGCCCAGCGCGCAACGCTTCCAGGATCTTCGTCCCCGCGCGCCCGTCGGCGGGCTGCAGTCCCAGCCGCTGCTGCTCGTCGCGGATCGCGCGGCGGGTGGCGGTGCCGATCATGCCGTCGACCTCGCCGATGGCGTGCCCGCGCGCCAGCAGCAGGGTCTGCAGTTCGCGGCGCTGCGCCCGCGACAGGCCGGGATCGTCGGTCGGCCAGGCGGTCGACAGGCCGCTGCCGCCGCGCAGACGGTCGGCCAGCGTGGCGATCGCCAGCGCGTAGCTTTCGGCCGCGTTGTAGGAATAGATCGCGTCGTAGTTGCGGAACACCAGGAAGGCCGGGCCGGTCTTGCCGGCGGGCAACAGGATGGCGCTGCGCGCATCCGATGGCGCGATCGCGCCGCCATCGACCCGCGTCACGCCACGCGCCACCCAGTCCGACAACGGGCGCCGGCTGGTGCGCCCGGCCAGCGACGTATCGAAGCCCGCCGGCAGCCGCACCTCGTAGCCCCAGGGACGTCCGGTCTGCCAGCCGGACTGTTTGAGGTAGTTCGCGGTGGAGGCCAGCGCGTCGGGAATGCTGGAGACCAGGTCGCGGCGGCCGTCGCCATCGCCGTCGACCGCGATGCGCGCGTAGGTGGTGGGCATGAACTGCGTGTGGCCGAAGGCACCGGCCCAGGAACCGGTGATGGCCGGGTCGCGCAGGTCGCCGTCATGCAGCAGCCTGAGCGTGGCGAGGAACTCGCCGCGGAAGAACTCCTGGCGGCGGCCGAAGCACGACAGCACCGACAGCGACTGCAGCAGCGGGCGCTTGCCCGACACCCGTCCGTAGTCGCTTTCCACCCCCCAGACCGCCACGATCGTCTCCGGGTCGACGCCGTACCGCGCCGATACCTTCGCCAGCAGCTCGCGATGGGTGTCGAGCATCATGCGGCCGTCGGCCACGCGCTCGTCGTCGACCAGCCCGGCGAGGTAGTCCCAGATCGGGGTGGTGAATTCCGGCTGGGCATCGAGCAGGCCGAGGACGCTGCGATCGGCCGTCACCCCGGCCATGTAGCGGTCGAAGGCTTCGCCGGGAATGCCGCGCCCGATCGCCTGCGGACGCAGGCGGTTGGCGACGCAGGCGTCGTATTCCGGATCGGCGGGGGCCGGCGCCGCGACCTGCACCGCAGTGGACGCTGGCTCCTGCATCGGGCGCGGCTGGGCGGGCGCGGCGCCATCGGCGGACTGCGCGAGCGCGTGTGCGGCCGGGAGCGCGCACATCAGGGCGAGGACAGGGACACGGACCATGGCGGGAGGACGGATGCGGGGAGGGCTGGAGCATAGCCGTGCCCGCATGCGGACTCCGCGCGCGCGGGCCACCGGGGTTGCGGGCGATTCATCGACACGTGCGATCCCGGACCGGACCGCGGTCCCGGGCCACGGCGAAACCCGCGGTCGAAGTGCGGACACCGCGTTCGCCACGGGCAGGCGGATGGTCGGGCCGGGCGTCAGCCGTCGACCGCGTCCAGGTAGTACCAGTGCCCGCCCTCGCGAAGGAAACGGCTGGACTCGCGCATGCGCACGACGCTGCCGCCGCCGATGCGGTAGCGGGCCACGAACTCCACTTCGGCGCTGTCATGTCCGGTGACGACGTGGCGCAGCACGTCGAGCTTCAGCCAGGTCGGCCGCGGATCGTCGAAGGACAGCGCGTCCGGGCGAGTGGCCGGGTGCCAGCTGCGCAGCAGGTAGCCCGCGTCCTCGCGCACGTAGGCGCTGTAGCGCGAGCGCATCCGCGCCTGGGGGTGGGCCGCCGGCGCGCCGGCGTGCAGCGGCCCGCAGCAGTCGTCGTAGTCGCGTCCGCTGCCGCAGGGACACGCGGACATCAGCGGCGGCCGCCGCCCGCCTCGATGAAGCGCAGGAACTCCGCGCGCGTACGCGCGTCCTCGCGGAAGCTGCCGAGCATGGTGGAGGTGACCATGCTCACCCCGCGCTTGTGCACCCCGCGGGTGGTCATGCACTCGTGGCTGGCGTCCACCACCACGCCCACGCCGAGCGGCGCGAGTACGCGGCGGATGCAGCCGGCGATCTGCGCGGTCATCTTCTCCTGCACCTGGAAACGCTTGGCATAGGCCTCGACCACGCGCGCCAGCTTGCTGATCCCCACCACCTTGCCGGCGGGCAGGTAGCCCACGTGCACGCGACCGATGATCGGCGCCATGTGGTGTTCGCAATGGCTCTCGAACTCGATGTCGCGCAGCACGATCATCTCGTCGTAGCCGGCCACCTCCTCGAAGGTGCGGGCCAGGTACTCGGCCGGGTCCAGCGCATAGCCGCTGAACCACTCGCCATAGGCCTTGACCACGCGCTTGGGCGTGTCGAGCAGCCCTTCGCGCTGCGGATCCTCGCCCGCCCAGCGCAGCAGGGTGCGCACGGCGTCCTCGGCCTGCGCGCGCGATACGCCGTTGCGGGCGTCGTCGGATTCGTTCACGGACAGGCTCCTGGCGGCTCGATCGCGGGCCGCACATGGTAGCGCGCCCGCGCTGCGCGCCCTACCCGCCGGGCTCCTGGTAGCCGTCGTCGCGGTAGCGCAGGATGCGCTCGCCCTGCGCGCCGCGAACGCGCAGGTCGGCGTAGCCTTGGCTGCGCGCCGGCAGCGCTTCCACCGCGTGCACGTCGCGGACGCGGCCCAGCAGGCGGCGTCCGTCCGGGGTGTCGGCATAGATCCACCAGTCCGCCGCGCCGTCGCGGCGCAGGCAGGGATGGACGCCTTCCACCAGCCAGTCCGCGCGTCCGTCTCCGTCGAGGTCGGGCTGGCGCCAGCGCACCCAGTCGGACGCGAATGCGCTGCGTCCATCGCGCCGGCCCTGGGCGCAATCGAGTACGCGTTCGTCGGTCTGCAGCGCGCGAACGATGTCGGACGGCAGGGCCTGCGACTGCGCACCGGCACGTCCATCCTGGACGCCGTCGGTCGCGGGGCCGGCCGCGCCGCAGGCCGCCAGCAGCAGGCCGCAGGCGAGCAGGGTGGCGCGGATCACCGCCATCCCGGCCACACCGGGTCGCGGATCAGCCCTTGCGGCCGTCGAAGCGGCCATCGAGGAGATCGTTGACCCAGCGGTCGATCACCGCGGGCGCGGCCTCGATGTGCACGTGCGGCCCGGTGGAGTTGCCGGTCGAACCTTGGTTGCCGAGGTCCTGCCCGTAGCCGACCTGCTGGCCCACGCGAACGTCGATGCTGGACATGTGGAAGATCCACGCCACCTTGCCGTCGGCCGCGCGGATGCCCACGGCGTTGCCGGCGCCGCCCATCGGCCCCGCATGGATGACCTCGCCCTGCAGCGGCGCCGGGATGGCCTGGGCGGTCTGCGACTGGCCGTTGCGGTGCAGGACGATGTCGCGCACTTCCAGCTGCTGGCCGTTGCGCGTGACCGTCTGGTAATCGTGGTGGGGCTGCAGCTGGCTGGCGTCGCTGACCGCGAACGCGGCCTGGTGACCGGTGCTGTAGACGGTGTAGGGCGCGTAGTTCGGCGCGGTGCCCGACACCGGCGGCGCGTGGCCGCCGGGCGCGGTTGCCGGCGGCGTGCCGCCCGCGTCGGTGCGCCCCGCGCCGGGGATGCGCAGGGTGTCGCCGGCGTGGATCAGGTTGGAATCGCGAATCCCCGGGTTGGCCGCCATCAGCGCGCCGACGCTGGTGGAGAAGCGTGCCGCCAGCCCGGACAGGGTGTCGCCTGGCTGGATGGTGTAGCTGGCGCTGGTCGCGGCGCCGGCGGGCAGCGACAGCGTCGCGCCGGCATGGATCAGGTCCGGATTGCGGATGCCGTTGGCCTGGGCCAGCGCCTGC
>JAEXLY010000111.1 GCA_023444765.1 Pseudomonadota bacterium | reverse complement strand
GGGCTCCGATCTGGCCCAGGCCCGTATCGGTGGCGGCCATCAGCCGGTTGAGCTCCTCGATCAGTTCGCGGTAGGCGAACTCGAAGCGGGCGGCCTCGCCGCGCTGCGAGAAATCGCCGGCCACCGCCGCCTCGACCAGCCGCCGCACCTCGGCGTTGCTGTCGAGCATCGACTGCTTCACCGCGTCGATGATGGCGCTGATCCTGGCCTTCTCGCCGGGCAGGCGGTCGAGGTCGCGCGACAGGTCGCCGCGGGCATACAGCGCGACGGTGTCGACCACGTGCATCTTCACCGCGATGTGGGCCGCGACCAGCTGGTTGAGGCCTTCGGCCATGGTGCCGTAGGCGCCGGGGAACTCGGCGGCCGGCATCACGTGGCTGATGGTGCCGGCGTCGTGGGCCTCGTGCATCTCGCGTTGCGCGGCGACGTAGCGCTTGAGCGTGGCGACCATTGCCCGCATCGAATCGGCCAGGGCGCCGAGCTCGCTGCGCTCTGACACGGTCACCGGCCGCTCGAGGTCGCCGCGTGCGACCGCGTCGGCCGCGGCCATGACTTCGGCCAGCGGGCGCACGATCGAGCGGCTGATGAGGAGCGCGGCGCCGGCCGCGATCAGCAAGGCCACCGCCAGCAGCACCGCGATGGCCCACATGTTCCGCACGTGGCCGGCTTCCTGCCGCGCCACCGCGGCATCGAGGTCGGCGAGATTCTGCTGCAGCAGGGCCGCGACCGCGTCCGCGACGGCCTGGCGCAGGTCGCCAGCCGCCGATGCCGGGCCCATGTCGCCGGCTTCCAGCGCGGCCGGGAGCTGGGCGCTGTTGTCCAGATAGGCGGCCGATTTCGCCAGCACGTCCTCGTAGGCGGCGCGCTCGGCATCGCCCTGGACGCGCGCGGCGAACGCGGCGGTCATCGCCTGCAGGGCCTGGCGGCCTTCGACCAGTTCGCTGCCGTACTCCTCCATCTTCGCGGCGTCGCCGAGGCTGCTCACCAGGCCGCGTTCGCTCACGCGGTACTCGGCCAGCGCGGTGGCCATCGCGCCCAGCTCGCGGACCGCGGGCACCGATTCCCGGGTGAGGTCGAGCACCATGTCCTGCGCGGTGCCCATGCGGTCGGCGGCGAAGCCGCCCATGACGAGGATCAGGAGCGCGAGCGAGGCAAAGCCGATGCCCAAGCGTTTGCCGATGCTGAAGGAGCTGAACATGCGCGGAGCCCGGTGTGGTTGACGTTGTCCGGATAACGGCGCACCGGGCTCGGGCTTGAGGCGGGAGACGCGTCCGGCGGCCGGGCATGGCGGCGCCCGGACAGCGTCCTGCGGGCCGCCGGGACGTCCGCCGGCAGGCGTACGCGCAGGGCGCGGGATGCCGGCGGACGAGGTGTCCCCGGCCGCGTGGCTCAGAAGTGGAACTGCGCGCGCAGTCCGAACGCTTCGGGATCGCGCAGCACGCCGGCACGGCGGGCATGGGCGAACACGTAGTTGGCCTGCAGCTTGAAGTTGCGGCCCAGGTACCAGTTCGCGCCGATCGTCCAGTCGGACTGTCGGCCACCGCCGACCTGGCCGTCGTCGAGGTCGAGCTGGCTGTAGCGCAGCAGCAGTTCCAGCGCCGAGGTGGAGGCGGGCACGACATTGCCGGCATATCCGTTGTAGCCGCGTGACTCGCCGGTGACGACCCAGCTGCCGAACAGGTAGCCGCCCTGTCCAGACACGTCCGCCAGGCCACCATCGCGCTGCGCCTGCACGTCCAGCAGCTCGCCCTGCAACGACCAGGGGCCCCGGATCCACAGCCCTTCCAGACCGACGCGACGGATCGCGTCCACGCCGGCCAGGGTGCCGGTGTCCACAAGGCGCACATCGGTCAGGCCCACTTCCGGGCGGGCGCGCATCCGCATCGTGCCGCTGTCGGGGCGTTCGCGGCTGCCGGCGATGCCCAGGTGCAGCACGTCGCCCGCCGCCTTGCGCGGCACCCAGGCCGCGCGCGCGGCGAGCGTGCTGCCCTCGTTGCCGCCTTCCAGGTCGCCGCCGTCGAACCAGGCCACGCTGGCCAGCCACGCCGGACGCTGCAGCGCCCATTCCGCGCCGATCCGCCGCCCGGCGTAGGCGACCTGCACCGGCAGTGCCGATTCCAGGAACGGGGTGTTGCGCGAGGAGCCCACGCCATCGAAGCCGACCGGCGTCTTGAACTGGCCGATGCGCAGGGTGCCGGCGTCGCGTCCCAGCAGGCCCTTCGCGTCCAGCTTCACCGCGACGTCCATCCAGGTCCCGGATTCCAGATCGCGCTGCACGGCGAGTTCGTAATGGTCCTTGCGGCGCAGCGATACGCCCACTTCGCGGCGGCGGAAGCCCTGCTCGTCGTCGAAGGCGGCCGCATCGATGCCCTGTCCAAGGTGGCCGAAGCCGTTGTGGTCGAAGGCGAAGTTGCCGGTGAACACCAGCTCGTGGCGCTCGCCCAGCGGCGCCTTGAGCGAGATGTCACGCCAGTCGGCGGCCTGCGCCCCTGCGGCGATGGCGAACGAAGACAGGCAGAGAAGGGTGTGGATACGCACGGCGGCTCCTGGCCGGAACTCTCGCACCGGCGATCACGGGTGGCGCGCAGCTGCGCGCGGGGACAGGCGATGATGGCGTCGTCAGCATCCGCTACGGACGCGACGACCCTCCACCGCATTGTCGGCGGCGGAGCATGCCACTTGAGGGTGCTGCGCGGCGTGGAGC
>JAEXLY010000094.1 GCA_023444765.1 Pseudomonadota bacterium | reverse complement strand
CCAGGCGGCCAGCAGGTAGAACGCGGCGGCGATGAGAATGATTGGCATCGGGAAAGTGTCGCACGAACGCGTTGCGCGGGTGCAGCCGGGGGGGATGGACGCGAACGGGTCGGCGCGCGGCCGCCCGCTATAATCGGCGACCCGGTTTTCCGCGACGTTCCCGCCCATGTTCGAATCGCTCACCCAGCGCCTGTCCGGCACCATCGACCGCCTCCGCGGCCGCGGCCGGCTGACCGAGGAGAACATCCGCGAGGCTACCCGCGAGGTACGCATCGCGCTGCTGGAGGCCGACGTCGCGCTGCCCGTGGTGCAGGCCCTGATCGAGCGCATCAAGGTGCGCGCGGTCGGCCAGGAAGTGCTGAAGTCGCTGACCCCGGGCCAGGCCCTGATCAAGGTGGTACGCGACGAGCTGACCGCCGTCATGGGCGCGCAGGCCAGCGAGCTCAACCTCAACGTGCCGGCGCCGGCGGTGATCCTGATGGCCGGCCTGCAGGGCGCCGGCAAGACGACGACGGTCGGCAAGCTGGCGCACCTGCTCAAGGACAGGCGGAAGAAAAAAGTGATGGTGGTCAGCGCGGACGTCTACCGTCCTGCGGCGATCGAGCAGCTCAGGACGCTCGCCGCCCAGACGGGCGTGCTGTTCTTCCCGTCCGAAGCGGGGCAGAAGCCGGAGGACATCGTCCGCGCCGCCATCGCCGATGCGAAGAAGTCCTTCGCCGACGTGCTGATCGTCGATACCGCCGGCCGCCTCGCCATCGACGAGGCGATGATGGCCGAGATCAAGGCGCTGCACGCCGCGGTCAAGCCGGTCGAGACGCTGTTCGTGGTCGACTCGATGACCGGCCAGGACGCGGCCAACACCGCCAAGGCCTTCGGCGAGGCGCTGCCGCTGACCGGCGTGGTGCTCACCAAGACCGACGGCGACGCACGCGGCGGCGCAGCACTGTCGGTGCGCTACATCACCGGCAAGCCGATCAAGTTCATCGGCACCAGCGAAAAGACCGACGGGCTGGACGTGTTCCACCCCGAGCGCGTGGCCAGCCGCATCCTCGACATGGGCGACGTGCTGTCGCTGGTCGAACAGGTCGAGCAGCAGGTCGACAAGGACAAGGCGGCCAAGCTGGCCGAGAAGGTCGCCAAGGGCAAGAAGATCGACCTCAACGACATGCGCGACCAGCTCGAGCAGATGCAGAACATGGGCGGCATCGGCAGCCTGATGGAGAAGCTGCCCGGCATGGGCCAGATCCCCGAGCACCTCAAGCAGCAGGTGCAGCAGAGCAGGGAAGTGCCGCGCATGATCGCCATCATCAATTCGATGACGAAGAAGGAGCGGCGCAACCCGGCGCTGCTCAACGGCTCGCGCCGCGCCCGCATCGCCGCCGGCTCGGGCACGCACCCGTCCGATGTCAACAAGCTGATGAAGCAGTACCAGCAGATGGAAAAGATGATGGGCAAGATGGCCCGCGGCGGCATGAAGGGCATGATGCGCGGGCTGCAGGGGATGATGGGCGGGATGGGGCGCATGCCCTTCCGCTGAGCGGCCGCGGACCCGGAGCGCACGCGTGACGCCCACCGCCTTCCTCGACGGCCGGCCCGCCACCGCCGACGACCTGCGCCCGCTCGCGCTCGCCAACTACGGTCATTTCAGCTCGATGCAGGTGCGTGGGCGCGCCGTGCAGGGGCTGGAGCTGCACCTGCACCGCCTGAAGTCGGCAACCCGGGAGCTGTTCGACGCCAGGCTGGACGACGTGCGCATCCGCGCCGCGATCCTGTCCGCGCTCGACGGCGCCGGGGTCGATGACGCCAGCGTCCGCGTCACCGTGTACGCGCGCGATTTCGACCATGCCTTCCCCGACCGCAGCGTCGCGGTCGACCTGCTGGTCTCCCTGGGCCCACCGCGCCAGGCTGATCCGAAGCCCGCCTGGGTGAAGACCTACCCGTTCCAGCGGCCGCTGCCGCACATCAAGCACGTGGGCACGTTTCCGCTGTTCCAGCACCGGCGGCAGGCGCGGCGCGAGGGCGTGGACGATGCCCTGTTCGTCGATGCCCGCGGCCGGATCAGCGAGGGCTCGGTCTGGAACATCGGCTTCTGGGACGGCCGCCAGGTGGTCTGGCCGCAGGCCGAGGCCCTGCGGGGCACCGCCGAGCGGCTGCTGCAGGCGGGGCTGTCCGAGATCGGCATCGGACAGCGGCATGCCCCCGTGGAAGCTCGCGCCCTGGCCGGCCTGCGGGCGGCCTTCGCGGCCAATGCCACCGGGATCTGGCCGATCGGCGGGATCGACGAGAGCACGCTGCGCCCGGATCCGGCCCTGATGGACGCGCTGGACGCCGCCCTGCGCAGCCAGCCCTGGCGACCCCTGGCCGGCTGAACCGCCGGCGGGGGTTCCTCGGCTTGGCCCCATCGGCTAGAATTGCCGGCTTACCTCGCCATCCTGGCGACTGGGCAACACCGAGAACGCACCATGGTCAAGATCCGCCTCACCCGCGGCGGCGCGAAGAAGCGCCCCTTCTACCACATCATCGTCACCGACTCGCGCAGTGCGCGCGACGGCCGCAACATCGAGCGCGTGGGTTACTACAACCCGGTGGCGCAGGGCGCGGAACAGCGCGTGGTGCTGGACACCGCCCGTGTCGACCACTGGGTCAAGCAGGGTGCGCAGCTGACCGACAAGGTCCGCAACCTGTACCGCGAAGCCGCCACGGCCGCCCCGGCCGCCTGATGGCGCGGGCCGCGCCCGGCGCGGCCCATCCCCGGCAATGAACGACCAGACGCGCCGCATCCTCATGGGCAGGATCCACGGCGCGTTCGGCGTGCGTGGCGAACTGAAGCTCGAATCCTTCAGCGATCCGCCCGAGGCGATCTTCCGCTACCAGCCGCTGACCCTGCGCACCGCGCAGGGCGCCGAGCGTGAGCTCGAAGGCGCCCGCGGGCGCAGCAGCCCCAAGGGCATCGTCATGCGCCTGCCCGGGGTGGAGGACCGCGACGCCGCCGAGGCGCTCCGCGGCGCCGAACTCTACGTGCCGCGCGAGGCGCTGCCGCCGCCGCAGCCCGGCGAGTACTACTGGGTCGACCTGGAAGGCCTGCGCGTGGTGAACACCGAAGGCGCCGACCTGGGCGTGGTCTCGCACCTGTTCTCCACCGGCGCCAACGACGTGCTGGTCGCGCGCGGCGACCGCGAACGCATGATTCCATTCGTCCAGCCCGACTACATCGTCTCGGTGGATTTCGACGCAGGGTGTGTCACCGTCGATTGGGACCCGGAGTTCTGAAGGGTGTGTGATTGGTGATTGGTGATTCGAAAGAGCGACAGCCGCCACCAGCCGT
This sequence comes from Pseudomonadota bacterium, assembly GCA_023444765.1. Lineage (GTDB taxonomy): Bacteria > Pseudomonadota > Gammaproteobacteria > Xanthomonadales > Xanthomonadaceae > Luteimonas. The sequence goes on along the minus strand of JAEXLY010000094.1, from coordinate 1,407 downwards.
TTCCAATCACGAATCACGAATCACCAACTTCCCATGCGCATCGACCTGATCAGCCTGTTTCCCGAGTTCGTTGCCCAGTGCGCCGGCTTCGGCGTGGTCGGACGGGCGCAGGAACGGGGCCTGCTGTCGATCCATGGCTGGAACCCGCGGGACTACGCGGAAGGCAACTACCGCCGCGTGGACGACCGTCCCTTCGGCGGCGGGCCGGGCATGGTGATGCTGATCGACCCGCTGCGCGCGGCGATCCGTGCCGCGCGCGCCGCCGATCCCGCCCCGGCCCGGGTGATCTACCTCAGTCCCCAGGGCAGCCGCCTGACCCAGGCGGTGGCCCGCGAGCTTGCCGGACGCGAGCGCCTGGTCCTCCTGTGCGGCCGTTACGAGGGGGTAGACGAGCGGCTGGTCGCGGCCGAGGTCGACGAGGAACTGTCGATCGGCGACTACGTGCTGTCCGGCGGCGAGCTGGCCGCGGCGGTGGTCATCGACGCCGTGGCCAGGCTGCAGGAGGGCGCGCTGAACGATGCCGGATCCGCGGCCCAGGACAGCTTCGAGGCCGACGGCCTGCTGGACTGTCCGCATTACACCCGTCCGGTCGAGCACGAACTGGGGGCGGTGCCCGAGGTGCTGCTGTCGGGCAACCACGCCGAGATCGCGCGTTGGCGCCGGCGCCAGTCCCTGCTGCGGACCCGCGAGCGCCGGCCCGACCTGCTGGCGGCGGCGTGCCTCAGCCCCGAGGAGCGCCGCTGGCTGGAGGCCCAGCCCGATCCCGGTAGAGAAGGCTGAGGCTGGCCCCGGCCGGGCCGAAGCGGCTATAATGCGCGGCTGACCCGCCCGGAGCGGGCAGCCAGCCAAGAGCGTGCGTCCGCGTGCACCACGCCTACAACGAATCCAACAGGCTCCATCGAGATCCCGCCATGACCACCAAGCCTTCCCTGAACAACCTGCTGCAGCAGTTCGAAACCGAACAGGTCCAGCGCCAGCTTCCCGACTTCGGCCCCGGCGACACCGTCGTCGTCAACGTCAAGGTCAAGGAAGGCAACCGCGAGCGCGTCCAGGCCTACGAAGGCGTGGTCATCGGCAAGAAGAACGCCGGCCTCAACTCCTCTTTCACCGTGCGCAAGATCTCGCACGGCTACGGCGTGGAACGCGTGTTCCAGACCCACAGCGCCACCATCGACTCGGTCGAGGTGAAGCGCCGCGGCAAGGTCCGCGCCGGCAAGCTGTACTACCTGCGTGGCCTGGAAGGCAAGAAGGCGCGCATCAAGGAAGACCTGTCCGCGCACGCCAAGGCCAAGGCCGCGGCCGCCGCCGCCGCCGAGTAAGGCACGCTCCCAGGTCACCGCGACGGCCCCCCTATGGCGGCCCGTAGCGTTTTACCCCCAAGCCCGTTTTTTAACGGCGGCCCGCGAC
>JAEXLY010000067.1 GCA_023444765.1 Pseudomonadota bacterium | reverse complement strand
CGGCGGCGGGGGGGGGCCCCCCCCCCCCGCCTTGCCCGTGGGGATGCGCCTGGGCGCGGGGCGCTCACCCCAGCATGCCATGCGCCGAGACGCCGGCCGGCGGCCAGTTCTCGAGCTTCATGCCGAGCGACAGGCCGCGCTGGGCCAGCACTTCCTTGATCTCGGTGAGCGACTTCTTGCCCAGGTTCGGGGTCTTGAGCAGCTCGACCTCGGTCTTCTGGATCAGGTCGCCGATGTAGTAGATGCTCTCGGCCTTGAGGCAGTTGGCCGAACGCACGGTCAGTTCCAGATCGTCGATCGGGCGCAGCAGGATCGGATCCACGCCCGGGGCCTGCGCCTTCTGGCCGCCGCGGTCGCGGTGGGTGAAGTCGCCGAACACGCTCAGCTGGTCGGTGAGGATATCGGCGGCGGTACGCACGGCTTCCTCGGCGTCGATCGTGCCGTTGGTCTCGATGTCCAGGACCAGCTTGTCCAGGTCGGTGCGCTGTTCGACGCGGGCGGCCTCGACTTCATAGGCCACGCGGCGGACCGGCGAGAACGACGCGTCCAGCATCAGGCGGCCGATCGCACGGGTTTCCTCGTCCGGACGACGACGGGCGGCGGCCGGCTGGTAGCCGAAGCCACGCTCGATCTTCAGGCGGATGTTGAGCTGGGTGTCCTTGGTCAGGTGCGCGATCACGTGGTCGGGATTGAGGATCTCGACGTTGTGGTCGGTCTTGATGTCGGCGGCGGTAACGACGCCCGGGCCGCCCTTGCTCAGGGTGAGCGTCGAGCTCTCGCCGGTGCCCATGCGGATGGCGACGTCCTTGAGGTTGAGCAGCACCTCGAGCACGTCCTCCTGCAGGCCCTCGATCGTGCTGTACTCGTGCAGCACACCGTCGATCTCGACCTCGGTGATCGCGAAACCGGGGATCGAGGACAGCAGCACGCGGCGCAGCGCGTTGCCCAGCGTGTGGCCGTAGCCACGCTCGAGGGGTTCGATCACGACCTTCGCACGATTGCCGGCGAGGCGCTCGATCTGGGGACCACGGGGGCGCAGGACCTGGTTGGCGGTAACAGTCATATTCGTAGCGTCTCCTGCAGGGCCGCCGCATCCGTCGACGCGCAGCCCTGGACGTTTGGAGCCCCTTGGCTGGCAAGGGGTGGCCCGTGCGCGGGCACGGGCCGGGGGAGTTGTTGCTGGTGCCGCGGGAATGACCCGCCGCCAGTCCTTACTTCGAGTACAGCTCGACGATCAGCGCTTCGTTGATGTCGGCGGGCAGGTCGCCGCGGTCCGGGACCGCCTTGAACACGCCGCTGAACTTCTTCTGGTCGACTTCGACCCAGGACGGCGACAGGTCCATGCTGGACGAGACGTTCAGCGCTTCCTGGACACGCATCTGCTTCTGGGCCTTCTCGGACAGGGCGATCGCGTCGCCGGCCTTGACCTGGTAGGACGGCAGGTTGACCGGCTTGCCGTTGACCGTGACGCCGCGGTGCGAGACCAGCTGGCGGGCGGCCGGGCGGGTCACCGCGAAGCCCATGCGGTAGACGACGTTGTCCAGGCGGGTCTCGAGGAGCTGCAGCAGGTTCTCACCCGTGTTGCCCTTCTTGTTCGAGGCCTTCTTGTAGTAGTTGCGGAACTGGCGCTCCAGCAGGCCGTAGATACGCTTGACCTTCTGCTTCTCGCGAAGCTGCAGGGCGTAGTCGGACAGCTTGCTGCGACGCGCGCCGGTACCGGCGCCGTGCTGGCCGGGCTTCTGTTCCAGCTTGCACTTGGAGTCGAGCGCACGGGTCGGGGACTTGAGCGAGAGGTCGGCGCCTTCGCGGCGCGCGAGCTTGCAGGTGGGACCGATGTAACGAGCCATTGTCTTATCGCTCCCTTAGACGCGACGCTTCTTCGGCGGACGGCACCCGTTGTGCGGGATCGGCGTCACGTCGATGATGTTGGTGATCTTGTAGCCCACGTTGTTCAGCGAACGCACGGCCGACTCACGACCCGGACCCGGGCCCTTGATGCGGACTTCCAGCGACTTGACGCCGTAGTCCAGCGCATCCTTGCCCGCCTTCTCGGCGGCCACCTGGGCTGCGAACGGCGTCGACTTGCGCGAGCCGCGGAAACCCGCGCCGCCCGAGGTCGCCCACGACAGCGCGTTGCCCTGGCGATCGGTGATCGTGATGATGGTGTTGTTGAACGAAGCGTGGACATGCGCGATGCCGTCGGTGACGACGCGCTTGATCTTCTTCTTCTGCTTGGCAGCTGGCTTGGCCATGGTCTTTGTTCCTTACTTCTTGATGGCCTTGCGCGGACCCTTGCGGGTGCGTGCATTGGTCCGGGTGCGCTGGCCGCGCAGCGGCAGACCGCGGCGGTGGCGCAGGCCGCGATAGCAGGCCAGGTCCATCAGGCGCTTGATCGCCATGCCGACTTCACGGCGCAGGTCGCCCTCGACCACGTACTTGCCGACCTCGGAGCGCAGGCGCTCGACTTCCGGCTCCGACAGGTCGCGGATCTTGGTGGTCGAGGCCACGCCTGCGGCATCGCAGACCTGCTTCGAACGGGTACGGCCGATGCCGTAGATGCTTTGCAGCCCGACCCAGACGTGCTTCTGGGCAGGCAGGTTGACACCTGCAATACGCGCCATGCGCGGATCTCCAACTGGTTGGTCGGCCGGGAACGGGAGTCCCCGGCGGAGTGAACACGAAATTCTAACAGGGTCCCGGGTTGCTTGGAAGCCGAGGGCGCCACTGCGCCCCTGGCCCGGCATGGGGAGTGTGCCCATGCTCCGGCGACGGATCCGGACTGGCCGGACGGGTCACCCCGTCCGGCCCCGCGCACTACTCTGGTGCGCGAAAGGCCCGGGTCCACCCCCGCGCGGGACCGCCGCGGGAGTCGCCCATCGTGCCGGGGGAGGCTTGGCTCCGCGCCGGCGTGAATCACTGCCCTCCTGGCTCCCCGGACCGGCGGCCGGGGCCGCTTGGGTCCCGGACCCCGCCGCCACCCCGGGGGGCTCCGGATGGTCCTGCCCCGCCCCTCCTGGGCCGGGCCCGTCCCCGGTCAGCGCATCAGCGCGCCCGGGACCCGCCCTTGAGGTTGGCCTTCTTGAGCAGGCTTTCGTACTGGTGCGACATCAGGTGGGCCTGGATCTGGGCGATGAAGTCCATTACCACGACCACCACGATCAGCAGCGACGTGCCGCCGAAGTAGAACGACACGTTCAGCTCGGCCCGCATGAACTCCGGCAGCAGGCATACCAGCACCAGGTAGGCCGCGCCGGCGGCGGTGAGCCTCGTCAGCACCCCATCGATGTACTCGGCGGTCGCCTTGCCCGGGCGGATGCCCGGGACCAGCGCGCCCGACTTCTTGAGGTTGTCGGCGGTTTCCTGCGAATTGAACACCAGCGCGGTATAGAAGAACGCGAAGCCGGCGATCAGCCCCGCGTACAGCAGGATGTACAGCGGCTCTCCCGGGGACAGCGCCTGCGCCACCCGCTGCAGCCACTGCGCCGAGCCCGCCTGGCCGAACCAGGTGGTGGCAGTGGCCGGGAACATGATGATCGAGGAGGCGAAGATCGCCGGGATCACGCCCGCCATGTTGAGCTTCAGCGGCAGGAACGAGGTCTGGTTCATGTACGCGTTGCGGCCACCCTGGCGGCGCGCGTAGTTGACCGTGATCCGGCGCTGCCCGCGCTCGACGAACACCACGAAGTAGGTGAACACGGCCACGATCACCGCGATCATGATCACCGCGATCGGGCTGATGTCGCCGTTGCGCGCGGCATCGATCGTGCCGATGACCGCCGACGGCAGCCCGGCCACGATGCCGGCGAAGATGATCAGCGACACGCCATTGCCGATGCCGCGCTCGGTAACCTGTTCGCCCAGCCACACCAGGAACATGGTGCCGGCGGTCAGCGCCACGATCGCGGTCAGCACGAAGCCCGGGCCCGGCGCGTACACCACCGGGATGCCGGTGCCGGCGCCCTGGGTCTGCAGCGCGATCGCGATGCCGGCCGACTGGAAGATCGCCAGCGGGATGGCGCCGATGCGCGACCACTGGGTGATCCTGCGGCGGCCGGACTCGCCTTCCTTCTGGATCGCCTTCAGGCTCGGCAGGATCTGCACCATCAGCTGCATGACGATCGAGGCCGAGATGTACGGGATCACGTTCAGCGCGAACAGGCTGAAGCGCTCCAGGGCACCACCGGAGAACATGTTGAACATGTCCACGATGGTGCCTTCCTGGCGTTCCATCAGCTGCAGCATCGCGTCCGGGTTGACGCCCGGCACCGGGATGTAGCAGCCGATCCGGTAGACGATCAGCGCACCGAGCACGAACAGCAGGCGCTGGCGCAGTTCGGTGAACTTGCCCGCGCCGGCCAGACCCGACATCGCTCCCGCGCTTCGCGCCATGCCGTGCTTACTCCTCGATCTTGCCGCCGGCGGCCTCGATCGCCGCGCGCGCACCGGCCGTCACCAGCAGGCCCTTGAGCACGAGCTTCTTCGAGATTTCGCCCTTCTTGACGACCTTGGCCTGCTTCGCGGTGCTCGGCACCAGCTTGGCGGCGCGCAGCGCGGCGAAGTCGACATCGCCGTCCAGCTTGTCCAGCTGGTAGAGGAACACTTCGGCGGTGTCGGCCTTCAGCTTGGAGCGGAAGCCGACCTTCGGCAGGCGCATGTGCATGGGCATCTGGCCGCCTTCGAAGCCGGCCTTGATCTTGCCCTTGCCCGAACGCGCGAACGAACCCTTGTGGCCGCGACCGGCGGTCTTGCCGAGCCCGGAACCGATGCCGCGACCGACGCGGGTGCGCTCCTTGCGGGCGCCGTCGGCAGGCTTGAGCGTATTGAGCTTCATCTGATTACTCCTCCACCCGGACCAGGTAGTGGACCTTGTTGATCAGGCCTCGGACCTGGGGGCTGTCCTTCAGTTCGCGGACGTCGTTGAGCTTGTTCAGGCCGAGCGCGCGCACCGACAGGCGGTGCTTCGCCTGCGAGCCGCGCAGGCCCTTGACCAGGCGCACCTTGACGGTGCCGCCGGCGGCTTCGTTCTTAGCCATTGAGGATCTCCTCCACCTTCTTGCCGCGCTTGGCCGCGATGCGGGACGGCGACTGCATCTCGGTCAGGCCCTTGACGGTGGCGCGCACGAGGTTGATCGGGTTGCGCGAACCGGTGGCCTTGGCCAGCACGTCCTTCACGCCCACCGCCTCGAGCACGGCGCGCATCGCGCCGCCGGCGATCACGCCGGTGCCCTCGGAGGCCGGCTGCATGAACACGCGCGCCGCGCCGTGGCCGGACTTGACCGTGTGGAACAGCGTGCCGCCGTTGAGGTCGACGCTGTTCATGTTCTTGCGCGCGTACTCCATCGACTTCTGGATAGCGACCGGCACTTCGCGCGCCTTGCCGTAGCCGAAGCCGACCTTGCCGTTGCCGTCGCCCACCACCGTCAGCGCGGTGAAGGTGAACTGGCGGCCGCCCTTGACGGTCTTGCTGACACGGTTGACCGCGACCAGCTTCTCGATCATGCCGTCGTCGATCTCTTCCCGGTCGCGATTGCGATCGCGCCCGCGGGGTTCACGTTGTTCTGCCATTGCCATGTCTCTGTTGAAAGGGAATTTGCGGCTTGGCCGCTTATGGTTGTGGTCTGGAGCGGTGGATCGCGTCCGTCGGACAGAAGCCGCGGCGCGCCCGGTGCAGCCTGCACCGGCAAGTCGGCATGAACAGCGACATGGCGACCGCCATGCCGCTTTCAAGCATCAGAACTGCAGGCCACCCTCGCGGGCGGCATCGGCCAGCGCCTTGACGCGGCCGTGGTAACGGTAGCCCGAACGGTCGAACGCGACCTGCTCGATGCCGGCGGCCTTGGCCTTCTCGGCGATCGCGCGGCCGACCTTGGCGGCAGCCTCGGCGTTCTTGCCGTTCTTCAGGCCCTCGCGGACGTCGGCCTGGGTGGTGCTGGCCGCAGCCAGGACCCGGGAGCCGTCGGCGCTGAACACCTGGGCGTAGACATGCTGGCCGGTGCGCAGCACCGACAGGCGCGGCACGCCGAGTTCGCGGATGTGCGCGCGCGTGGACTTGGCGCGGCGCAGGCGGGCGATTTTCTTGTCCATGGATATGCTCTGTGGCGGGAAGCGGATCGGCTGGCGGAACGCCGGCGCAGGGCCGGCGCTACCGCATTACGCCTTCTTGGCTTCCTTGCGGATGATGACTTCGTCGGAGTACTTCACGCCCTTGCCCTTGTAGGGCTCCGGCGGACGGAATCCGCGGATCTTGGCGGCAACCTCGCCCACCAGCTGCTTGTCAGCGCCGGCGACCACGATCTCGGTCTGGGTCGGCGTGGTGATGGTGATGCCTTCGGGGGCCTTGAACACGACCGGGTGCGAGAAGCCCAGCGACAGGTTCAGGTCCTTGCCCTGGGCCGCGGCGCGGTAACCCACGCCGACCAGCTCGAGCTTGCGCTCGAAACCCTGGGACACACCGTGCACCATGTTGGCGACGATGGCGCGCAGGGTGCCGGTGAGGGCGATCTGCGACGGGTCGTTGGCCGAGAGCAGCGCATTGCCGTCCTCGATGCTGACCTGGATGTCGGCCGGCTTGACCACAGACAGGGTGCCCTTCGGGCCCTTGACGCTGATCGACTCGGCCTGCGCGTTGACTTCGACACCCTTCGGGAGGGCGATCGGCTTCTTGGCGATGCGGGACATGTGCGTTACTCCCTTAGGCCACGAAGCACAGGACCTCGCCGCCGACGCCCTGCTGGCGCGCCTGCGCATCGGTCATGATGCCCTTCGAGGTGGAGATGATGGCGACGCCCAGTCCACCGAGGACCTTGGGCAGCGCGTCCTTGCCGCGGTACTGGCGCAGGCCCGAGCGCGAGACGCGCTTGAGCTGCTCGATCACCGGACGGCCTTCGAAATACTTGAGAACGATCTCGAGCTCGGCCTTGGCGCCGTTCTCGGTCACGCGCAGGTCGCCGATATAGCCTTCGGCCTTGAGCACGTTGGCGATGGCAACCTTGGTCTTGGAGGACGGCATCTTCACCGTCGGCTTGCCGACCGCGGCCGCATTCCTGATGCGGACCAGCATGTCGGCGATGGGATCAGTCATGCTCATGGGAGTTCCTTATGAGTGCACCGATATCCGCTTTCGCGAAAATCTGTTCTGGATTGTCACCGGCCGGGGCCGGGCTGTCGCAACCCGCTGACGCGGGCAAGCCGGCGATTATATACGACCGAAGCGCCCGTGGGGCGCTTTCGCCGCATCCACCGCAACGCAGCCGCCGCGGTGGCGCCCGACCCGCCTGCCGGCGGGCCGCACCTGCCTCTTACCAGCTGGCCTTGCGCAGGCCCGGCACGTCGCCGCGCATCGTGGCCTGGCGCAGCATGTTGCGGCCAAGGCCGAACTTCGCGTAGACGCCGCGGGGACGGCCGCTCATCGCGCAGCGGGTCGTCTGCCGGGCCGGAGACGAGTCGCGCGGCAGCTTCTGCAGCCTGGTCGCGGCCTCGATCTTCTCCTCATAGCCCGCAGTCGGGCTGGAGATGATCTTCTTCAGCTCGGCGCGCTTGGCGGCGTGCTTCTTCACCAGCTTGGCACGCTTGGCCTCGCGGTTGACCATGGAGGTCTTCGCCATATCTGTTTCCTCAGTTGCGGAACGGGAAGCGGAAGGCCTCGAGCAGGGCCTTGGCTTCGGCGTTGGTCTTGGCGGTCGTGGTGATGGCGATGTCCATGCCGCGCACCGCGTCCACCTGGTCGAAATCGATCTCCGGGAAGATGATCTGTTCCTTCACGCCCATGTTGTAGTTGCCGCGGCCGTCGAACGAGCGGGCCGACACGCCGCGGAAGTCGCGCACGCGCGGCAGCGAGACGTTGACCAGGCGGTCGAGGAACTCGTACATCTTCGCGCGGCGCAGGGTGACCTTGCAGCCGATCGGCCAGCCGTCGCGGATCTTGAACGAAGCCACCGAGATGCGCGACTTGGTCACCAGCGGCTTCTGGCCGCTGATCTTCGCCATGTCGGCGGTCGCGTTCTCGAGGATCTTCTTGTTGGCGGCGGCCTCGCCCACGCCCATGTTGAGCGTGATCTTGGTCAGGCGCGGCACCTGCATGATGTTGTCGTAGCCGAACTGCTCCATGAGCTTCGGCACGACTTCATCCTTGTAGAACTTTTCCAGACGGGTCGTCATTGTCTTCTTTCCTGGGGATCAGGCGGGGTCTTCTCAGACCGCCTCGCCACTCGAGCGGAACACGCGCAGCCGCCGTCCATCCTCGAGCACCTTGGTACCGACGCGTTCGCCCTTGCCGGTGGCCGGGTTGAACAGCATCACGTTGGACGCGTGGATCGGCGACTCGCGCTCGATCACGCCGCCGGGCTGGCCGGCCTGCGGGTTGGGCTTGGTGTGGCGCTTGACGATGTTGATGTTCGACACGACGACCTTCTCGCCGAGCACGCGCACCACTTCGCCGGTCTTGCCCTTGTCGCGGCCGGCGATGACGACCACCTGGTCGCCCTTCTTGATTCGATTAGCCATGGTCTTTGTCCTCTCCGCTCACAGCACTTCGGGAGCGAGCGAGACGATCTTCATGAACTTCTCGGTACGCAGCTCGCGGGTCACCGGCCCGAAGATGCGGGTACCGATCGGCTCCTGCTTGTTGTTCAGCAACACGGCGGCGTTTCCGTCGAAGCGGATCAGCGAACCGTCCGCACGACGCACGCCCTTGCGGGTGCGCACCACGACGGCGTCGTAGACCTCGCCCTTCTTGACCTTGCCGCGCGGGATCGCGTCCTTGACCGAAACCTTGATGATGTCGCCGATCGCGGCGTAACGGCGCTTGGAGCCGCCGAGCACCTTGATGCACATCACTTCCTTGGCACCGGAGTTGTCCGCCACGTCGAGGTGGCTCTGCATCTGGATCATGGGAAGCGTCCTCCGTTACTCGGCCGCGCGGGCGACGATCTCGACCACGCGCCAGTTCTTGGTCTTGGAAATGGGGGCCACTTCCACGAGGCGGACGATATCGCCTTCCTTCGCGGTGTTGTCGGCGTCGTGGGCGTGCAGCTTGGTCGAGCGGCGGATGTACTTGCCGTACAGCGCGTGCTTGACGTTGCGCTCGACCAGGACGGTGACCGTCTTGTCCATCTTGTCGCTGACCACCCGGCCCTGGACCGTGTTCTGCTTCTTTTCGCTGTTGTTCATGGTCGTATGCCTTACTTCTTCGCCGACAGCAGCGTGTTCACACGCGCGATCTCGCGACGCACGCGGCGCGACTCGTGGGTCTTGGTCAGCTGGCCGGTCGCCTTCTGCATGCGCAGGGCGAAACGTTCCTTCTGCAGCTCCACCAGGTGGGCCTGCAGCTCGTCCGCGGACTTGCCGCGCAGTTCCTTGGTCGTCGCCATCAGCGCACCGTCCGGGTCACGAAAGTGGTGGTCACCGAGAGCTTGGCCGCGGCCAGGCGGAACGCTTCACGCGCCACTTCCTCGCTCACGCCCTCGATCTCGTAGATCATGCGGCCGGGCTGGATCTGCGCGACCCAGTACTCCACGCCACCCTTGCCCGAGCCCATGCGGACTTCGATCGGCTTCTTGGTGATCGGCTTGTCGGGGAACACGCGGATCCACATCTTGCCGCCGCGCTTGACGTGGCGGCTGATGGAACGGCGGCCGGCCTCGATCTGGCGCGCGGTCAGCTGGCCGGTCGCGGTGGACTTCAGGCCGTACTCGCCGAAGCTGACGGCGTTGCCGCTCCACGCCAGGCCGTCGTTGCGGCCCTTGTGCATCTTGCGGTATTTGGTTCGCTTGGGTTGCAGCATGGTTTAGTCCCTCGCCTCGCGGTCGCGACGCGGGCCACGCGGGCGCTCGCGGTCACCGCGGTCGCCACGCTCGCCACGCGGCGAATCGTCCTGCTTCTCCTGGCCCACCTGGCTGAAATCGAAGATCTCGCCCTTGTAGATCCAGGTCTTGATGCCGATGATCCCGTAGGTCGTCTTGGCCTCGGCGAAGCCGTAGTCGACGTCGGCGCGCAGCGTGTGCAGCGGCACGCGACCCTCGCGGTACCACTCCGACCGCGCGATCTCGGCGCCGTTGAGGCGGCCGGCGACGTTGACCTTGATGCCCAGCGCGCCCAGCCGCATCGCGTTGCCCACCGCGCGCTTCATGGCGCGACGGAACATGATGCGGCGCTCGAGCTGCTGCGCGATCGACTCGGCGACCAGCTGCGCGTCCAGTTCGGGCTTGCGCACTTCGGTCACGTTGATGTGGGCGGGGACGCCCATCATCTCGCTGACGTCCTTGCGCAGCTTCTCGATGTCCTCGCCGCGCTTGCCGATCACCACGCCCGGGCGGGCGGTGTGGATCGTCACGCGCGCGGTCTTGGCGGGACGCTCGATCAGGATCTTGCTGATGCCCGCGGCGGCAAGCCGCTTGCGCAGCATCTCGCGGACCTTGAGATCGGCGGCCAGGTAACCGGCGTATTCCTTCTTGCCGGCGTACCACTTGGAATTCCAGTCCTTGGCGATGCCGAGGCGAATGCCGGTGGGATGAACTTTGTGACCCATATTACTTGCCCTCTCCCACGACGACGGTGATGTGGCTGGTGCGCTTGAGGATGCGCGTGCCGCGGCCCTTGGCGCGCGCCATGAAGCGCTTCAGCAGCGGACCTTCGTCGACGGTGATGGTGGCGATCTTCAGCTCGTCGATATCGGCGCCGGCGTTGTTCTCCGCGTTGGCGATCGCCGATTCGACCAGCTTCTTGATCAGCGCGGCCGCCTTCTTGTCCGAGAACTTGAGCAGGTTCACCGCACGCTCGGCCGGCAGGCCGCGGACCTGGTCTGCGACCAGGCGCGCCTTCAGCCGCGAGATGCGGGCCGTGCGCAGCACGGCGGTCCGCGTGTTGATCTCGGAGCGCGCGCGCTTGGCTTCTTCGTGCTTGGCTCGTGTTGCCTTGTCCATCGTGCGCTCCTTACCTGCCCGACTTCTTGTCGCCGCCGTGACCCTTGAAGGTCCGCGTCAACGCGAATTCGCCGAGCTTGTGGCCAACCATGTTCTCGTTGACCAGCACCGGGATGTGGTTCTTGCCGTTGTGGACGGCGATCGTGAAGCCCACCATCTCCGGCAGGATCATCGAACGGCGCGACCAGGTCTTGATCGGCTTCTTGGTGTTGCCCGCCGCTTCCACCTTCTTGATCAGGTGGTGGTCCACGAACGGGCCCTTCTTCAGTGAACGTGCCATGGCCGATTAACTCCTGCGATCGCGCACGATGAATTGCTGGGTGCGCTTGTTCTTGCGCGTCTTGTAGCCCTTGGTCGGCACGCCCCACGGGGTGACCGGGTGCGGGTTGCCCTGGCCGGCCTTCGCCTCGCCACCACCGTGCGGGTGGTCGACCGGATTCATCGCCGCACCGCGGACGGTCGGCTTGACGCCGCGCCAGCGCTTGGCACCGGCCTTGCCCAGCTTCTCGAGGTTGTGCTCGACGTTGCCGACCTCGCCGATGGTGGCGCGGCACTCCGCCGGGACCTTGCGCATCTCGCCCGAACGCAGGCGGATCAGCGCGTAAACGCCCTCGCGAGCGACCAGCTGCACGCCGGCGCCGGCGGCACGGGCGATCTGCGCGCCCTTGCCCGGCTTCATCTCGATGCAGTGCACCGTGGAGCCGACCGGGATGTTGCGCAGCGGCAGGGTGTTGCCGGCCTTGATCGGGGCGTCGTTGCCCGCGATCACCTGGTCGCCGGCCTTCAGGCCCTTGGGAGCGATGATGTAGCGGCGCTCGCCATCGACGTAGCACAGCAGCGCGATGTGCGCGGTGCGGTTGGGATCGTACTCGATCCGCTCCACGCGCGCCGGAATGCCTTCCTTGTCGCGCTTGAAGTCGATGATGCGGTAGTGCTGCTTGTGGCCACCGCCCATGTGACGGGTGGTGATGCGGCCGTGGTGGTTGCGGCCACCGGTCTTGCCCTGCTTCTCGACGAGCGCCGCGTGCGGCGCACCCTTGTGCAGGTCGGGCGTCACCACGCGGACCGCGCTGCGGCGACCGGGGGACGTGGGCTTGAACTTCATCAATGGCATGGGAGCTTCCTCAGGCCGTCGCGTTGATCACGTCGATCGACTGGCCCTCGGCCAGCGTCACGTACGCCTTGCGCCAGTTGCCACGGCTGCCCTGGCGGAAACGGAAGGACTTGCTCTTGCCCTTCACGTTGACCACGTTGACTGCCTGCACCTTGACGTCGAAGAGCTTCTCGACCGCGGCCTTGATGTCGGCCTTGGTCGCGTCCCTCGACACTTCGAACGCATACTGGTTGGACACTTCCTGCAGGCGCGCGGTCTTTTCGGACACGCGCGGCGCACGGATCACTTCATAGAGCTTGGCGTCGTTCATGCCAGCCACTCCTCGATCTTCTTCACCGCTTCGGTGGTGACCAGCACGCTGTCGGCGCCGACCAGCGCGACCGGGTCCAGGCCCTGCACGTCACGCACCTGCACGTACGGCAGGTTGCGCGCGGACAGATACAGGTTCTCCGACGCGTCCTCGGTGACGATCAGCGGGCGCTTGCCCAGGTCGAAATCCTTGAGCTTCGTGACCAGGCCGGCGGTCTTCGGCGCGTCGATGTCGAACGACTCGACGACCGTGATGCGACCCTGGCGGTTGAGCTCGGACAGGATCACGGCCATGGCGGCGCGATACTGCTTGCGGTTGACCTTCTGCGCGAAGCTGCGGGGCTTGGCCGCGAAGGTCACGCCGCCGCCGACGAAGATCGGGGCCGTCAGGGCGCCGTGACGGGCGCCGCCGCCCTTCTGCTTCTTCGACTTCTTGGGGGTGCCGTTGACTGCGGCGCGGGTCTTCTGCGCCTTGGTCCCGGCGCGACCGGCATTGCGGTAGGCAACGACGACCTGGTGGACCAGGTCCTCGCTGAACTCGCGGCCGAAGATCGCGTCGGAGACGGACAGTTTGTCGTTGCTACCGTTGATGGCGAGTTCCATCGTCATCTCTCCTTATGCCTTGCTCG
>JAEXLY010000010.1 GCA_023444765.1 Pseudomonadota bacterium | reverse complement strand
GCCTTCCCCCGCGCGCGGGGGAAGGAGCATAGCGGAGGCTCGCGGTGGGTGGCTCTGCCTCCTGCCCGCAAGCGGGGGGCGAAGCGCGTGTTCGCGGCGGGTATGACCGCTCCCTCCCCCGCTTGCGGGGGAGGGTTGGGGTCGGGGTGCGTCAGGTCGCATCGCGCAGCAGGTTGCGCGGCGTCGCGTGCACCCATCCCGGCCTTCCCCTGCGCGCGGGGAAGGAGCAAAGCGGGCAGCGGTGCAGAAGGGGCCATGAGCAGCTGCTGGCCTTCACCGCAGCCGGCTACTCCCTCGGCGCCACCATCATCAGGACGGTCGCGCCGTCGCTGCCTTCCGGAGCTTCGACCAGGGCCGCAGCCACCCGCTGGCGGCCGTCACTCCAGGCTGCGCGCGGGTAGCCCGCGGTGCCGGTCGGGCTCAGGCCGGCGTCCGGCTGCCAGCCGGCGTCGCGCGCCTGGCGGTCAAGGTGGTCGCGCACCGTGGCCCACTCGCTGCCCTCGGGCAGGCGGTAGTAGGTCGGTGTCCAGCGGCCCTCACCCAGGACGCGCAGCGAGGCGTGTAGGTCGGCGAACGCCAGCGACACACGATCGGTGCTGGCATCGTCGGTGGCGTAGCGGGCGGCGCCTGCAGGCGGGTTCAGCCGGGGGATGCTCATGTCGGCACGCGTGCCGCAGCCTGCGCCGGCCAGCGCGGCGCAGAGCAGGACCAACGCGAGTGGGCGGGAGTGCGCATGCATCTGCGGGGGGTCACCGGGAAGGAACCGGCAGCTTAGCGCCCCGCGCGTCCACACGGCATCGCGGGACGTCCGCGCACTCAGCGGTTGGCCTCGGCCACGGCGGCGAAGGCGGCGTTGTAGCTGTCCACGCCGGCGCCGCCGTCGTTGATCGCGCCGCTGGCGTCGCGCGGAATGCCGAGTTCGTACAGCGCCTGCTTGAGTTCCTTGTCGCCGTCGGCCACGGCATCGACGATGGAATCGATGGCCTGCGCGGTGATGCCGTTGCCCACCGAGGCGACCACGCCGGCGGCCGGATTGGCTGCGCCGGCTGCACCGAAGCCCGCGCCGAAGATGTTCTTCAGCATGTCGGCCTGGGCTTCGCGGTCGCTGGTGACGTCGTTGATCGCGGCGCCGGTAGCGCCGGTGAAGTAGCCGAGGTTGCGCGAGACGACGGGATCCCTGAACGCGTCGTAGGCGTTGCCGCTGCCGTCGTTGCCCTGCTGCAGGCGACGATGGTGTCGCGCACGTGGTCTTCCTGGCCGCTGGCGAGCAGGCCGGTGGTGTAGGACGCCATGGCCTGGCCGGACGGATCGGCGCTGGTGCGCAGCTGGGTCACGATCCCGTTGGGGTCGCTGCCCAGCAGGTTGCCCATGGCCTCGGCCACGGCCGACACGTCGCCGGACTGGCCGATGTAGGGCGTCATCAGCCCGCCGGCATCCTGGATGTCCTGCAGCTGTCCGGCGGCGCCCTCGAAGATGCGCGCCTTGGTGGCGGCGTCGTCGCTGCGGCCCGCCGCGTCGACGATGCCGGTCAGCAGCGCCGGGTCGTAGTCCACGGTGATGCTGGTGGCGCGCCCCATCGAGGTCGTGGTCATGCTGCCGCCGGCAGCGCTTTCAAGCACCGAGTCGAGCTGCCTGTCGCTGAGCGCGGCGACGGCGCGGTCGAACGAGGCGGGGTCGTCCGAGAGGCTGGCCAGGACCTCGCCGACCGCCACGGCCTGCGGATCGCCGGTGGGGCTGGTGTTCGAGCCGAAGCCCGCGTCGATGGAAAGCCGATCGCCGCTGTCGGTCTGCGCCGCCATGCGTTGCACGTAATCCACGCGCACCGTGGCCGGCGCGCGATCGCCGATGGCACGGCCGAGTTCGGCGATGCTGCCGTCGTGGCCCTCGAACGCGGCCGTGACCCGCGCCAGCTGCTCGCCGTCGAGACCTTCGGCCATTGCGTTGAACAGGTCCTGGCGTTCGCTGGCGCTCAGGTCGCCAAGCGTGCCGTGCACCTCCCCCGCCCACTTGCCGAGGTCGCCATCGCTCAACTGGCTGATGACCTCGTTGCGCTGATCCGGCGTCAGCCCGGCGAGGACGCTGTTGTTCTCGACGAGGTCGCCATGGCTGACGTCCCAGTCGGTCCAGCTCTCGGACAGGTTGTCGCGGATGGTGCTGACCGCGTCGCGGACGGGATCGGACATGTCGCAGCCGGACAGCTGGGGAGGGCCCTAGGTCAGATGGGCGCAGCCTCGCGCGGTCCCGGGCCCCGATGCGGACGGGCCTGGAGGCGTCCTCTCAGCGGCGCGCCTGCAGCAGCTCCCGCAGCTCGGTCTTGTCCGCCTCGTCCAGGCCCGGTCCGCGCTGCTTCTCCTGCAGCTCGTCGATGCGCTGTTGCAGGGTCTGGCGATCGAGCTGGGCGATGGCGTCCTGGAACTCCGCGCGCCAGTGCGCCGCATCGCCGGGCAGGCTCTGGGTGGCGAGCTTCTGCAGCGCGGCGCCCTCCTCGCGGTCGGCGAAATGCTCGAGCAGGGCACCGGTGGTGATGTCCGGGCGCACGCTGACCAGGGCGATGAGTTCGGTCAGCAGGTCGATGCCGGGCTGGCGCAGGGCGACGAAGCGGTAGGGTGGCGGCAGGTCGAGCGCCAGCGAAGGTTGTTGCAGCAGCAGCGAGATGGCACTGCGCACGAGGCTGCGCTTGGGCGGGGCCAGCGGCTGGCTGCCGCGGCTGCGGATCGGCGCGCGCGTTTCGGCCGGTTGCTGGCGTGCGCCGACGCCGGTGAGTTCGGTCAGGCGCTGCTGCATGAGATCGCCGAACGCGCCATCCGGAATCTGCGCCAGCAGCGGCTTGGCGCGTTCGGCCAGCCGCGCCTTGCCGTCGAGCGAGGACAGCGAGACGCCGGCCGAAAGCGTGTCGAAGAAGAACTGCGACAGCGGCGTGGCCTGCTGCAGCCGTGCATCGAAGCCGGCCGCGCCCTGGCTGCGCACGATGCTGTCGGGGTCTTCGCCTTCGGGCAGGAACAGGAAGAAGGCCTGGCGGCCATCGCGCATGCGTGGCAGCACCGACTCGACCGCTTTCCAGGCCGCGCCGCGGCCGGCGCGATCGCCGTCGAAGCAGAAATACACGTCCGGTGCGTTGCGGAACAGCAGTTCGGCGTGGTCGGGCGTGGTAGCGGTGCCGAGCGTGGCCACTGCCTGCGCGATGCCATGCTCGAACAGGGCGACCACGTCCATGTAGCCCTCCACCACCAGCAGCCGTTCGATCTTCTGGTTGGCCTGGCGCACCTGCCACAGGCCGTAGAGTTCGCGGCCCTTGTGGAACAGCGGCGTTTCGGGCGAGTTGAGGTACTTGGGGCCGTCGTCCTTGCCCAGCACGCGGCCGCCGAAGGCGATCACGCGGCCGCGGCGGTCGTGGATCGGGAACATGACCCGGTCGCGGAACTTGTCGTAGACGTGGCCGCGGTCGTTCTTCGACAGCATGCCGGCGCGCTCGAGCAGCTGCAGCCGGCGCGGATCGGTGCCCAGCGCATCCTTCAGCGCCGAGAAGCCTTCGGGCGCATAGCCGATCGCGAACTGCGCGCGCACCGCCTCGCCGACGCCGCGCCCGTCCAGGTAGTCGCGCGCCCTGCCGCTGGCCGCCAGCTGGCGCTGGTAGTAGCGCGATGCGGCCTCCAGCGCGTTGAACAGGTCCTGGGTATCGGGGTTGGCGTTGCGCTGCTGGGTTTCGCGCGGCACTTCCATGCCGGCCTGGCGGGCCAGTTCGTCGACCGCGTCGAGGAACTCGAGCCGGTCGTACTGCATCAGGAACGAGATCGCCGTGCCGTGCGCGCCGCAACCGAAGCAGTGGTAGAACTGCTTGGTCGGCGAGACGGTGAACGAAGGCGAGCGTTCGTCGTGGAAGGGGCAGCGCGCCGAATATTCCTTGCCCTGGCGCTTGAGCGGCACGCGCGCGCCGACCACCTCGACGATATCCGTCCTGGCGAGCAGGTCGTCGATGAATGCGTCGGGGATCCGGGCCATGCGACTAGTGTATGCGGCGGCCGGGCCGATGCCGGGCCCGCCCCCGGGGGCGACCGCCCGGCGCCGTCCGGAGGACGGCACCCGCGCCGCGCCGGGACCGTGCCACGCAAGGC
>JAEXLY010000327.1 GCA_023444765.1 Pseudomonadota bacterium | reverse complement strand
CGCGACGCCGCGTCAGGCTCGCGCCGCCGGCTTGCCCCCACCCCGGCCCTCCCCCGCAGGCGGGGGAGGGAGAGAGAGACCCCGCAGGCGGGGAGGGAGGAAGCGTCCGCAGGCGGGGGGGAGAGCGAGAACGCACGAAGCTGGCGCGGCCCTGACGCGACGGCGGGTTTCCAGCCGCGCCGGGTTCAACCCCCGCGTTCGGCCAGGCGCTGCTTGCGGATCTGGGCCTCCACCGCGGCGATCGCGGTCATGTTGACCACGCGGCGCGGGCGCGAGGCGGTGGTCAGTACGTGCGCGGGCTTGCTGATGCCCATCAGGATCGGGCCCAGGGCGACGCCGTCGGTCATCACCCGCACCATGTTGTAGGTGATGTTGGCGGCGTCCAGGTTCGGCATGACGAACAGGTTGGCGCGCCCTTCCAGCGTGGTGCTGGGGAAGATCCGGCGGCGGAAGTCGTCATCCCAGGCGGTGTCGGCCATCATCTCGCCGTCCACCTCGAGCCTGGGCGAGCGGCGGCGCAGGATCTCCAGCACCTGGCGCATCTTGCGCGCGCTCGGATCGTCGTGGCTGCCGAAGTTGGAGTGCGACAGCAGCGCCACCTTGGGCTCGATCCCGAACAGCTTGAGCCGGTAGGCGGCCTGGATGGTGCTCTCGGCGATCTGCTCGGGGCTCGGGTCGGGCTGCACGTGGGTGTCGAGGAAGAACCACAGCCCGCGATCGTTGATCACGCCGGTCATGGCCGAGGTGCTCTGCACGCCGGGGTCGAGGTCGAACACGCTGCGGATGTAGCCGAGCTTCTTGTGGAAGCGGCCGACCAGGCCGGTGATCATCGCGTCGGCCTCGCCGCGGTCCACCATCACCGCGGCAATGAGGGTGGTGCGCGAGCGCAGCAGGCTCTTGGCGGTTTCGGGCGTCACGCCGCGGCGCTCGGTGAGCTGGTGGTAGTGGCGCCAGTAGTCGTTGAAGCGCGGGTCGTCGTCCTGGTTGGTGACCTCGAAGTGCACGCCGGCACGCAGGCGCAGGCCCAGGCGCTGGATGCGCGATTCGATCACGTCCGGGCGGCCGATCAGGATCGGATGCGCCAGGCCTTCGTCCACCACCGTCTGCACGCCGCGCAGCACGGTCTCGTTCTCGCCCTCGGCATAGACCACGCGCTGCAGGTCGGCGCGGGCGCGGTCGTACAGCGGGCGCATCACCAGCGCGGTGCGGTGATGGAACTGCGAGAGCTTCTCGCGGTAGGCGGCCATGTCCTCGATCGGGCGCGTGGCCACGCCGGTCTCCATCGCCGCGGTGGCCACCGCCGTGGCGACGATGGTCAGCAGGCGCGGGTCGAACGGCCGCGGGATGATGTAATCCGGCCCGAAGCAGGGGATCTCCTCGCCATAGGCCGCGCCCAGGTCGCTGGCCTCGCTCTTGGCCAGCGCGGCGATCGCGTGCACGCAGGCCAGCTTCATCGCCTCGTTGATGCCGGTGGCGCCCACGTCGAGCGCGCCGCGGAAGATGTAGGGGAAGCAGAGCGCGTTGTTGACCTGGTTGGGGAAGTCCGAGCGCCCCGTGGCGATGATCGCGTCCGGACGCACCGCGCGCGCCAGCTCCGGCATGATCTCGGGGTACGGATTGGCGAGCGCCAGGATGATCGGGCGTTCGGCCATGGTCTCGACCATCGCCGGGGTGAGGATGCCGCCGGCCGACAGGCCGAGGAAGACATCGGCGCCGGCGACGATCTGCGCCAGTTCGCGCTGGTCGGTGTCGCGCGCGTAGCGGCGCTTGGCTTCGTCGAGGTCGTCGCGGCCGCTGTGGATCACGCCACCGCGGTCGAAGGCGGTGATGTTCTCGGGCTTCAGGCCCAGCGCCACCAGCATGTCCAGGCAGGCGATGCCCGCGGCGCCGGCGCCGGTGGTGGCCAGCTTCACGTCCTCGATCCGCTTGCCGGCGACTTCCAGCGCGTTGACCACGGCGGCGCCGACGATGATCGCGGTGCCGTGCTGGTCGTCGTGGAACACCGGGATGTTGAGCCGCTCGCGCAGCTTGCGCTCGACGATGAAGCACTCCGGCGCCTTGATGTCCTCGAGGTTGATGCCGCCGAAGGTCGGCTCGAGGCTGGCGATGATGTCGACCAGCTTGTCCGGGTCCTTCTCGTCGATCTCGATGTCGAACACGTCGATGCCGGCGAACTTCTGGAACAGCACGCCCTTGCCTTCCATCACCGGCTTGCCCGCGAGCGGGCCGATGTCGCCCAGGCCCAGGACCGCGGTGCCGTTGGAGATCACCGCCACCAGGTTGCCGCGCGCGGTGTAGTCGCTGGCCTTGGTGGGGTCGGCGGCGATCTCCTCGCAGGCATAGGCCACGCCCGGCGAGTAAGCCAGGGCCAGGTCGCGCTGGGTCAGCATCGGCTTGGTCGCGGCGACCTTGATCTTGCCGCGCGGCTCGAGCCGGTGGTAGTCGAGCGCGGCCTTGCGGAAGGCGGCTGCGGAATCGGTGCTGCTGGGTTGCTCGGACATCTTGCGCGGGACCGTGGACGGGACATGGATTCTAGCCCCACGCCCCGGAACGGGCCTGCGCCAACGCCGCGGCGCCCGTGCGGAAGGTCGCCGGAAGGGCCGGCACGCAGCGGAATGCGCGGCCCCGCGCGCGGGAACGCAGC
>JAEXLY010000274.1 GCA_023444765.1 Pseudomonadota bacterium | reverse complement strand
CCTCGCCACTGCGCGTAGGCCTCTGCATCGCGCCAGGACACGCACACCACCGGATCGCCATCGTCCTGGTCGAAACCCGGTGCCTGCCAGTCGCGCGGATTCATCACCCGCAGCAGCGAGATCCGCTCCCGGCACAGGGCGGGTTCGCGGCCGTTGACCTCGGCAAACCGCGCGTACTCCGCACGGCTGACAGGGCGGGCAAAAGCGGCCACCGGATGGTCGCCTCCCTCCAGCACGACCATTCCTTCCAGATTGCCCGCCGGGCGCCCCCCCAGGTCCGGCACGCGCGCGGCCACGGCCTGCAGGCGCTGCACCGTCGCCGCGGGTACTTCCGCGAGCCGGGCTTGTTCCACCACGCGGGTGGCGCGGGCGCGGTCGACCTTGCGGGCAGCCGCGTCGGCACGCGCGGCCAGCGCCTTGCCCACGGCGTCCTGCCAGCGCCGCGACCCGGCGGCCGGCAGCAACCCGCTGGCCTCGCGTACCTGGGCGGCCGCCTGCAGCAGGGCTTCGGTGTCCTGGTCGCGGTCGCGGCCGATGGCATCGACGGCGGCGCGCTCCAGTGCGTCGATGAGCGTCGCCGCGGCCTGGCCCAGCTGGGGATGCGTGGGTTCGGCCTTCCAGGCCTCCAGGAGATCCGCGGTGGCGCTGTCGCGGGCGCCTGCCAGGCGACCTTCGCCGATGCGTTCGCGCATGCGCTCGATCGCGCGGTCGGCCTGCGACAGCGGCGCGGCGGCATGCATCGCGGTGGCATCGGCAGGCGCAGGCGCCGACATGTCGACGGTTCCGCGCCCGTCGACGGGGTGAGCGGACGGTGACGCGGCGACGGCCTCGGGCACGTCCGGTGCGACACGCTGCAGCGCCAGCCCCAGTGCCGCCGCACCGAGGAGGGCCAGGCCGATCCAGGCCAGCCGCGGCATGCGCTGCAACCGGCCGCCGGCGCGCGCCGCCGTGGTGCGGAACCAGGCACCACGTGCATGCGCCGACAGCGGCACCTGTTCGAGTGCGGCAAGCATCTGCGCCGCATCGTGGAAGCGGCGGCGCGGCGACTTGGCCAGGGCCCGTTCCATGAACCGTTGCCAGTGCCGCAGCTGCGGCGGCAGTGCCGGTACCGGCTTCTGCGCGTGCTGGATCGCCATCGCCAGCGCGTCGTCGGCCTTGTACGGCAGTTCGCCGGCGAGCATCTCCCAGGCCAATACGCCGACGCTGTACAGGTCGGCGCGATGGTCGACCTGCTCGCCGCGTGCCTGTTCCGGGGCCATGTAGGCGGTGCTGCCGACGGCCAGGCCGGTCATGGTCACGCGGGTACCGTGGCCGCGGCGCAGTGCGATGCCGAAATCCGCGAGCAGCGGGCGGTCGGCTTCGTCGAACAGTACGTTCTCGGCCTTGACGTCGCGATGGACGACGCCGCGGGCGTGCGCGTAGGCCAGCGCCGAGAGCAGCGCGCGCAGGATCTCGCGCACCCGCTGCGGGTCGCCGGTGAGGTCGCGCTGCCCGACGTGCCCGCGCGGCAGGTAGGGCATCGAGTACCAGGGCAGGCCGTCGGCGCTGCGGCCGACCTCGTGGATGCCGACGATGTGCGGGTGCTCGAGCCGCGCGATGGTGCGTGCCTCGTTCTCGAAGCGCCGCCGGCTGACTTCGTCGGCCAGCGCTTCGGGCCGCATCAGCTTGATCGCGACCTCGCGTCCCAGCGACACCTGGGTGCCCAGGTACACCGTCGACATGCCGCCTTCGCCAATCACGCGCGTCAGACGGTAGCCGGCGATGTCCGGCAACGGCGTCTGCGTGCTCGCGCTTGCCCCTGTGCTCATCCAAACTCCCCGTTCGACACGGGAGGATATACAAGCGTCACCGCCGCGGCAGTGAATCCGTGCGCATCCCGGGCGACAGGGGGCGGATGCGGCGGACGGCCCCGCCGCGGCCGGGGGGGGGCGGGTCCGACCGGTTCAACGCTCCCGGTCGGATGCCCCGCGGCCGCGCTTGCGCCGCACGTACACCTGCTTGCGCACGCGCGCGACGACGTCGCGCTGGCCGTCGAGGATGTCGGTCTCGAACCAGTGCAGGTAGCGCCCGCCGTCGGCGGTGGCCGCACGCATTGCGTCCAGCACCGTGTCGTCGAGCAGGAATTCCGCCGAGACGGTGCCCTTGCCGGGCTTGAGGAAATCGATGCTGCCGGCCTGGTCCCAGACGATGTAATCGCGTCCCAGCGACTGCAGGGTCATGATCATCCAGAACGGATCGGTCATCGAGAACAGGTTGCCGCCGTAGTGCGTGCGCACGTAGTTGCGGTTCCAGGGACGCATGCGCAGCTCGACCCTGGCGTGCCGCCAGTCGCGCGAGAGCCGGGTGACGTGGATCCCCGAGGCGGCGAACGGCGGCCACAGGTTGAAGATCCAGCGCAGCAGGTCGGGGTTCATCGCGGGGGGGGGCGGGCAGGAGCGGGAGGGGCGAGCCTACCATGCGCGACAGTACGGTATTTTCCCCGGCGTCACCGGCATGGTCGAATGGCCGGGTTCGAAGACACGGAGCCACGCCTTGCCCGCCAGCGATGACTGCCGCAACTGCGGCGCCCTCGTCACGGACACCTACTGCGGCGCCTGCGGCCAGAAACGGTTCGTCCAGTCGGATCGGCGGTTCGGGCACCTGGCCGCGCAGTGTTTCGAACTGCTCACGGACATCGACGGGCGGCTGTGGGGTTCGCTGCGCGCGCTGCTGTTGCATCCGGGCGTGCTGGAGCGCGACTACATGGCCGGCCGCCGGCGTCGCTGGCTGCCGCCGCTGACGCTGTTCCTGCTCGCCAACCTGGCCTACTTCATGGCGCCATTGCGCGCCGACTTCGACCTGTCGTTCGCCAGCCAGGTGCCCGGACCAGTCGCGGCTGCGGCGCTCGGGGCGGAGGCGCCCGCAGGCCTTGAACGCTTCCCGGGCCAGCTCCATCGCGACGTGACCGGCGGCCTGCTGCAGCGGGTGCTGGCGCAGCGCGATGCCCGCGCCCGCGCGTCGGGAGGCGAGGGCTACACGCTGGCGGACCTGCGGCGCGATTACGACGCCATCGCCGGCGATGTGAGCAAGGCCCTGCTGCTCGTGCACGTGCCATTCGTGGCGATGCTGCTCATGGCGGCCATGGCAGGACGCCGCCGCTACTACGCCGAGCATGTGGTGGTGACGCTGCACTTCTTCGCCGTGCTGATGCCGGCGACCCTGGTCGTCGGCCAGGCGATGCGCTGGATGCAGCACCATGGCTGGCCCGCGCCGCTGGTGGTCACGCTGTCGGCGCTGTTCGTGGCGGTCCTCGCCGCATGGACGTGGCGGCAGGTGGGGCGGGGCTACGGCGTCGGCGGGCTGCGCGCCGTCGCGGGCGCCGTCGCGCTGCTTGGCGGCACGCTGCTGGTCAACGTGACGATCTACCGTGCGCTGCAGTTCATCATCACCCTGCTGTTGAGCTGAGGACGAAGGCCCCGCTGGCTAGACCAGCAACAGCGAGGCCATGCGCCGGCGGTAGCGGCCGACCAGTTCGGCGTCGTCGAGGATGCGGAAGGCGTCGATCAGCGCGCGCCGTGGCAGGCCTTCGTCGAACGAACGGTCACGCCGCAGCATTTCCAGGAACTGTTCGAGACCGCCCTCCGGGTCGTCGCCCACGATCCGGTACACGCCCAGCAGGTGGCGCGCGCGCAGATCGTCCGGGTCGGCGGCGACGGCCGCCTCCAGGGTGGCGGCGGGAGGTGCATCGACGAGCAGGGCGGCGAAGCCCAGGCGCGCACGCGCCTTCACCGCGCGGTCGTCGGTCGCCAGGTTGGCAGGCAGGGCATCGAGCAGACGCTCGGCCTCGGCGGCGGCGCCGGTCTGCAGCAGGGCCAGGGCGAGATCGAGCTTGAACTCGTCCTTGTCGGGCTCGGCGGCGATCGCCTCGCGCAGCCGCGCGACTTCGGCCTGCGGATCGAGTGGCGTCGTCACGGCGGGTTCCTCGCCGGCCGGTTCGGCCGGCTCGATGCCGTGGTGCTGCAGGAACTGGCGCACCTGGCCTTCGGCCAGGGCACCCTGGAATCCGTCAAGGATCTGCCCGTCCTTGACCAGGAACACGGTGGGAATGGAGCGGATCTGGAACGCGCCGGCGATCTGCGGCTCCTTCTCGGTGTCGACCTTGGCGAGCAGGAAGGCCCCGTGGTACTCCGCGGCGACCTTCTCCAGGATCGGTCCCAGGGTCTTGCATGGTCCGCACCATTCGGCCCAGAAATCGACCAGGACCGGCACCTCCAGCGACCTGCGCAGGACTTCGTCCTCGAATCCGGCGGTGGTGGCGTCGAAGACGTACTTGGCGGTATCGGCGGACATGGACGGTTCCGTGGCGGGGGAGGTGGAGGATGGCGGCGGCGATTCAGGATTCCAAGCAGATGTAAAAAGAAGTTGACACGGCGACGTGTCGATGTAATGTTTGCATTACATAAAGTCATATGGAGCGGACATATGCAGACCCGTCCCTGGCACGTGGCGGCCCTCGCCGCGATCGCGCTGCCCGCCCTGTGGATGCTGTTGGGCGGCCCGCGGCAGCTGCTGGGCGTCGATTCCGACCACATCGGCATGGCACTGCTGGTGACCGCGGCATGGACCAGCCTGCTGGCCCTGTCGTGGATGCCGCGCGGCGGGGGCGAGCGCGCGGTCGCGCCGGCCGAGTGGAAGGCCTGGATCGGCGCGGGCTTCATGCTGGCGGCGATCGTGTTCCTCGCCACGCGTTCGGAACTGTTCCTGGGCGCAACCGCGAACCGGAATGCGGCGGCGGGGGTGATCCGCAGCCTGGTCATGCTGCTGGTTGCCTGGGTGGTGGTCTCGAGGGTGGTCGCCGCGCGCTGGGCGGGCGCAGTGCACGAGGACGAGCGCGACCGCGAGATCGCCCTGCGTGCCGCTGGACACGGCCGCAACGCGCTGGTGGTGGCAGGGATCGCGCTGGCGGTGTCGTTGGGATTCTCGCCGCCCGACCGGCTGGGCTGGGCGACGCACTTCGGCATCGCCAACCTGCTGGTGTTCGGACTGATGCTGGGCTGGCTCGTCGAGTACGCGTCCACCGCGCTGATGTACCTGGCCGACAGGAAGGGATGATGGACGTCATTGCGAAGGCCGGGCGCGGCTGGATCTGGGCGGCCTGTGCGCTGGTCGCGGTGCTGGGACTGTCGTTCGTGGTGTCCGGAACGCTGCAGGGCCGGATGTGGCTGGTGTCTGGCGGCGTGATGTTCGTGGTGGTCGCGGTGGCCGCGGTGGCCGCCGGTCTGCACGTGCTCGCGATGCGGCCGGGTATCGAGGGTGCCACCCCTTGCGCGGCGGAAAAGAGCGCATGGCACATGGCGGGGATCGGCCTGACAGCGATGCTGGTGCTGGGCGCCCTTCCGCTGCACGGCGAAGCGGCGTCGTGGCTGCTGTTCGGTACCTACACGCTGTGGATCGTGTTCCTGCCGGCGTTCCGTCGCCGGTTCGTCGAGCACCACCGCGGCTGGCGCGAGGTGCATGCCGACGAGCGCGACCGGGAGATCCGTGCACGCGGCGACCACCTGGCGCGGCGGATGCTGGAGTTGTCGCTGACGGGTCTGGCGACAACCTGGGCGCTGTGGCCGCAGGTATTCCAGTCGCTGTCCGCGCCCCTGCACGTCGGCGCGCTGCTCCTGTTCCCCGTATTGCTGGCCAACGTGACCGGCGAGGCCCGGGTCGCGTGGCTGTACTGGCGCGACCGCCAGTGACCGGCACGCCCATCGCCAACGAAATCCGCCGCCTGCGCTTCGAGCGCGGAGAGATGACCCAGCAGGCGCTGGCCGATGCCTGCCAGGTCACGCGGCAGACGATCATCGCGCTGGAGGCCGGGCGCTATGCCCCGTCGCTGGAGCTGGCGTTCCGCATCGCACGCGCCTTCGGGGTTGGGGTGGAGGAGGTGTTCCGGTGGGAAGGCAGATGACCCGGCTCGATACCGCATTGGTCACACTGGCGGCGGTACTCGCGCTGGGCGGAGCCGGCATTTTAGGTGCGTTGCTGCCGGGGTACTCGCATCTGGCGCACCCGCTCGCACTGCCAGGTGCGGCCGGGCTGCCGCGTGCGCTTGCGTTCAACCTCGCTGTCTTCGTGCTGCCGGGCGCGCTGCTGGCCGCGTTCGCATGGCGGCTGCGGAACCGGCTGCCGGATGCGGCCGGTGCGTCGGCCCGGCTGGGATCGTCGATGCTGCTGCTGTCGGCCCTGGGCTACGCGTCGCAGGGGCTGCTGCCGCTGGACATGGAGGCGCCGGATGCGGGCGCCAGCCGCCTGCACGCCGTCGCCTGGACCCTGTGGTGGCTCGCCTTTCTGGCCGGTG
This sequence comes from Pseudomonadota bacterium, assembly GCA_023444765.1. GTDB lineage: Bacteria > Pseudomonadota > Gammaproteobacteria > Xanthomonadales > Xanthomonadaceae > Luteimonas. The sequence continues at coordinate 9,871 of JAEXLY010000274.1, read as the reverse complement.
CCGCGCTGATGGCGGTGCGCCTGCCCGCGCTGCGGATGGCGGCGATCGCCGCCTGGCTGCTGGTGTTCGGCCTGGGCATCGTGATGCCCGGACTGTTGGGCCAGGGCATCAGCCAGCGGCTGGCGTTTGGCGCGTGGTTCGCGTGGATGGCGTGGGCGGGCGCGGCGCTGCGTGGCCGCTGATCCACGGGCGGGATGGGCGGCAGGCCCGGCTCCCGGTTATCCGTGTCGCAGCTTGAGCCCCAGGATCACCGCCGCGAGTACGAAGGTCACCGCGTTGGCCAGGATCATCGGCCACGAGCCCAGGGCGATGCCGTAGCCGAACCAGCACACGATACCGATGGTGAACACCACGTACATCCCCAGCGAGATGCCGCGGGTATCGCGGCTGCGGATGGTCTTCACCGCCTGCGGCACGAAGGCCAGCGTGGTCAGTGTCGCGGCGAGGTAACCCAGCCATTCCAGGTCCATCACGCCCCCGGCTGCCGGTACACGCGACCGTCCTTCATCACGAAGTCCACGCCCATCACCGCCTCGATGTCCTGCACCGGGTCGCCGGGCAGGGCGATGATGTCCGCGCGCCTGCCCGCCTCGATCACGCCCTGGTCGTCCACGCCCAGCACGGTCGCGGCGTGCAGGGTGGCCGACTGCAGCGCGTAGGCGGCGGGGATGCCCGCTTCCACCATGTAGATGAACTCGCGCGCGTTGTCGCCATGCGGGCCGACGCCCTGGTCGGTGCCGAAGGCGATCGGAACGCCGGCACGGTAGGCCCGTGCCGCGGTGTCCTGGATCAGGGCGCCGATGCGCGCGGCCTTGGGTCTGACGATCTCGGGAAAGTAGCCCGGTTCCTGCGCCTTGCCGGCGACGAAGCGGCCTGCGTAGATCGTGGGCACGTACCAGGTGCCGCGCTGCTTCATCAGCCGCATCACCTCGTCGCTCATGTGGGTGCCGTGCTCGATGCTGGTCACCCCGGCCAGCACCGCGCGCTTCATGCCTTCCTCGCCGTGCGCGTGCGCGGCGACGGTGTAGCCGTAGTCCTTCGCGGTCTCGACCACCGCCTGGATCTCGTCGACGGTGAACTGGGGCGCGTCGGCGGACCGCGCGTAGCTCAGCACGCCGCCGGTGGCGGTGATCTTGATGACGTCGCTGCCATCCTTGTAGCGCTGGCGCACCGCCTGGCGCGCATCGTCGACCGAATTGATCACGCCTTCGGTGGGGCCGGGCGGGCCGACGAGGTGCGAGAGCATCGAGTTCCAGCCATTGCTGGGATCGGCGTGGCCGCCGGTGGTCGCGATCGACTTGCCCGCGGCGAAGATGCGCGGGCCGTCGACCAGGCTCTGGTTGATCGCATCGCGCAGGTGCGGGGTGACCTCGCCGCCGAGGTCGCGCACGGTGGTGAAACCGGCGCGCAGGGTCTTGCCGGCATAGCCCACCGCGCGGAACGCGTAATCCACCGGATCGAGGCGGAAGCCCTCGGCGTAGCTTTGCGGACTGGACTGGCTGCCCAGATGGACGTGCAGGTCGGTCCAGCCGGGCAGGCAGGTGCGCCCGGCCAGGTCGATGGCCTCGATGCCGGTCGCAGTCGCGCGGCCGGCCTGGACCGAGCGGATCCGCCCATCCTCGACCACGATCGTGTGCTCGCCGAGCACGCGGCCGCTGCGCGCGTCGAACATGCGTTCGCAGTGCAGCGCCAGCGCGCCGGAAGCGAACGCCTGCGGCGACAGCGAGGCTGCCAGGGCGAGGAAGGGGAGCAGGCGCGTGGTCTTGGACATGGCCGGGATGGTCGGGACGGTCGCGCGATTGAACCACAGCTGCTCCGGTATCCGCCCGAAAGGCAGTGTCCCGTCCTGCCGTGGCGCTCCCGACCCGGCCCGGCTGCGGGCGCGGCGAATGACGGGGGACGCGCGCTGCGGTAGGCTTCCCGTCCCTGTTTTTCCAGCGCAGATCGCCGTGTCCGCAGAGTCCGCCAGCCCAGAATCCGCCGCCTACCAGCCCGCCCAGGTGGAGGCCGCAGCGCAGCGCTTCTGGGAGGACAGCCGCGCCTTCGAGGTGACCGAGCAGCCCGGCAAGCCCAAGTTCTTCTGCCTGTCGATGCTGCCGTACCCGTCGGGCGCGCTGCACATGGGCCACGTGCGCAACTACACCATCGGCGATGTGATCAGCCGCTACCAGCGCATGACCGGCAGGAACGTGCTGCAGCCGATGGGCTGGGACGCGTTCGGCCTGCCGGCCGAGAACGCCGCGATCAGGAACGCGACCGCGCCGGCGAAGTGGACCTACGCCAACATCGACCACATGCGCGCCCAGCTCAAGTCGCTGGGCTACGCGATCGACTGGTCGCGCGAGTTCGCCACCTGCTCGCCGGACTACTACGTGCACGAGCAGCGCATGTTCGTGCGCCTGATGAAGAAGGGCCTGGCCTACCGCCGCAACTCGGTGGTGAACTGGGATCCGGTCGACCAGACCGTGCTGGCCAACGAACAGGTGATCGACGGTCGCGGCTGGCGCTCGGGCGCGCTGGTGGAGAAGCGCGAGATCCCGCAGTGGTTCCTGCGCATCACCGACTACGCCCAGGAACTGCTCGACGGCCTGGACACGCTCGATGGCTGGCCGGAGTCGGTCAAGACCATGCAGCGCAACTGGATCGGCCGCAGCGAGGGCCTGGAAATCCAGTTCAAGGTCGACGGCGAGGCCGAGCCGCTGAGCGTCTACACCACGCGCCCTGACACGCTGATGGGCGTGACCTTCATCTCGATCGCCGGCGAGCATCCGCTGGCGCTCAAGGCCGCGCAGTCGAACCCGGAACTGGCCGCGTTCCTCGACGAACTGAAGCAGGGCGGCGTCTCCGAGGCCGAACTGGAGGCGCAGGACAAGCGCGGCATGGCCACCGGCCAGTGGGCGATCCACCCGGTCACCGGCGAGGACGTGCCGATCTACGTCGCCAACTTCGTGCTGATGGGCTACGGCACCGGCGCGGTGATGGCCGTGCCCGCGCACGACCAGCGCGACTGGGAGTTCGCCAGGGCCTACGGGCTGCCTGTGCGTCCGGTGATCGTGCCGCCGGGCGTGCGCGGCGCGCTGGGCGAAGTCATCGGCGATGTGGCGCCCGACGCCGATCCGTTCCAGGCCGCGCTCTCGGGCGGTTCGGTCGATGCCTACGACACCGCCGCCGCGGTGGCGGTGGTGCGCGATTACCTCGAGGGGATCGAGCAGCGCGGCGCCTACACGGACCGCGGTTTCCTCATCAACTCGGGCGAGTACAACGGGCTGGACTACGACGGGGCCTTCGCCGCGCTGGCGCAGCGCTTCGAAGCCGAAGGCAGCGGCCGGCGCAAGGTCAACTTCCGCCTGCGCGACTGGGGGGTGAGCCGCCAGCGCTACTGGGGCTGCCCGATTCCGGTGATCTACTGCGGCGATTGCGGCGCGGTCCCGGTGCCCGAGGACCAACTGCCGGTCGTGCTGCCCGAAGACGTGGCCGACGCCTTCGCCAACCCCGGCGTGGTGCATTCGCCGATCAAGTCCGACCCGGCCTGGCGCCGGACCAGCTGCCCGTCCTGTGGCAAGCCGGCCGAGCGCGAGACCGACACCTTCGATACCTTCATGGAGTCGAGCTGGTACTACGCGCGCTACACCTCGCCGGGTGCGGCCGACATGGTGGACGGCCGGGCGAAGTACTGGACCCCGGTGGACCAGTACATCGGCGGCATCGAGCACGCGATCCTGCACCTGCTGTATTTCCGCTTCTACCACAAGCTGCTGCGCGACGAAGGGCTGGTGGCCAGCGACGAGCCGGCCACGCGCCTGCTCACCCAGGGCATGGTGATCGCCGAGACCTACTATCGCGAACACGTCAACGGCGCGAAGGAGTGGTTCAACCCGGCCGACGTGGACGTGGTGCGCGACGACAGGGGCCGCATCACCGGGGCCACGCTCAGGAGCGATGGCAACCCGGTGCTGATCGGCGGCGTGGAGAAGATGTCCAAGTCGAAGAACAACGGCGTGGACCCGCAGGCGATGATCGACCGCTACGGTGCCGACACCGTGCGCCTGTTCTCGATGTTCGCCTCGCCGCCGGAGCTGTCGCTGGAGTGGAACGAAGCGGGCGTGGAGGGCATGGCGCGCTTCCTGCGCCGGCTGTGGACCCAGGTACAGCGGCATGCGGAGGGCGGCCCCGCCGGCGCGTTCGACGCGGCCGCGGCGACGGCCGCGCAGAAGGCCCTGCGCCGCCAGCTGCACGAGACCATCCAGAAGGTCGGCGACGACTACGGCCGCCGCCACGCCTTCAATACCGCCATCGCCGCGGTGATGGAACTGCTCAACGCGGTAGCGAAGTTCGACGATGCCAGCGGCAACGGCCGGGCCCTGCGCCAGGAATGCCTGGAGGCCATGGTCCTGCTGCTCAACCCGATCACGCCCCACGCCAGCCATGCCCTGTGGCAGGCGCTGGGCCACCCGGAAACCCTGCTCGAGGACCGGCCCTTCCCGCAGCCCGACCCGGCTGCCCTGGTGCGCGACGCGGTGACGCTGGCGGTACAGGTCAACGGCAAGCTGCGCGGGACCATCGAGGTGGCGGTGGACGCGCCGCGCGAGGCGGTCGAGGCGGCGGCCCTGGCCGATCCCAACGTCCAGGCATTCCTCTCGGGCCTGCAGGTCCGCAAGGTCATCGTGGTCCCGGGCAAGATCGTCAACGTGGTGGCGGGCTGAATGCGCGGCCCGCGCCTGCTTGCCCGGGCCGCCTGCCTCGGCCAGACTTCGCCGATGATCCGGACCTGCCTGCTCGCCGCGTTGCTCACCCTCGGCCTGACGGGCTGCGGCTTCCATCTGCGCGAGGCGCTGCAGTTGCCCGACGACATGGGCCAGGTGCGGGTGACCGCGCGCGATCCCTACAGCGCCCTGGCTCAGTCGCTGTCGCGCTCCCTCGGCCATGCCGGCGTGGAGGTTGCCGAGCGGGGCACCCCCGGGCGGCTGGCGACCCTGGCCATCCGTTCCGAGCGCTGGGCCTCGCTGCCGCTGAGCATCGACCAGTTCGGCCGTGCCCAGGAGTACACCCTGCGTTACGCGGTGGTGTTCGCGCTGACCGATGCCAACGGCGACGAGATCGTCCCGCAACAGGCGGTGGAGCTCTCTCGCGACTACATCTCCGTGCCCACCGACCAGACCGGAACCGACACCGAGGCGGAACTGCTGGGGCGCGAGCTGCAGCGCGAGATGACCGCCGCGATCCTGCGCCGCATCGACGCGGCCACGCGCGAGCGCCAGGCCGCGCAGTGAGCCGCGAAGCGGCATGGAACTGAAGCCCGAGCGCCTGTCGGCGCAACTGGGCACCGAGCCGCCGCGTGCGGCCTACCTGGTGGCCGGCGCGGAAACCCTGCTGGTGCTGGAGGCGGCCGATGCCATCCGCGCGCGCGCGCGTGAATGCGGCTACGGCGAGCGCGAGGTGTTCGACGCCGATGGCCGCGATTTCGACTGGAACGCGCTCGAAGCCAGCTTTCGCGCCCCCAGCCTGTTTTCCGCGCAGCGGCTGATCGAGCTGCGCCTGCCCACCGGCCGCCCCGGCAAGGAGGGCGCCGAGGTCATCGCCGGCTACTGCGCCGCGGCACAGCAGGCGGCGAAGGACGGGGCCGGCGCGCCCGAGATCGTGCTGCTGGTCACCGCGCGCGAATGGAGTCGCCAGCACGGCGGCCGTTGGAGCGAGGCGATCGCGGGCGTCGGCCACGTGGTGGTCGCGCAACCGGTGCGTCCGCACGAACTGGAAGGCTGGCTGGAGTCGCGCATGCGCCAGCGTGGCGTGCGTGCCGAGCGCGCCGCGGTGCAGCGGCTGGCCGAACGCGTGCAGGGCAACCTGCTGGCGGCGGCGCAGGAGGTCGACAAGCTCGCCTTGCTGGCCGGCGAAGGCACGCTGGATGCGGCGCGCATGGAGTCGCTGGTGGCCGATGCCGCCCGCTTCGACGTGTTCCGGCTGGTCGATGCCGCGCTCGGCGGCCAGGCCGCGCAGGCCGCGCGCATGCTCGCCGGCCTGCGTGCCGAGGGCGAGGCGGTGCCGGCGCTGATGGGCATGGTGGTGATGGAGCTCAATCGTGTCGCGGCACTGGCGCGGGTGCAGGCGCGCGGTGGCAACCTCGCCGCCGAGTTCAAGGCGCAACGGGTGTGGGATTCCAAGCAGGCGGTCTACCGGCGCGCCCTGTCGCGCCATCCCGCGTCGCGCTGGGAGCGGTTCGTGGTGATGGCCGGGGCGGTCGACCGGATCGCCAAGGGCCGGGTCCGCAGCGGCGAGGAGCCCGCCGATGCGTGGCTGGCGCTGGAGCGGCTGCTGGTCGCGGTGGCCGAGCCGAAGGCGGCGGCGCTGGCGGGCTGACCCGTGGGGCTGGTCGCGCGGCCTGGCCGCGCCGCCGCGCCCTTGACCCCTCTTTGCAGGAACACCGGCTAGGCTGGTCCGCAACGGATCGCCGTTCCCAAGGGTTGGATCCCCCATGAGCAGCTCAGCTCCGCGTACAGGCCCGCCATCGACCGCTGCTCCCGAACGACGGGGCGAGCCGCTGCTGGTGCTGTACGGGGGCACGTTCGATCCGGTCCATCTTGGCCACCTCGCCACCGCGCGCGCCGCCCGCGACGCCCTGGGCGAACCGGTCCATTTCATGCCCGCGGCCGATCCCCCGCACCGGCCGCCACCCGGCGCCGATGCCTCGCGGAGGGCGGCCATGCTGGCGCTGGCGATCGCGGACGAGCCCGACTTCCACATCGACCTGCGCGAGCTGCGGCGCGACGGCCCCAGCTACAGCGTCGAGACCCTGCGCGCGCTGCGGGCCGAGGTGGGTCGAAGCGTTCCCGTCGCGTTGCTGGTCGGTGCCGACAGCCTGCTGGGACTCCCGACCTGGCACGAATGGCGCGCGCTGTTCGATCTGGCGCATCTGGTCGTGGCCGAGCGTCCCGGCAGCGGACTGGACCACGCCCTGCCGCCGCAGCTCGCCGAGGCCACCGCCGCACGCTGGAGCGAGGATCCCGATGCGCTGCGGGCGCAACCTGCCGGCCGCCTGCTGCGCCTGCGCCAGCCGCTGCACCCCGCCTCCGCCAGCGAAGTCCGCACGCGCATCGCCGGCAACGGATCCTGGCGGGACCTCCTTCCCGCAGCAGTCGCCGACTACATCGTCCGCCACGCGCTGTACGGCGTGCACGGGGCCCAGACGCCGTCGTCGGTATAATCCCGCGGCAACCTCCAGAGCCAGCGCCCTTGACCAGTCCCGCCCACGTCATCAAGACCCGCCTCCCGAACCCGCCGCCGCCCGCCGAAGTGCTGCTTCGCACCATCCACGCAGCGGTCGATTCGCTCAAGGCCAAGGACGTCACCGAGATCGACGTGCGCGGCAGGACCAGCGTCTGTGACTACATGGTGATCGTCTCGGGCACCTCCACCCGCCACGTCAAGTCCATCGCCGACGAGGTCGTGCGCCAGGCCAAGCAGCTCGACTGCCAGCCGCTGGGCGTGGAAGGCGAACGCGAGGCCGAATGGGTCCTCGTCGACCTGGGCGACGTGGTGGTCCACGTGATGCTGCCGAGGGTGCGCGAGTTCTACGCGCTCGAGCGCCTCTGGACGGTCGGCGACCAGCCGCCGGACGAGGCCTCCATCCTCGATGACGACGGGTCCCGCTGACGCATCGACGCGTCTGCGGCGCGGCCTGCCCGCCGGCCGCGGTTCCTGGAGACGTCAACGCCCGACAGGCACGGGGCCTGCCGGGCGCTTCCGCCGGCGCCGTCGTGGCGCCGCCCCTTGGCTCAGAACCTGACGACCCAGGCCACGCCGTACACGCGCGGGTCGATGTTGGCGGCGCCGATCTTCACTCCATTCACCGAGACGTCGCTGTCGATGTCGGCCCAGCGTGCATCCACGCGGATCGCGCTGCGCTCGCTGACGGCGAAGTCGACGCCCACGTGCGCGGCCAGGCCCCAGGAGTCGTCGAGCTTGAGCTCGGTGCCGGCCAGCGCGCCCGTGGTCTCCTCGCTGAAGAAGGTGGTGTAGTTCACGCCCAGGCCGACGAACGGCGTGGCCTTGCTGGCGTTGGCGAAGTGGTACTGCAGCGACACCACCGGCGGCAGGTGCTTGGTGCTGCCGACCTTGCCGACGCCGCGAATGTCGATGTCGTGCTGGAACGGCAGCGCGGCCAGTACCTCGATGCCGAGGTTGTCGGCGATGAAGTACTCGGCGGTGATGGTCGGGCGCACGCTGTTGCCGACCTCGGTGGGCGGCAGCGGGCCGAGGCCCAGGGCGGTCGCGTCGAGGCTGCCGTTGTCCGACTTGGGATCGACGTTGTGGACGCCGACGCCGAGGGTCCAATCGCCCTTGGACTGGGCGGCGGCGGGCAGGGCCATGGCTGCGGCCAGTGCCGCGAGCAACAGGGTGGAGGTGCGCTTCATGGGTTGGCTCCGTGTGGGGTGACGCCAGTGTGTCGACGCGACGCCCGCGGCTCCTTGATCCGGATCATTGCAGACGCAACCAGCCGGGCGCGCGCAGCGCGGCGGCCTGGCGCGAACCGGCCTGCTAGAATCGCGGCTTCTTTCCAACCCTGTCCGGGAGTCCGCGCACCATGGCGATCAAGGTAGGCATCAACGGGTTCGGCCGCATCGGCCGCAACGTGCTGCGTTCGGCGGTCCAGAACTTCGGCGACATCCAGATCGTCGGCATCAACGACCTGCTCGAGCCCGATTACCTGGCCTACATGCTGCGCTACGACTCGGTGCACGGCCGCTTCAAGGGCGAGGTGTCGGTGGATGGCGACACGCTCGTGGTCAACGGCAACCGCATCCGCCTGACCCAGGAACGGGACCCGGCCAACCTGAAGTGGGACGAGGTGGGCGCCGAGGTCGTCATCGAATCCACCGGCCTGTTCCTGACCAAGGACACCTGCCAGAAGCACATCGACGCCGGTGCGAAGAAGGTCATCCAGTCGGCGCCGTCCAAGGACGACACCCCGATGTTCGTGTTCGGCGTTAACCACGACACCTACAAGGGCGAGGCGATCATCTCCAACGCCTCGTGCACCACCAACTGCCTGGCGCCGCTGGCCAAGGTGCTGCACGACAAGTGGGGCATCAAGCGCGGCCTGATGACCACCGTGCACGCGGCCACCGCCACCCAGAAGACGGTCGACGGCCCGAGCAACAAGGACTGGCGCGGCGGCCGCGGCATCCTCGAGAACATCATTCCCTCGTCCACCGGCGCCGCCAAGGCCGTGGGCGTGGTGATCCCGTCGCTCAACAAGAAGCTCACCGGCATGAGCTTCCGCGTGCCCACCTCGGACGTGTCGGTGGTCGATCTCACCGCCGAACTCGAGAAGCCCGCCAGCTACGACGAGATCAAGGCCGAGATGAAGGCGCAGAGCGAAGGCGCGCTCAAGGGAATCCTCGGCTACACCGAGGACAAGGTCGTGGCCACCGACTTCCGCGGCGAGACCTGCACCTCGGTGTTCGACGCCGAGGCCGGCATCGCGCTCGATCCCACCTTCGTCAAGCTGGTGGCCTGGTACGACAACGAGTGGGGCTACTCGAACAAGTGCCTGGAAATGGTGCGCGTGGTCGCCGGCAAGTAAGCCGCAAGTAGCCATTGGCGATACTGGAAGCCCCGCCTGCGCGGGGCTTCTTGTTTTCACGGGCGGCCCGGCTAAGGTGGCCGGCGATGCGCCCGGTGGGGCGTGCGAGGGGATGCGACGCGATGGAAGGATTCCTGACCCTGCTGGGGCTGGTGGCGCTGGCCGTGCCGGTGCTGCTGGTGGTGGCGCTGGTGTCGATCGGCGGGCTCAAGCGGCGGGTGGCCGAACTCGAGGATGCAATGGCGTCCCTGCGCGCCAGCGCGGCGGCAGCCGATGCGCACGGTCCTGCGA
>JAEXLY010000249.1 GCA_023444765.1 Pseudomonadota bacterium | reverse complement strand
GCGCAGGACGGCCGCCACCGCCACGGGGGGCAGCGCCACGGCCAACCAGTCGGCGCCGTCGCGCCCCACCGCGCGCACCGCGGCGCCGGCGGGCAGGGCGAGGAACTGCCGTCGCCCCACCCGGAAGGGGCCGTCGCCACCGTTCACTTCCAGGCTGCCCCGCAACACGCACCAGAGCGAGGGCGTCCCGGGCGGAACCACGGCATGGCTGCCGCGCCCCGCGCCGCGGATGCATTGCACCCGCGACACCTCCGCCAGGTCGAGGCCACTACCCGGTCCGATGCGCCGCACGTCCACCTCCACCACGCCTGCTTCCTCTGTTCTCCCGAAGGGTGGCAAAGGCTGGGGATCGGCGTGCCCGAAGTCGCGAAATCGCGTGCACGTTTCCGCGCGCCGCGGCGACGTTTCGATGAGGTTTCGATGAAGAACCGCATGGCGCTGCGGTTTGCGGGCCCAGGGCCCGCGCCTTCACAGGCTTGGCTAGGAGGGCGCGTGGACACGGGGCGGCAGGCCCGGAATGCCTTCCTCTCGATCGGGCTCGCAGCGGCAGGCAGGCGGGAAGGCGATTTCGGGCACGCCGAAGCGACAGGGCGAGCACCCGTCGCGGCGGGGGGCTCCTTAATGTCGGCCCGCCGGACTTTTAACGGCCTGTTAACCGTCCGCTATCACCCACGATCTTGGAGTATTCATGAAGACAAGTTTGCTGCGGGACGCCATCCGCACGGCCCTGGTCGCCGGCGCCGCTGCCGCGGTGTCGCTGCCCGCGCTCGCGCAGGAGGCCGCCGGAGGCGCCGCCACCAACCTCGACCGCATCGAGGTCACCGGTTCGCGCATCCGCCAGGTGGACATGGAGACCGCGCAACCGGTCCTGACCATCACCCGCCAGGACATCGAAGGCCAGGGCTTCAGCACCGTCTCCGACATCCTGCAGAACATGACGGCCGCCGGTTCGCCGGCGATCAGCCGCTCCGACGCGCTGTCCTCGGGCGAGGCGGTCGGCGGCCAGTACATCGACCTGCGCAACCTCGGCGCCAACCGCACCCTGGTGCTGGTCAACGGCAAGCGCCTGGGCATCACCACCGACGGCCTGCAGGACGTGGCGTCGATTCCGTCCGTGATGGTCGAGCGCATCGAGATCCTGAAGGACGGCGCGTCCTCGATCTACGGCTCCGACGCGATGGCCGGCGTGGTCAACATCATCACCCGCAAGAACTTCGAAGGCCTGGAGACCAACGTCTATTACGGCCAGTACAGCGACGGCGACGGTGCGAAGGAGAACTACGACTTCGTCATGGGATTCGCGGGCGACCGCGGCTCGATCACCATCGCCGGCGAGTACCACAACGAGGACGGCGTCTGGGCGCGCGATCGCTGGTTCAGTCGCGACAGTTACCCGGGCTTCCCGCAGTACAGCCGCTCGGCTGTCGGCCAGTGGGGCAGCTACAACCGCAACAGCGGCCTGGTCGAGCGCAATCCCGATGGCACCCCGGTCCTGGACGAGGACGGCAACACCACCCCGCTGCCCGCCGACTGGTATGCCCCGGACCGCGGCGGCAACGCCTTGGGCGGCGCGTTCCATCCCCAGAACCCCGACGACACAAGCAACGCCGCCGACCAGATGCACGTGCTGACCCCGGTCGAGCGCCGTTCGCTGTACGTCAACGGCCAGTACGACATCAGCCAGAACGTGCGCTTCTCGGCCGACCTGGGCTACAACAACCGCGTCTCGACCTCGCAGATCGCCGGCTATCCGCTGCAGTCGACCGTGGTCGGCATCCCGATGTCGGGCCAGAGCTACTTCAACCCGCTGGGCGACGGCCGCGCCGTGGACTGGCGCCGCCGCGGCTGGGAGAACCCGCGCGTCACCGAGTCCGAACTGACCACCTGGCGCTTCACCGCGGCCCTGGACGGCAGCTTCGAGGTCGGCGAGCGCTATTTCGACTGGGATGCCGGCTACCTGTACAACAAGAACGAGCTGAGCAAGATCAGCAACGGCAACTTCTACCTGCCCAACGTGCGCAACGCCGTGGGTCCGTCGTTCCTGGACGCGGCCACCGGCCGCGTGGTCTGCGGCACGCCGGGCAACGTGATCGCCGGCTGCACCCCGTGGAACCCCTTTGCCGGCTTCGGCACCGGCGCGGTGGCCAACTCGCTGGATGACGAGGCCGTGCGCGCCTACCTGTTCAAGCAGGAGCACGCGCTGGGCGAGACCGAGACCACCAGCTACTTCGCCAACCTCGCCGGTTCGATCATGACCCTGCCGGCGGGCGACCTGGGCTTCGCGGTGGGCTACGAGTACCGCCAGGAGAAGGGCGGCTACGCCCCGGACGCGATCTCGCAGTCGGGCGACTCGACCAACCTCGCCGCCGGCCCGACCTCGGGCGAGTATTCGGTCGACGAGTTCTACGTCGAGCTCAACGTGCCGGTGCTGGCCGACGTGGCGTTCGCGCAGGAGCTGAGCTTCAACGTGGCCAGCCGCTACTCGGACTTCGACACCTTCGGCGATACCACCAACAGCAAGTTCGGCCTGAAGTGGCGTCCGATGGACGACCTGCTGGTCCGCGCCACCTGGGCCGAGGGCTTCCGCGCGCCGACCATCTCCGACCTGTACGGCGGCGGCTCGCAGACCTTCACCCAGGGCTTCCGCGATCCCTGCGACAGCGTCTACGGCACCGCCGCCGGGACCGCGCGCTGCCTGCAGGACGTCTCGGCCGGCTACCGCCAGCTGCAGCAGGGCTTCATCCCGACCGACGGCCCGGGTGCGCAGACGCCGGTGCCCTTCACCAGCGGCTCCAACCCGCTGCTGTCGCCGGAGACCTCCACGTCCAAGACCGTCGGCCTGGTGTACAGCCCGTCCTGGGTCGAGGGCGTGAGCCTGGCGCTGGACTGGTGGAACATCACCATCGACAACACCCTGGTGTCCGACAGCCCGAACCAGATGCTGAGCGACTGCTACGTCGCGCTGATCGAATCGCGTTGCGCGGGCTTCACGCGTGATCCTGTCACCGGCATCGTCAACGACCTCACCTACGGCCTGCGCAACGCCGGCTACCAGGAAACCGAGGGCTTCGACTTCGACCTGTCCTACCGCCTGGGCACCGACTACGGGAACTTCGCGGCGACGTGGCAGAACACCTACGTCACCAGGAACAACCTCAAGACCACCAACGAGGAGACCACGCCCGAGTCGGTGTACGTCAGCTTCGGCGGCAACTTCCGCCTGCGTTCGAACCTGAACCTGAACTGGGAGAACGGTCCGTACTCGGTGAACTGGGGCATGCGCTACTACTCGGCGATGAAGGAAGAGTGCTACTTCGACTCGATCTGCAACATCCCCGACTATGCCGCGCCCGACACCCAGGGCCAGAACGTGCCGATGAACCGCACCGGTTCGAACACCTTCCACGACGTCCAGTTCGCGGTGAAGACCCCGTGGGACGCCACCGTGGCGGTGGGCGCGAACAACGTGTTCAACCACTACGCGGCGCCCGCGTACGACCAGCCCAACTCGAGCTTCGCCTATTACGGCGGCTTCGACATCGGCCGGTTCGTGTTCATGAAGTACCAGCAGCGCTTCTGATCCACGCTGCCTGCTGTCCGCGGCCGCGGCCCCCTCGGGGGCCGCGGCTTTTTTCTTTCTTCTCCCGGCTGCGGGACGGGCGCCGCTGCCGGATGGGGGTCGATCATGGGTTGGGACGGACGCCGCACCCCGTCCGCCGGAACCGGTCGCCCGGGCCGGACCCCAAAGCGGGCTGGCCGAGCCGGTGAGCGGTCCCGGACGGGAGCGGCGTCCATCCCCTGGCCCGGAACCGCTCCCGGATCCGTCCGCCGTGGGCTTCCCCTGATGGGCGGAAAGCCCCTTTCCTGCGTGGCCGGCAAGCCGCGGGGGACGGACCTGCCGGAGCAGGGCGCGGCGCCGGGTCCGGGCGCGGCGGCCGCCCGCTATCCGTTCACGCCGGGCCCACCGCCCCTGCACGTGACCTTCACAGCGCAGGAATCTCAATTTTTGAGACTTATCAGCAGCTTGTGGATAAGGCTTGAACAAGTCTGTGAAGTGTCGCGCAAGTCATTGAGCGGATTAATGAAATTTCCACATGAAAGCTGTTGACATCGTCGTGACCCGTCCATAAGGTGGCGCTTCGTGGGGAAACCGGGAATTTTGTGGTTTTCCGATACTGAAGCCCGCCGCAGACGGGCACCTCCGGGCAGGCTGTGGTGTTCCAGGGCGAGACCGCCATCACGATCGACGACAAGGGCCGGCTGGCGATTCCGACCAGCTACCGGGACCTCGTCGCGTCCGAGTGCGGCAACCGTCTGGTCATCACCTACAACCCTTTCGAGAAGGGTTCGCTCTACATCTACCCCTACGCCACCTGGGAGAAGGTGCGCGACGGGGTCAACGCCCTGCCGCGGGTCAAGGAGGCCAACCGCCGCCTGCAGCTGAAGCTGGTGGGCGCGGCGGCCATCGTCGAACCGGACGGCAGCGGCCGTATCTCGATTCCGGCCAGCCAGCGCGCCGCCATCGGCATCGAGAAGAAGGCGGTGCTGCTGGGCATGGGCGACAAGTTCGAACTCTGGAGCGAGCAGGCGCACCGCGCGCAGATCGAGACGCCCCTCGGGGACGACGATTTCGGCGACGACCTGGTCGGGCTGCAGTTGTGACCGGCGGTGCTGCGGACGCCAGTGCCGCGCACCTTCCGGTGATGTTCGAGCAGGTCATGGAAGGGCTGCGCGTGGTCGAGGACGGAACGTATCTGGACGGCACGTTCGGGCGCGGTGGGCATGCGCGAGGCGTGCTGCAACGCCTGGCAGGCGGAGGCAGGCTGCTGCTGATGGACAAGGATCCCGAGGCGATCGCCGTGGCCGAACGCGAGTTCGGCGCGGACGCGCGCGTCTCGATCCGTCGCGGCAGCTTCGCCGACCTCGGCGCCTGGGACCTCGCCCGCGCCGGCCTGGACGGCGTGCTGCTCGACTTGGGTGTGTCCTCGCCGCAGCTCGACGTCGCCGCGCGCGGCTTCAGCTTCGGCAAGGACGGGCCGCTGGACATGCGCATGGACCCCGACAGCGGCGAGAGCGCGGCCCAGTGGCTGGCGCGCGCCGACGAGCGCGAGATCGCCGATGTGCTGTGGACCTACGGCGAGGAGCGGATGAGCCGGCGCATCGCCCGCGCCATCGTCGCCCGGCGCGCCATCGAGCCGATCGAACGCACCGCCGACCTGGCCGCGTTGATCGCCTCGGTCATGCCGCGCGGGCGGCACGAGATCCACCCCGCCACGCGTTCGTTCCAGGCCATCCGCATCCACGTCAACCGCGAGCTCGAGGACCTGGAGCGCGGGCTGGCGGCCGCGCATGACGCGCTGCGGCCGGGCGGCCGGCTGGTGGTGATCAGCTTCCACTCGCTCGAGGACCGGATCGCCAAGCGCTTCATCGCCGCGCGCGCCAAGGCGCCTCCCGGCAACAGGCGCCTGCCCGAGGCCACCGGCTTCGTGCCCAGCCTGCGCGCGGTGGGCGATGCCGCACGTGCGCGCCCGGACGAGCTGGTGGCCAATCCGCGCGCGCGCAGCGCGGTGCTGCGCGTGGCCGAGAAGCTGACCGCGCCGGCGGAGGCGCGGCCATGACCCGGCTTGCCGTCGCCGTGCTCGTGGTCGCCTGCGTGATCTCCGCGATCGGCGTGGTCCACGCACGCCACCAGCATCGCGAGCTGTACGTGCAGCTGACCCGGCTGGAGCGCCAGCGCGACGAGCTCAACATCGAGTTCGGACGTCTGCAGCTCGAACAGGCCACCTGGGCCGAGAGCAACCGCATCGACCAGGTCGCGCGCACGCGGCTGGGCATGAAGTTTCCGTCCACCGACGAGATCGTGGTGGTGCGGCCATGAGGTTCGTCAGGACCGTCGGCGGTTCGGCGAAGAAGCCGCGTCCGCGCGCGCAGTTCAACCTGCGCGGGCGGCTGATGATGGTCGGCGGGGCGATGGCCCTGTGCGCGGTGGCGCTGGTGGTGCGGGCGGTGGACCTGCAGCTGGTGGACAACGCCTTCTACCAGAAGAAGGCCGACGCCCGCTTCCTGCGCGAGGTGCCGATCCCGACCTCGCGCGGCATGATCACGGACCGCAACGGCGAGCCGCTGGCGGTGTCCTCGCCGGTCGAGTCGCTGTACGCGAACCCCCAGGAGCTGGCGAACAACCCGGCCGCCATCGCCCGCCTGGCCGAAGCCACCGACCTGCCGCTGGATTACCTGACCCGTTACGTCTCGCAGCGCAAGGACAAGGAGTTCATGTACGTGCCACGGCACCGGCGGATCAATCCGTCGGTGGCGCAGAAGATCCTCGCCCTGAAGATTCCCGGCGTGTTCTCGCAGCGCGAGTTCCGCCGCTTCTACCCCCAGGGCGAGGCGGTGTCGCACGTACTGGGCTTCACCAACATCGACGACCAGGGCCAGGAAGGCGTGGAGCTGGCGTTCGACGAATGGCTGCGCGGCACGCCCGGCGCGCAGAAGGTGATCCGCGACCGCCACGGCCGCATCGTCGAACACGTCGACCTGATCCGTCCCGCCGAGCCGGGCAAGGACCTGGTGCTGAGCATCGACCGGCGCATCCAGTTCCTGGCCTACCGCGAACTCAAGCGCACCCTGCTCGAAACCGGTGCGGCCAGCGGTTCGGTGGTCATCCTGGACGTCACCACCGGCGAAGTGCTGGCGATGGCCAACCTGCCTTCCTACAACAACAACCGGGTCAGCGGCGAGAACCGCGACGCCTACCGCAACCGCGCGGTGACCGACCTGCTCGAGCCCGGCTCGACCATGAAGCCGCTCACCGTCGCCGCGGGCCTGGAAGCGGGGGTGATCTCGCCCACGACCCGCTTCGACACCAGCCCCGGCTGGATCCCCAACGGCAAGTACCGCACCAGCGACTTCCGCAACTACGGCGTGCTCGATACCACCGGCGTCATCACCAAGAGCTCCAACGTGGGCGTGTCGAAGATCGTCAAGCTGCTGCCCGACGGCCAGTTCGACGCGTTCCTGCGCCGGTTCGGGTTCGGCAGCAGCACCGGCAGCGGCTTCCCGGGCGAGGCACCGGGCACGTTCCCCACGCCCGAGCGCTGGAGCGGCACGACCAAACAGACTTTGTCCTACGGCTACGGTCTGTCGGTGACGCCACTGCAGATCGCGCGGGCTTACGCCGCGCTCGGCAACGGCGGCCGCCTGGTCACCCCCACCTTCGTCAAGGGCGGCCACGACGGTCGGACCCAGCAGGCGCTGGATCCGGACATCGCCGCCCAGGTCATGCGGATGATGCAGACCGTGACCGAGCCCGGCGGTACCGCCACGCGCGCGGCGATCCTCGGCTACCACGTCGCCGGCAAGACCGGCACCGCGCGCAAGTCCTCCGGGGGCGGCTACGCGCGGCGCTACATCGCCTACTTCGCGGGCCTGGTGCCGGTGGAGCGGCCGCGGTTCGCGGTGACGGTGGTGGTGAACGATCCCGACACCTCCGCCGGCGGCTCGACCTATGGCGGCGGCTACGTGTCCGCGCCCCTGTTCGCGCGGGTGATGGAAGGCGCGCTGCGGCTGATGGACGTGCCGCCGGACGACATCGACACCTGGCTGGCCGCGCAATCGGCGGAAGAGGCAAGGCGCGCCAGCGCGCTGGCGTCTGCGCACCCCGCCGCGCCGGCCGCCGCCGCGGTGCAGCGCGGGGTGGCCCCATGAGCCGGACCATGCCGCTGGCGCAGCTGCTGCCGGATGTGGCCGGTGTGCCCGCGTCGCTGCAGGTATCGGGCCTGGTGCTCGACAGCCGCGAGGTGCGCCCGGGCGATGCCTTCGTCGCGATCGGCGGCTTCGGCACCCACGGCCTGCACTTCACCGCGCAGGCGGCGCAGGCTGGTGCGGCCGCGATCCTGTTCGAACCGTCCGTGCCGGGCGACGTTCCGGCGCCGCCGGCGGGTGCGATCGCCGTGCCCGGGCTGCGCGCGCGCATGGGCACGATGGCCGACAGCTTCCACGGCCAGCCCTCGGCGCGGATGACGACGATCGGCGTCACCGGCACCAGCGGCAAGACCTCGACGGTGCAGCTGCTTGCCCAGGCGCTGGAACTGTGCGGCACCCGGACGGGCACCATCGGCACCCTGGGTGCAGGCCTTTACGGCCAGGCGCAGGCCACCGGCTTCACCACGCCGCTGGTGCTGCAGACCCATGCCCTGCTGGCGCAGCTGCACGACGCCGGCGCGCACGCTGTGGCGATGGAAGTGAGTTCGCACGCCCTCGACCAGGGGCGCGTCGACGCGGTGCACTTCGCGGTGGGCGTGTTCACCAACCTCAGCCGCGACCATCTCGACTACCACGGTGACATGGAGAGCTACGGCGCGGCCAAGGCCCGCCTGTTCGCCACGCCTGGCATGCGCACGGCCGTCGTCAACCTCGACGATGCCTACGGGCGGCGCATGGCGCTGGATCTCCCGGCATCGCTGCAGGTGATCGGCACCAGTGCGCGCGGAGCCGAAGATGCGGATGTCCGGGCCGACCATGTCGCGCTCGATGCCGACGGCATCGCCTTCGACCTGCATCTGGACGGGCGCGTCGCCCGCGTGCAGTCGCCACTGCTGGGCCGCTTCAACGTCGACAACCTGCTGGTCGTGGCGGGCGTGCTGCATGCGCTGGGCCACGAGACCGCCGCCATCGCCGCGGTGCTAGGCCGGCTGCTGCCGATTCCCGGACGGATGAACCGCCTGGGCGGCGGCGCGCAGCCGCTGGTGGTGGTCGACTACTCGCACAAGCCCGATCCGCTGGAGCAGGCGCTGGAATCCCTGCGCGGCCACCTGCAGGGGCGGCTGGTCTGCGTGTTCGGCTGCGGCGGCGAACGCGATGCCGGCAAGCGCCCGCAGATGGCTGCGATCGCCGAGCGCCTTGCGGACGAAGTGGTCGTCACCGACGACAACCCGCGCGCCGAGGATGGCGATGCGATCGTGGCCGGCATCATGGCGGGCTTCACGGAGCCTCATCGCGTGATCGTGCAGCGCGACCGCCGTGTCGCGATCGCCGGTGCCATCGCGCGCGCGCGCGCCGGCGACATCGTGCTGGTCGCCGGCAAGGGCCACGAGACCTACCAGGAAGTGGCCGGGGTCAAGCATCCGTTCGACGACAGCGCCGTGGCGCGCGAAGCGCTGGGAGTCCGCGCATGATCCCGATGCCGCTCTCGCGCATCGCGCAATGGACCCATGGCCGCCTGCACGGGGCGGACCTGCCGGTGGACGCGGTCGTGACCGACACGCGCACGCTCGAAGCGCGGGACGGACACGCGCTGCTGTTCGTCGCGCTCAGGGGCGCCAACTTCGACGGCCACGACCATGTGGGAGCGGCCGCCGCGCGCGGCGCGCGCGCCGCCCTGGTATCGCGCCTGGTGGATGCGCCGTTGCCGCAGATCCTCGTTGCCGACACCGAGCAGGCGCTGGCAGCGCTCGCGGGCGCGATGCAGCGCGAGCGCGGCGGCAAGGTCGTCGCGATCACCGGCAGCAACGGCAAGACCAGCGTCAAGCAGCTGGTGCATGCCATCGCGGCGCGGTCGATGCGCGCCTACGCCAACCCCGGCAACCGCAACAACGAGATCGGACTGCCGCTTGCGGTGATCGACGCACCCGGCGACGCCGAGGTCGCGATCTACGAGATGGGCGCCGGCAAGCCCGGAGACATCGCCTACCTGACCGCGATCGCGCGCCCGGACGTCGCGCTGGTGAACAACGTCGCGCCGGCGCACCTGGAGCGCATGCACAGCCTCCTCGGCATCGCCGACACCAAGGCCGCGGTCTACGACGCGCTGCCGCACGACGGGGTGGCGGTGATCAATGCCGATGACGCGTTCGCGCCGTACTTCGCCGAGCGTGCGCACGGTCGGCGGCTGCTGCGGTTCGGCCTGGACGCCAGCGCCGACGTCACCGTGCGCGAGCTGATGCTGGATGCCGACGGCGCGCGCTTCGTGCTCGTCACCCCGGTGGGCGAACTGCCAGCCGTGCTGCCGTTGCCCGGGCGGCACAGCGTGGCCAACGCGCTGGCCGCCGCTTCGATCGCACTGGCGCTCGGCATCGGCCTGGAGACGATCGTGCAGGTGCTGGCGGACGCCAGTCCGGTGCAGGGGCGCCTGGTCCGGCACCGCCTCGCCGACGACGCCACCCTGATCGACGACAGCTACAACGCCAATCCCGGATCGCTCAACGCCGCGATCGACACCCTCGCCGCCGGTGGCGGCGAAGCGTGGCTGGTGCTGGGGGACATGCGCGAACTGGGCGCGGATGCGGCCGACCTGCATGCCGAGGCCGGGCGCCGCGCGCGCAGGGCCGGCCTGGCGCGCGTGTATGCGCTGGGGCCGCTGAGCCGCGCCGCGGCCGAGGCGTTCGGCGAGGGCGGATACCACTACGACAACCACGAGGCGCTGTCCACGGCGCTGGCCGCGGACCTGCGGCCGGGCGTGCGCATCCTGGTCAAGGGTTCGCGCGGGAGCGCCATGGACCGCATCGTCGATGCGCTGCTGGCGCGTGCAAGGGGGGAACACGATGCTGCTTGAACTCGCCCGCTGGCTGCAGCAGGTCGACGGCCTGTTCGGCCTGTTCGGCTACCTGACCTTCCGTGGCATCCTCGCCGCGCTCACGGCGCTGCTGCTGTCGCTGTGGTGGGGTCCGGCGGTGATCCGCAAGCTCGCCCAGTACAAGGGCGGCCAGCCGATCCGCCAGGACGGTCCCCAGACCCACTTCTCCAAGGCCGGCACGCCCACCATGGGCGGTGCGCTGATCCTGTTCACCATCACCGCGTCGGTGCTGTTGTGGGGCGACCTGCGCAACAAGTACGTCTGGGTGGTGCTGCTGGTGATGGTCGCCTTCGGCGCGATCGGCTGGTACGACGACTGGATCAAGATCGTCAGGCGCGACCCCAACGGCCTGAAGTCGCGCTGGAAGTACCTGCTGCAGTCGATCTTCGGGTTGGCGGCCGGCCTGTACCTGTACCTGTACGCCGACGTGCCCGCGGCCACCACGTTCTACGTCCCGCTGTTCAAGTCGGTGGCGCTGCCCCTGGCCGGGGTCGGCTTCGTGGCGATCGCCTACTTCTGGATCGTCGGCTTCTCCAACGCGGTCAACCTCACCGACGGCCTCGACGGCCTGGCGATCATGCCCACCGTGCTGGTGGCCGGCGGCATCGCGGTGTTCGCCTACGCCTCGGGCCACGCCGAGTTCTCGCGCTACCTGCAGATCCCGCCGGTGCCGGGCGCCGGCGAGCTGATCATCATCTGCGCGGCCATCGCCGGCGCGGGCCTGGGCTTCCTGTGGTTCAACACCTACCCGGCGATGGTGTTCATGGGCGACATCGGCGCGCTGGCGCTGGGCGCGGTGCTCGGCACCATGGCCGTGATCGTCCGCCAGGAGCTGGTGCTTGTGATCATGGGCGGCATCTTCGTCATCGAGACGCTGTCGGTGATGATCCAGGTGGCCAGCTTCAAGCTCACCGGCAAGCGCGTTTTCCGGATGGCGCCGATCCACCACCACTTCGAGCTCAAGGGCTGGCCCGAGCCGCGCGTGATCGTGCGCTTCTGGATCATCTCGGTGATCCTGGTGCTCGTCGGCCTGGCCACGCTGAAGGTGCGCTGATGGCCACGACCGCAGACTCCCGCATGTTCGACACCGCCCGCCAGGCGACACGGCTGGAGGCCATCGGCGGCCGCTACGACGGCTGGCTGATCGCGATCGCCGCGGCGATCGCGGCGTTCGGCGTGGTGATGGTGGCGTCGAGCTCGATCGCGGTTGCGGTCAACCACGGCGAAGGGCCGTTCTACTATCTTGTCCGCCACGCGGTGTTCCTGGCGGTGGGCATCGGCCTGTGCATCGCGATGATGCGCACCGACCTCAAGCTGGTCGAGAAGTACCCGCAGGCCCTGCTCGGCGCCTGCGTGCTCATGCTGATGCTGGTGTTCGTACCCGGCCTCGGGCGCACCGTCAACGGCGCGAGCCGCTGGGTGAACCTCGGGATCGCGAACTTCCAGATCGTCGAGGCGGTGAAGATCCTCTACCTGGTCTGGCTGGCGAGCTACCTGGTCCGCTTCCGCGACGAGGTCAATGCCGGCTGGGGCGCGATGCTCAAGCCGATCGGCGTGGCGCTGGTGCTGGTGGTCCTGCTGCTGGCGCAACCGGACTTCGGCTCGGCCACCATGCTGCTCGCGGTCACCGCCGGCATGCTGGTGCTCGGCGGCGGCCACCTCAAGCGCATGATGCTGCCGGTGCTGGGGTTGCTGCCCGCGCTGGTGGCGGTGGCGGTGATCGAGCCCTATCGCCTGCGTCGCATCACCTCGTTCTGGAATCCCTGGGAGGACCAGCTCGGTGCCGGCTACCAGCTGAGCAACGCACTGATGGCGATCGGACGCGGCGAGTTCGCCGGCGTCGGGCTGGGCGGCTCGATCCAGAAGCTGTCCTACCTGCCCGAGGCGCATACCGACTTCATCTTCAGCGTGATCGGCGAGGAACTCGGCTTCCTGGGGCTGCTGTCCGTGATCGCGCTGTTCGCCGCTCTGGTGGGCCGTGCGCTGTGGATCGGCTACCGCTGCGTGGAGATGCGCCGTCATTTCGCCGGCTACGTCGCCTTCGGCGTCGCCCTGATGATCGGCCTGCAGAGCCTGGTGTCGATGGGCGTGAACCTGGGTCTGTTGCCGACCAAGGGCCTGACCCTGCCGCTGATCTCGTCCGGCGGCTCGAGCGTGATGATGACCTGTGTCGCCCTCGGCCTGCTGCTGCGCGTGTCCTACGAGCTCGATCGCGCACAGCGCCAGGT
>JAEXLY010000202.1 GCA_023444765.1 Pseudomonadota bacterium | reverse complement strand
GGGGTCGCCGCGGCGACCTGCACCAGCCCCCAGGCGCGTCCATGGCGCCGCTGCGCGAGACGCCCCGGGTTGCGAGGGACATCCGGCACCGGCTGGGATGGCCCGCCGCCTGATCACCGCGGCGCGTCTGCTGGCCGGACAGCCCGGCAGCAGGTGTTCTCCGGGATGGGCGGCGCGGGCATCACACTACCCACGATCCGCCCCCCACCGGGCAGACCGGATGCCCGGGCCCGCCGCCGGGAGCCTGTCATGAAGCCATGACACATCGCCACCACCATCCTGCCGGCGGGCGGCGCCGGCCTCGTCCATGCCCGGCAGGTGCCGGACGACCCCCGGCTCGGCACCCCATCCTCGCGCTCGACCTCGCCCATGCCGAGGCGATCTTCAAGGGCGACCGCGCTGCGCTGGAGCGCCTGCCGACCGACGACCACACCGTGGACCACCCGGCCAACCGCATCGTGCGCGAGGAGGCCACGCTGCTGGCGCTCATCGACGAGGGCGTGATCCGCTGCACGCGCTTCGAGCGCCGTCCGCAGCAGCTGCTGTTCCATCCCGATCTGGTCGTGGTGAATGGGCGGCGAGACCCTGCTCCCGGCCGGGGCGCGCCCAACGCCGGGGAAGTCCTGCGCAGTCGCTACACACCAGCGCCTGGCGGTTCCATGCGGGATAGCCCCTGGCGTTCCGCCACGCCAACAACGTGCCCCGGGGGGACCCGCAACCTGCGTCGCGGCACTGAGCCGGCCGGCAGGGGCCGCAGGAATCAGCGCGGCGGTGCGGACAGCTCGCGGGCGTCGAGAAAGCCGTCGCCGTCCGCGTCCTGCCTGCCGAAACGTTCGGCCAGCCGCGCCAGGTGCCCGTTGCGGCTGAGCGCGGGGCCCTTGCCACCGGGCTGCTCGGCTGGCGACAGCACGCCGTCCCCGTCCCGGTCCATGCCATCGAAGGCATAGCTCATCCAGGCCTGGTATTCCGCCAGCGACACCCGGCCGTCGCCGTCGACGTCCATCTTCGCCAGGTAGTCGGCGGTCCTTGCCACTTGCGCTGCCGCGACCGGCACGGCGGACAGGCACAGGGCAAGGACAAGGACCGCATGCGCGCGACGCCTCTCCCGCGAGGGCGTCGTGCCGCGCCCCATCAGGCGCGGACCGGCTGCAGCGAATAGCCCTTCAGGCGTGCCGCGTAGTCCTGCAGCGCGCGGATGCCGGTGGCCTCGGCTTCACGACACCAGGCCTGGAGGTTCTGCAGCGCCTCGCCGGCGTTGCTGGTGCGCGCCTCGAGCACCGCGGCCAGCCGCCGCCGGTATTCGACGAGGGTGTGGATGCGCGGACGCTGCGAGATCCACTGCTGCATCTGCGCGCGCGCCTCCGGGTCGAGCCAGCGACCATCGTCGACCAGTCCCTTGCGCAGCTTGCGCGGCAGCAGCTTGCGCAGCCTGGCGCCGGCGGCTTGCGCCTCTTCGCGCAGGGCCGGCATCAGCACGTTGCGCTGGTAGTCGGTCATTGCCTGGAAACGGTGGGCGAGCAGCGCCTTCATGGTGTCGGTGTCGGGCGCGTGGATGTTGGGGCGCACGTCCAGCGAGGGCGCCACGCGCAGCACCTTGGCCAAGCGTACCTTTTCCAGGCCCTTGATCACCATCCAGCCGATGTCGAACTCCCAGCGGCGCAGCGCGAACTTGGCCGAACTGGGGAAGGCATGGTGGTTGTTGTGCAGTTCCTCGCCGCCGATCCAGAACGCCCAGGGCGTGAGGTTGGTCGCGGTATCGGTGGTCTCGAAGTTGCGGTAGCCCCACCAGTGGCCGAGGCCGTTCACCACGCCCGCGGCCCAGAACGGGATCCACAGCATCTGGATCGCCCAGACCGCCACGCCGGCGAAGCCGAACAGGCCGAACGAGATGAACAGCAGCAGGGTCGGGCCGAGCGTCGCATACGGGGTATAGATGTGGCGCTCGAGCCAGTCGTCTGGGGCGCCCTTGCCGTACTGCTCGATGTCATCGCGCATGCCGCGCGCCTCGCGGTACAGCTCCACGCCACGCCAGAACACGGTCTTGATGCCCTTGAACCGCGGGCTGTGCGGATCTTCCTCGGTCTCGCACTTGGCGTGGTGCTTGCGATGGATGGCCACCCACTCGCGGGTGATCATCGAGGTGGTCAGCCAGGTCCAGAAGCGGAAGAAATGGGCGATCACGGGATGGAAATCCACGCCGCGATGCGCCTGGCTGCGGTGCAGGTACAGGGTGACCGAGAAGATGGTGAGCTGGGTGGCGACCAGCAGGTAGAGCAGCAGTTGCCAGAAGCCGAACTGGAGCAGGCCGCCGGCAAGGAAATCGATGAAGGACGCGGGCATGACGGTGTCGAAGCGGAGGGAACACCGGCATCATGGCGTCCGCGCCGCCCCAAGGCCAGCCCTGCGCGGGCATGGGGGTCGGCCCTGTTCATCCCCATGTCCCGTTCATGACCCGCAGCACGCTTTCACCCCCCCTGATCGAACTCGACGCGGCCCGCGTCCTGCGTGAAGGCCGCGCCGCGCTGGACGGCGTGAGCCTGTGCCTGCCACAGGGCCGGCATACGGCGATCCTCGGCCCCAATGGCTGCGGCAAGTCGAGCTTCATCCAGTTGCTCACCCGCCAGCTGTATGCGGCGGCGCATGACGACGGGCGTCCACCCGTGCGGATCCTCGGCCAACATCTGTGGGACGTACACGCGCTGCGCTCGCGTCTGGGCATCGTCACCGGTGCCCTGCATGAAGACCTGCTCACCCTGCCCGGGCTGACCGCCCGCGACGTCGTGCTGGGCGCCTTCGACGCGCGCCTGGCGCCGCAGGACGGCGAACCCGAAGCCGCGCGGCTGGCGGCCGCGGCCATCGCGCTGGAGCGGGCCGGCGCCGCCCACCTGCGCGATCGCGCCTACGAGGGCCTGTCCACCGGCGAAGCACGGCGAGTGCTGCTGGCGCGCGCCCTGGTCCATGCCCCGATGGCGCTGCTGCTGGACGAGCCCGGCGCCGGCCTGGACGTCGTCGCACGCGGCCGGCTGCTGCGCACCCTGCGCCGCCTGGCCGCGGAGGGCGTGACCCTGCTGCTGGTCACCCACCATGCCGAGGAACTGCTGCCCGAGATCGGCCACGTGGTGCTGCTCCGCGAAGGACGGGTGGTGGCCGACGGCCCGCGCGCGCAGGTGCTGACCGACGCCCTGCTGTCGCAGGCGTTCGGGGCGCCGGTGCGGTTCACGGACGGGCAGACGCCCTCGCTCGCGCTTGCGGAGGCCCCCGTCGATGCCTGAGCTGCCCGAGGTCGAAACCACCCGTGCCGGGCTGGCGCCGCACGTGGAGGGGCGGCGGGTACGCGCGCTCACCCTGCGCCGCCCCGACCTGCGCTGGCCGATTCCTTCCGAAATCGCCGGACTGCTGCCCGGACAGCGCATCGAGGCGGTGCGCCGCCGCGCCAAGTACCTGCTGCTGGACACCGCCGCGGGCAGCGCCCTCATGCACCTGGGCATGTCGGGCAGCCTGCGCGTGCTCCCGGCGGACACGCCCGTGCGGACGCACGACCACGTCGACATCCTGCTCGATTCGGGCCGCCTGCTGCGCTTCAACGATCCACGCCGCTTCGGCTGCCTGCTCTGGCAGGCGGCCGGCGAGGTCCACCCGCTGCTGCGCGGCCTGGGACCCGAACCGCTGTCGGACGCTTTCGACGGCGATCACCTGTTCACCCGCAGCCGGGGCCGCAGCGCGCCGGTCAAGGCCTTCCTGATGGACCAGCGCATCGTGGTCGGCGTGGGCAATATCTATGCCGCCGAGGCGCTGCACGCGGCGGGCATCTCGCCCCTGCGCGCGGCCGGCCGGGTCTCGCGCGGGCGCTACCGGCTGCTGGCCGAGGCGGTGAAGCGCATCCTGGCGCATGCGATCGCGCGCGGCGGCACCACCCTGCGCGACTTCCTGGCGCCGGACGGCGCCCCAGGCTACTTCGAGCAGGAACTCTCGGCCTACGGCCGCGGCGGTGAACCCTGCCCGCGTTGCGGACGTCCCCTGCGCCAGGCCAGCATCGGCCAGCGGGCCACCGTCTGGTGCGGCCACTGCCAGCGCTGAACGGGGCGCGAACCCGCGTGGCGGACGGCTTCGCGGTATAGTCCGGCCGCTGAAAGGGAGCACGGCGCCACATGTCCGACACCGCAGACATCACCCTCTGGCTGGACGCGGCGCGCGGCGGCGACCGGGGCGCACTCGACCAGGTCCTGGCCACCCTGTACCAGGAACTGCACACCATGGCCCGGCGCCAGCTGTCGGGCCAGATGGGCCAGACGCTCGATGCCACCGCCCTGGTGCACGAGGCCTACCTCAAGCTCATCGGCCGGCGCGAGATCCAGTTCGACGACCGCGCCCACTTCTTCGCCTACGCCGCCTCGGCCATGCGCAGCGTGGTGGTCGACTACGCCCGCCAGCGCCTGGCGCAGAAGCGCGGCGGCGACCTGCACCGCGTCACCGACCTGCCGCACGACCTGGAAGGCGGCCTGCGCATGGACGAGGACATGCTGGCGCTGGACGTCGCCCTCACCCGGCTGGCCGGCGTCGACGCCAAGCTCGCCCAGGTGGTGGAGCTGCGCTACTTCGGCGGACTGTCCGAGGCCGAGATCGCCACCCTGCTCGACCGCTCCGACCGCAGCATCCGCCGCGACTGGCAGAAGGCGCGGATGTACCTGCTGGCCTCGCTGCAGGGCGGCTGACGCGTCCGACGTGGAAGACCGGGGGGTCAGCGCCTTGCATACCGGTCCCGCGACACGCGGGCGCGCCGTGCCGTAGCCGCGATGGACGCCGAACGCTGGCAGCGCCTGTCCCCGCTGCTCGATGCGCTGCTCGAGCTCGACGGGGCCGCGCGCGCCGCCAGCCTGGCTTCGCTGCGGGACGAGGACGCACAGCTCGCCACCGATCTGGAAGAACTGCTCGCGCTGGAGGCCGGCAGCGAGGACTTCCTGTCCGAACCGCTGATCACGCCGCACCCCGGGGTGCACGCCGGCGCCTCGGTCGGGCCTTACGCGCTTGAGCGCATGCTGGGCGAAGGCGGCATGGGCCAGGTCTGGCTGGCGCGGCGCGCCGACGGCCTGTACGAGCGCCGTGTCGCGCTCAAGCTGCTGCGCCCGGGCCTGGCCGATCCCGGCCTGCGCCTGCGCTTCACCCGCGAGCGGCAGATCCTCGCGCGGCTCGAGCATCCGCACATCGCGCGCCTGCTCGACGCCGGCATCAGCAGCGACAACCAGCCCTACCTGGCCCTGGAGTACGTCGAGGGCGAACCGATCACCGACTGGTGCCGCGCGCGCGACCCGGGCGTGGTCACGCGCGTGCAGCTGTTCATGCAGGTATGCGAGGCGGTCAGCCACGCGCACACCAACCTGATCGTGCACCGCGACCTGAAGCCGTCCAACATCCTGGTCACGCCGCTGGACGACGTGCGCCTGCTCGATTTCGGCATCGCCAAGCTGCTCGACACGCCCGACCACGCGCCCGAGCAGACCCGCACCGGGCTGCGCGCCTTCACCCTGCACTACGCCGCACCCGAACAGATCCGCGGAGAACCGGTCACCACCATGACCGACGTGTATTCGCTGGGCGTGGTGCTGTACGAACTGCTGGCCGGGCGCAAGCCCTACCAGCTCAAGCGGCCGAGCGATGCGCAGTGGGAGGACGCGATCCTCAACGCCGATCCGCAGCGTCCCTCGCTGGCGCTGCAGCGCGACGCCGGCGGTAACACCGCCAGCCCCGCGGTCCGCCGCCGCGCGCGCGAGGTGGCCGGCGACCTGGACAACATCGTGCTCAAGGCGCTGGCCAAGAAGCCCGAGCAGCGCTATCCCTCGGTCGAGGCGATGGCCCTGGACCTGCGGCGCTGGCTGGACGGCAAGCCCGTGCACGCGCGGCCTCAGAGCATGTCCTACCGCATCGGCAAGTACGTCAGCCGCCACCGCTGGGCGCTGTCGACCGCGGCGGTGGTGTCGCTGGTGCTCGTGGCGGCGCTGGGCATCGTCGCCTGGCAGGCGCGGCAGGCGGTGAGCGAGTCGGCCCGCGCCCAGGCGATGCAGAACTTCGTGGTCGGGCTGTTCGAAACCGCCGGCGGCGTGCCGACCGGCGCGCCGGTCGACATCCATCGACTGCTCGACGATGGCGAACGCCGCATCGAGCGCGAACTGCGCAACCAGCCGGTCGCCCGCGCCGAACTGCTCGGCGTGGTGGCCAGGCTGCGCTCGGGCCTGGGCGACTATGCCGCCGCGCATGCACTGCTGCGGCGACAGGTCGCCTTGGTCGATGCGTTGCCCGACGCCCCACCGAGCCTGCGCCTGCAGTCGGCCACCGACATGGGCCGCGTGCTGCGTCTGACCGGGCAGGCCGACGCCTGCCTGGAACGCATGCAACCGCTGCTCGTGCTCGCACGCCGCAGCGAGCACCGCCTGCCGCTGCCCGCTTCAGCCTTCTACACCCAGCTCGGCCGCTGCCATGCGTCCTCCCGCGGACTGGAGGATGCGCGCGCGCTGTACCTGCGTTCGCTTTCGCTGCGCCGCAACGTCCTGGGCGACCACGCCGGCGTGGTCGAGAACTTGGGCGACCTGGCCAACCTGCATGCGGCCGCCGGCGACACCGGCCGCGCCCTGGCCGCCTCCCGCGCCGCGCTGGCACTGCTGCGCACCACCCTGGGCGAGCGCCATCCGCTGGCGATCGACCTGCTGCGCGCCCAGTGCTCGTACGAGCGCGATGCGAGCAATACCGAGGCCGCCGAGCGCGACTGCCGCCGCGCCCTGGAACTGGCGCTTGAGCTGCGCGGGGCCCAGCACCACGCCACGATCGACGCGCGCAGGCAGCTGGCCGCGCTGTACGTCGACCAGGGCCGGCTGGCCGATGCCGAAACCGAGTTCCGCGACACGCTGGCGTGGCTGGTCGCACGCCTGGGGCCGGACCATGCCGACGTCGCGCGCGCGCGCGCATCGCTCGCGATCGTCGCCTGGGAGCGCGGCCATCTCGATACTGCGGTGGTCGACCTGCGCCGGTCGATCGCCACCTGGCGGCGGCAGCAGAGCGGCGTGCAGCTGTCGGGCGGCCTGTTCAACCTCGCGATGGTGCTGCACAGCGCAGGACGCGATGCCGAAGCCCTGCCGCTGCTGGCCGAGTCGCTGGAGTTGCGACGTCGCGCCTATGGCGACGGGCACGGGCTGGTCGGCGACACGCTGCGCCTGCTGGGCGAGGTGCAGGCGGCACTGGGCGACGACGCGGCCCAGGCGAGCCTGGAGCAGGCGCAGGCGCTGACGCGGACGGGGTACGGCGCGCAGCACTCGCATACCCGGCGCGCCGAGATCTCGCTGGCGCGCTTCGAGGCGCGCCGGGGCGACGCGGCCGCCCTGACCCGGCTCGATGCGCTGGCCGAACTGCCGCAGCAGGACAACGAACTGCGAAAGGCCGCCTGGCTGGCGCGCGCCTATGCGGCCCAGGTGCGTTGCGGAGCGCCGTCGCAGCGGCCGCTGGCGCTGGCCAGCCTGCAGGCGCTGCAGGCCCAGATCGCGCAGGCGCGGCCGGAAGGCGGCGCACTGGGGCGCGAGATCGACGGGCTGCAGGCGGCCTGCCAGCTTGCGCCGCGCAGCGCGCGCGGAGCGTTCAGGCCAGCGGCAACGGGGGCTGCAGCGGCTCGATCCGTCCCTCGCCCCGCGAGATCCGCTTGAACTCGGCGCGGCTGACCGAGACGTAGCGGTCGTTCCCGCCGATCTCCACCTGGGGACCCTCGCTCACCGCGAACCCCTGCGCGTCCACGCGAACGGTCATGGTCGCCTTGCTGCCGCTGTGGCAGATGGTCTTGATCTCGCTGATCTCGTCGGCCCAGGCCAGCAGGTACTGGCTGCCCTCGAACAGCTCGCCGCGAAAATCCGTACGCAGGCCATAGCACAGCACCGGTACGCGCAGCGCATCCACCACCTCGCCCAGCTGCCAGACCTGGGCCCGCGAGAGGAACTGGGCCTCGTCCACCAGCGCGCAGTGCAACCGCCCGTGCGCGGCGATATCGCGCTCGACCAGCGCCTGCAGGTCGTCCCCGCGCCCGAACGGCAAGCCATCGGCCACGAGCCCGATCCGCGAGGCCACCTTGCCGCTGCCGGCGCGGTCGTCCAGGCGCGGCGTCAGTATCAGCGTGCGCATGCCGCGTTCGCGGTAGTTGTGCGCGCTCTGCAGCAGGGTCGTGGTCTTCCCCGCATTCATCGCCGAGTAGTAGAAATAGAGCTTGGCCATGGCGGGATTCTACCGCCGGGGGTGCCTTGCCACGGGCCCGAGGCGTGCGACGGCCGCCGACCCGGTCGTGGCCGCATCCGCGTCCCGCGCACGCCAGGCCAGGCGAGGCCACGCCAGGAAAGGACCCTTCGTTGCCCGACGCGCGGCGCGCAGCCGACATTCCGGCCGGACGGAGAAGTCCCACGGCCGGAGGCGTGGCCGGCGGCTGCCGCCCTTGCACGGCGGTTCCTCCCCCGGCGACTCGACCGCGCGGGCCTCGGTCCGGTTCGGTAAGGGCGCGACCGGGCCGGGTAGAATGCGCGGCCGCTTCCAGCAGTCCCACGATGCACGGCCTCAACCCCCAGCAATCCGCCGCGGTCGCCCACTGCGATGGGCCCCTGCTCGTGCTGGCCGGCGCGGGCAGCGGCAAGACCCGGGTGATCGTCGAGAAGATCGCGCACCTGATCGCGACCGGCCGCTATCCGGCCAAACGCATCGCCGCCATCACCTTCACCAACAAGTCGGCGAAGGAGATGCGCGAACGCGTGGCCAGGCGCATCCGCGGCGAGACGGCGGAGGGGCTGACCGTGTGCACCTTCCACTCGCTGGGCCTGAAGATCCTGCAGACCGACCACGCCAAGCTGGGCCTGCGTCGCGGCTTTTCCATCTTCGACAGCGACGACACGCTGGCGCAGATGAAGGACCTGATGCCGGGCGCCAAGCCCGACGCCGTGCAGGCCATGCAGTCGCTGGTGTCGAACATCAAGAACGCCGGCCTGTCGCCGGAACAGGCCGCCGGGGCCGCGCGCAGCGCGCGCGAGCATGAGGCGGCCTCGCTGTACGCGCGCTACCAGCAGCGCCTGGCCGCGTTCAACGCGGTCGACTTCGACGACCTCATCCGCCTGCCGGTGCAACTGCTCGAATCCGACGCGGACGCCGTCGCCGGCTGGCGCGAGCGCATCGGTTACCTGCTGGTGGACGAGTGCCAGGACACCAACGACGCGCAGTACCGCCTGCTCAAGTCGCTGGCGGGGCCGAAGGCCAACTTCACCTGCGTGGGCGACGACGACCAGAGCATCTACGCCTGGCGCGGCGCCAATCCGGAGAACCTCAGCCAGCTCGGTCGGGACTACCCCAACCTGGTGGTGGTGAAGCTGGAGCAGAACTACCGCTGTTCCAACCGCGTGCTGCGTGCGGCCAATGCGCTGATCGCCAACAACCCGCACGAACATCCCAAGACCCTGTGGAGCGCGCAGGCCGACGGCGAACGCATCCGTGTCTGGGAGTGCCGCGATGCCGCGCACGAGGCCGAGCGCGTGGCCGGCGAGATCCACTTCATCGCCACCGCGCGCAAGGCCGAATGGGGCGAGTTCTGCATCCTGTTCCGGGGCAACCACCAGTCGCGCGCGCTGGAGAAGGCGCTGCAGCTGTTGCGCGTTCCCTACCACCTGTCGGGCGGTACCGCCTTCCTCGACCGCGGCGAGGTCAAGGATGCGCTGGCCTGGCTGCGCCTGCTGGCCAATCCCGAGGACGACTCGGCCTTCCTGCGCGCGGTGCAGTCGCCCGGCCGCGGCGTCGGCGCGACTTCGCTGGCAAAGCTCGCCGAGATGGCCCAGCACGCGCAGCTGCCGCTGTCGCGCGCGGCCGAGTCGATGGGACTGCTCAAGCAGTTGCAGCCTCGCGTGGCCAATGCGCTGGGCGCGTTCACCGACATCGTGCGCGGCCTGCGCCGCGATGCCGCGCAGCTGCCGCCAGCCGACCTCGTGCGCGCGCTCAACGAGCGCTCGGGCCTGATCGCGATGCTGCGCGAGCAGTGCAAGAGTGACGAACTGTTTCGCATCCGCCGCGGCAACCTCGACGAACTGGCCGACTGGTTCGAGGGCGCGCGCGGCGCCGGACCGGGCGAGCTCGCCGCTCAGCTGGCGCTGCTCTCGCACGCCGACAAGGGCGATCCTGGCAACCAGGTGCGGTTGATGAGCCTGCACGCGGCCAAGGGCCTGGAGTTCCGCTACGTGTTCATCGTGGGCATGGACGACAACACCCTGCCGCACGAGGCCAGCCTCGACGAGGGTCGGCTGGACGAGGAGCGGCGCCTGCTCTACGTGGGGATCACCCGCGCCAAGGAGCAGCTGTGGCTGTCCTACAGCCGCGAGGCGCAGCGCTGGGGCGCCAAGCTCCGGCTCGCGCCCAGCCGCTTCTTCGATGAGTTGCCTGCCGCCGAGCTGCAGCGCGACGGCGCCGATCCGGTCGCCGACGCCGCGCGCAAGGCCGAACGTGCCGATGTCGGCTTCGCTTCGATCCGCGCCCTACTGGAAGATTGAGTGCGCCATGCATCTGTTCGGCCGGTCGACGACCACCCGCAACAGCCACTGGTTACACTCGCCCACCCGATCCGACCCGAGGTCCCACGCATGCGCGCGCACGCATTCACCGCCGTCCTGATCGCCGCGCTGTCGCTCGCCGGTTGCGCAACGGCGCCCGCCGGACGCCCCACGGCGGCCCCCGCCGACGTGCCCCGGCCGGCGGTCGGCGCTGTCGCCGACGACAATCTCAATGCGGTGCTGTGGGTACAGCGTTCGACCGAGTACCGGGCCAATGCGATCTCGCTGTTCCGGGCCGCCACCGCGCAGCTCGATCGGGCGCTGGCCGCGCCGCACTGGGATGCCCTGGTGCCGGGCGAACGCGCCAACGCCGCGCCGCTGCGCGACCTGCCGCCCGCCGTGATCATGGACATCGACGAAACCGTACTCGACAACTCGCCCTACCAGGCCCGGCTGGTGGCGGAGGGCGGCGAGTACGACGAGGTCAGCTGGTCGGCCTGGGTGGAGGAGCGCAAGGCCAGGCCGGTGCCGGGCGTGCTCGAGTTCGCGCAGGCGGCGCAGGCACGCGGCGTCACCATCCTCTACCTGTCCAATCGCGCGCAGCACCTGCAGGACGCGACCCTGGCCAACCTGCGCGCCGTCGGCCTGCCGGTCAAGGACGAGAGCGTGTTCCTCGGACTGGGCACGCATGTCCAGGGCTGCGAACAGCACGGCTCGGAGAAGCTGTGCCGGCGTCGCCTGGCCGGACGGCAGTACCGGATCCTGATGCAGTTCGGCGACCAGCTGGGCGATTTCGTCGAAGTGATCGCCAACACCCCGCAGGCCCGTGGCGCGCAACTGGACGAACACCGGGACTGGTTCGGCGAGCGCTGGTGGATGCTGGCCAATCCCACCTATGGGTCCTGGGAGCCGGCGCTGTTCAACAATGCCTGGGACGAACCCCGCGGTGCACGCCGGCAGCACAAGCGGGATGCGCTGAACACCGCCAATTAAAACAATACGTTGCGGATCACAAATTAAGGTATTGCATCAGGTTGTGCCACGGGCTAGTCTGTCTCCGCCACAACACAGTCCTCCGGCTTCGCCGGATTGAACGGGAAACCACGGTTTCCCGTTTTTTTTGCTCCGGACCTGGCCGGGTCCGCCGGTGGCGGCCACCTGGGGTTCACCCGAGGTACCACGCCCCTGCATCGCCGTCGTAGCTTGTGACGACCACCGGCCCGATGGACCGGGTCCAGACTGCGGGGTGCCGTCATGTCGTTCCCGTCGCTGCACGATGCCCTGTCGTCACTGCTGCCCGGCGAGCGTGGTGGCCCCGACTGGCCGCTGCGGCCGGGCATGCCCGGCTTCGGCGAGGGCGTCGACCCCGACCTGCGCGGCGCCGATGCCGGCCACCACCCGGGGCGGTCCGACATCGACCCGGACGGAATGCCACGCCCCCCCGGACCCGCCGAGGGCAACGGGCCCGGTCGGCATGCGCATCCGGAAAGCGGAGTGCCGCCGTACGCGCATCATGCGAGGGGCGACACCATGCGTGGGTCGGCACCGCAGCCGCTGGCGCCACCGGCGCCGCCTGGGCCTTCCGATCCGGGCTTGCATGCGCTGGCGCGCGAACTGCAGCAGCTCCCCCCCAGCGTGATCCGGCAGCTCGGGGACGTGCTCCAACGCAATCCCGACGCCTTGCGCTCGCTGCCCGCACAGCCCGAAGCATTGGCCAGCGTACTGGCACGCGCCGCGCCCGATGGCGCGCCGCAGCCGCAGGCCGCGGTGGCGCAGGCGCGCCGGTTGGCCACCGAAGCCGCAGCGCCTGGGATCCGCGAGGCAGATGCGGTGCGCGAGGCGCGACAGGCAGTCGCGGGCCAGCCGGCCGACGCCCGCAC
>JAEXLY010000178.1 GCA_023444765.1 Pseudomonadota bacterium | reverse complement strand
GGCCTCGGCGATCCGGGGCGGCGGCGGCGGCGCGGGTCCCGCCGGGGGCGGCGGTGCGGAGGCGCAGGCTGCAAGCAGCACGGAAACGCAGGTCGCGGCGAGGATGCCGCGTACGTCGGAGGATCGTGGCATGGGCTGGGGCATGGCTGATGGGCGGGAGCGGTGGGACCGCCCGCGCAGCGCGGGGTTCAACCCCGCCGCGGCCGGCGGCTGGTGCCGAGTTTGCGCGTCACCGTGTTGCGGCCGAGTCCAAGCCGGGTCGCCGCTTCGGTGCGGCGGCCACCGGTATGTTCCAGCGCCGCCTCCAGCAGCGCGCGGTCGAATCGCTCGCGTGCCTGTGCGTGCAGGTCGCTGGCGCCGGCGGCCAGCTGCTCGCGCGCCCAGGCGCGCAGCGCGGCTTCCCAGTCGCCCACGCCGGCGCCCTGCCCTGTCGGCAGCATGCCGTCGAGGTCGGCGGTGGTGATCGTGTCGGCCGGCGCCAGCGCCGCCAGCCGCCAGCACAGGTTCTCCAGCTCGCGCACGTTGCCGGGCCAGGCATGCGCCAGCAGGCGCTCGGTCGCCGCCTTCGAGAAGCGTTTGGGTGCGGCGCCGAAGCGTTCGGCCGCGCCGTGCAGGAAGCGCTCGGCCAGCGCCGGCACGTCGCCGCGGCGCTCGCGCAGCGGCGGCAGCCGCAGGCGTACCACGTCCAGGCGGTGCAGCAGGTCGGCGCGGAACCGGCCCTCCTGCACCAGCGCCTCCAGGTCCTGGTGGGTGGCGGCGATCACGCGCACGTCCACGCGGATGAGCTCGCGCCCGCCGACGCGGAAGAACTCCCCCTCGGCCAGCACACGCAGCAGCCGTGTCTGCAGCGAGGCGGGCATGTCGCCGATCTCGTCCAGGAACAGGGTGCCGCCGTCGGCCTGCTCGAAGCGGCCGATGTGGCGGCGCGTGGCGCCGGTGAAGGCCCCCGCCTCATGCCCGAACAGCTCGCTTTCCAGCAGCTCGGCCGGGATCGCGGCGGTGTTGAGCGCGACGAAGGGCTGGCGCGCGCGTGGCGACTCGCGATGCAGCGCGCGCGCCACCAGCTCCTTGCCGGTGCCGGTCTCGCCGGTGACCAGCACGCTCAGCGGCGCCTGCGCCAGCCGGCCGATGGCGCGGAACAGCTGGCGCATGGCGGGCGAATCGCCCACCAGCACGTCGGCAGCCGGCTCGACTTCGGGGGCGCCGGCATCGGCAGCCGCCTCGGCACGCTCGCCAAGCACCCGCGCCGCCAGGCCCACGGCCTCGTCCAGGTCGAAGGGCTTGGACAGGAATTCGTAGGCGCCGCCGCGGAAGGCACCGGCGGTGCTGGCCACGTCGGTGTAGGCCGACATCACCACCACCGGCAGTTCCGGATGCCGCTGCTTGATCTTCTCCAGCAGCTTCAGGCCGTCCTCGCCGGGCATGCGCACATCGGTGAACAGCAGTTGCGGCGCGGCGCGGGAATCGAGTGCGGACAGGGCCGCGTCGGCCGAATCGAAACCCGAGACCACGTAGCCGGCATCGCTCAGCGCGGTCGCCAGCACGAAGCGCACTGCCCGGTCGTCGTCGACCACCCACACCGATGCGGCTTCACCCGTCATGTCGTCGCGACCTCACTGCACTGCCCCGTCTGTTGCGGAAGCGGAATCCGGATCGTCTTCACCGCCGTCCGCCGACAGCGGCAGCAGCAGGGTGAACACGGTGTGGCCCGGGCGCGAGCGATAGGCCAGCGAGCCACGGTGTTCGCGCGCCACCTGCTGCGCCATCGCCAGCCCCAGGCCGCTGCCGTCGGCGCGCCCGGATACCAGCGGCAGGAAGATCTGCTCGGCCAGCGCCTCGGGCACGCCGCGGCCGTCGTCGGCGATCTCCATCCGCAGCGCCAGCGGATGCACCTGCTCGCCGATGCGCACGCCGTACTCGGCGCGCGTGCGCAGGCCGACATTGGCCGCGCCAGCCTGGATCGCATTGCGCACCAGGTTCCAGACCGCCTGCACCAGCCGGTCCGGATCGCCACGCAGCGGCGGCAGGCTGGGATCGTAGTCGCGTGCCAGGCGTACCGCCCAGCCGGCATCCTGCTCGGCCAGGCGCACCACCTGCTCGAGCACGCCGTGGATGTTGAGCGCCCGGTGCGGCCGTGGCGGCGCCGGCGACAGCAGTTGTTCGACCAGCTGGGTCAGCCGCTGCACTTCCGAACCGATCAGGTCGACCAGTTCGCGCGCGTCGGCATCGACCGTGCGCCGGCCCAGCAGTTGCGCCGCGCCCTTGAGCCCCGCCAGCGGGTTGCGCAGTTCGTGGGCCAGGCCCTTGAGCGCGGCCGACAGCGCCAGCGGCAGCGTGCGGGCGGGATCCTCTCCCGGAAACTCGTCGACCGGATGGGCCTCGAGCAGGATCCCGCCATCGGCCTCGCGGGTAAGCCAGACGTCGGCAAAGCGCGGCTCGCCGCCGAGGAACGCGAGCGCCACGCGCCGCAACCGGCGCGGGCCCTCGGCCACGTCCGCGGACTGCAACGCATCGCGCAGGCTGTGGCCCTCGACCTCCAGCGCCGCCAGCGGCTGGTCCGGCAGCCGCTTCTGGCTCACCCCCAGCCAGCGCGCGAAGGCCTGGTTGCAGCGCGCCACCCGGCCATGGCTGTCGGCCCGCAATATCGGCGTGACCAGGGCATCGAGCACGGCATCGGCGGAGATGGAGGGCGGCACTGCACCAATATAGTGCTTCGCAGGACCGCCGGCGCGACGCGCCCGCACTCAGAACGTCACGACGACGGTCACCGTGTCGCTGTGCGGGCCGAGATGGGGATCCTGTCCCGGGGGGATGCGGCCGTAGATGGGGAAGTTGCGCGGCGTGGGCTGGCCGAAGATGCCGCCCACGGCGCCGCCGACGGTCTGGGTGCCGCCGGCGCCGTTGCCCCAGACCGTGCTGCGCGCGGCCGTGGTGTAGAGGTTGTACTGCAGGATCGAACCCGGCGCCTGGCGCAGCGTGCGCGCAGCGTAGGTGCCCGAACTGCCCTGGCCCAGGGCGATGCCCACGTTCACCCCGAACAGCAGTTCGCCGAGGCTGGTGGCCGCGCAGTCCACGCGCACGCTGCCGGTGCTGTCGACCGGGCCGGTACCGGTGACGGGGTCGTAGCTGCCGAAGCTGATCGGCGTGGCCGAGATCAGGCAGTCGCCCGCCCGCGCCGCGCTGGCGAGCCCGGCGAGCAGCAGGGCCAGCGCGTACCGCGCGTGCGGTGCCGCATGCGACCGGCCGCCGGCCGGATGGGGTTGCGGCCTGCTGCTCATGGCTCCTCCGCTGCGACGGCGCATTCGACGATGCCCAGGTCGTGGATGCCGGCCGCCTGCGCGACCGGAACCTCGATCGTGCACACGGCGCTGGCGCCCTCGCTGGCCACCCGCGCCTTGTGGCGACCGGGCGGCAGCTGTTCGAAGTAGAAGCGACCGCCCGCACCGAGCGGGCTGTCGTAGCGCGTGCCGGCGTGCTCCAGGTGCACGCTGCCGAACGCGGCCGGGCGCACACCCTCGTCACCACGGAGGTGCAGCTGGCCCGACAGGGCGCGCAGCGGCCGCACCTCCAGCACGGCCACCGCGCCGGTGTTGCGGAACACCGACAGTTGCGTGGCGCCCTGGAGGATCTCGTGGTCCAGCGGCACCTGCGCCGGCTCGAGCGCGACCTGGTTGGCGTAGTAGGGAATCAGGTCGCGCACCAGCAGGTCGCCGCGGGTGTCGGTGCGGCCGACGTCCTGGTTCTCGCGCAGGATCGGCACGCCGGCGACGCCCGGCACCCGCACCAGCGCGAAGCCGCTCTCCATCGGCGGCGTTGCGAACACGCGCCCGCCCACGCCGACCAGGGCGCCGCCCAGCAGCAGGCGCGCATCGCCGCGTCCCCCGAACCGGCTCCCCTGCAGCGCGTAACGGCCGTGCCGCCCCTGATACTCGACCTGGCCGAATCCACTGTTGCCGAACATGTCGTGCTGCACGCTCAGGTCGTAGCCCCAGCCGATCCCTGCCGGGCGCGAGCGGCGCGCGTCGACGCCGTAGCCGCGGCTGCGCGTTTCGCCGCCGACGGCATCGGTCACGCGCTGCCCGCGGGCGCTGAGCGCGACGCTGTGGCGGTCGAGGGCGAAGCTGAGGCTGAGCAGCGCGGACAGGTCCTCGTACAGGCCCTCGTTGCGCTGCACGGCCAGCAGCAGCTGGCTGCCCGGCGACACGCGCCAGGTCGAGGACAGGCTGGCGTTGCGCTCGGCCGCCAGGCCCTCTCGGCGTTGCCGGCCGTAACCCAGCTGCAGCGACATCCGGCTGGCCGGCGACCAGGACAGGGTGCCGTAGGCATCCTCGCGCAGGCGCGCGCCGAACAGGTCGAAGGGCGACCCCAGCAGCCGATAGCCTTCGCTGAAGCGGCGTACGCCCAGCGACAGGCCCGCGCGCGGCCCGCCGTAGCTGTAGCTGAGCGACGCCGCCCGGCCACTGCCGGCCTCATCGTCGCGGCTGCGCGCGAGCGCGGCGCCGAACTCGCCGATATCGGTGCGCAGCGCGGCGTCGATGCCGAGGTTGGCGAAGGCGTCGTCGCCCTCGCCGCGCGCGCCCAGGGTGATGCGGTCGCTCAGCCCGCGCCGGTACCAGGCCTGCCACGCCACCGCATCGCCGTAGTCGCCGTCGAGGTCGCCGCCGCGCACCGCGCCCACGCGCAGCGCGTAGTCCGACAGGTCCGGCGCGAGCAGCCCGGTGCCGCCGTAGTAGCTGGCACTGGCCAGGTCGTGGCGGTTGCCGAACGGGTCGCGGATCACCACGCGCACGTCACTGCGGCCCGGCGGCACGCCGAGGTTGTCGAGGTTGATCGGCCCGGCCTCCACCGCGCGCCGTCCGATCAGCGCGCCGTTGGCATAGACCTCGACCACGCCGGGCGTCTCGATCACACCCTGGTAGAACGGCTGCGGGAAGGTCACCAGGTAGGGGTTCTGGTCGAAGGCGCGGGTCACCCCGAGTCCGCCCAGCAGCGCGCCGCCGCCGAGGGGATCGCGCGCCACCGCGACCTGGTCGCCGATCGTCCAGCGACGCAGGTGCGCGGGCTGGTCGACCTCGACCCGGGTCAGGCCGCGGCGCCAGCCGAAGGCCCGGTCGCGGATCGCGGTGGTGCGCGCGTTCACGATCTGGATG
>JAEXLY010000121.1 GCA_023444765.1 Pseudomonadota bacterium | reverse complement strand
GGCCTCGGCTTCGGCCTGCGCATGTCGGACCAGGCGCCGGCCGCGCCTGCCGGCCCCATGCTCGCCGCCGGCGCCGCCGAACCCGGCATCGAGGCCGTGCTCGACGACCTCGACCAGAACCCCGACTTCTACGTCTGGCTCGCCTCGGGCGACGCCGACCTGATCGCGATGGAGTAAGCCATGTCGCCCCGTACCTGCCTGCTGTTTGTCGTCCTCGGCCTGGCCCCGCTGCTGGCCGGCGCGCAGTCGCCCACCCAGGCCACCGCGCCGCTGCCGGCCTGGGACCAGCTCAGCAACGAGCAGCGCGAACTGCTGCTGGCGCCGGTGCGCGAGCGCTGGAACCGCAGCGATGCCGACAAGCGCGCGCACATGCTCGAACATGCCCGCCGCTGGCATGCGATGAGCCCCGAGCAGCGCGAACACGCGCGCCACGGCATGATGCGCTGGCGCGACCTCCCGCCGGAGAAGCGCCACCAGGCGCGCGCCCTGTTCGAACACACGCGCGCGATGCCGGAAGCCGACCGCAAGGCGATGATCCAGCGCTGGAAGGCGATGACGCCCGAGCAGCGCAAGGCCTGGGTGGACGCGCATCCGCCGCGGGAAGGCGAGCGTCCCGACTAGCGCGCTTCACGGCCGCCCGCGGCGTCCGGCGCATGTCGAATGCGGGTTCGCGGCATCGGCTGCCAGTCACGCCCGTTTCTCGCCCGCCGTAGCGGCCCGACTTGCCCGAACGTGACCGCTGCGCACGCGCTGTTGCGCGGCCGCGTCCCGGCCTGTCGCCACCCGCGCCGGGCAGCCCGCCTGCCACCGGCCTCAGCCGGCCTGCCGCTCCGGCCACACCGTCCTGGCCAGCAGTTCGTCATCCCAGTCGAACGTCAGCGCGCCGTCCTTCAGCAGCAGCGACGCGAAGTTGTAGAGGTTGCGCGCATACATCTCGCTCGCGTGCAGCGCACCCTGGCTGGCCAGGTCGAGCGGCCCGGCGATGGTGACGCCGTCGCTGTCGACGGTGTCGCCGCGGCGGGTCAGTTCGCAGTTGCCGCCTGTTTCCGCGGCGAGATCGACGATCACGCTGCCGGGCTTCATCCCCGCGACCATGGCGGCGGTGACGATCTTCGGCGCCGGCCGTCCCGGCACGGCCGCGGTGCAGACGATCACGTCGATGCCCTTGAGATGATCGGCCAGGCGCTGCTGCTGCAGCGCGCGTTCCTCTTCCGTGAGCTGGCGCGCGTAGCCGCCCTCGCCCGCCGCACTCACGCCGAGGTCGAGGAAGCGGCCGCCCAGCGATTCGATCTGCTCGCGCGTTTCCGGCCGCACGTCGAAGCACTCGACCTGGGCGCCCAGTCGCCGGGCCGTGGCGACGGCCTGGAGGCCCGCGACGCCCGCGCCGATCACCAGCACCTTCGATGGCCTGATCGTGCCTGCTGCGGTGGTGAGCATGGGGAAATAGCGCGGGGCCAGCTGTGCGGCGATCAGCACCGCCTTGTAGCCGGCGATGCCGGCCTGGGAACTGAGGATGTCCATGGCCTGGGCGCGGGTGGTGCGCGGCAGGCGCTCGAGCGGGAAGGCGACCACGCCGGCCGCGACGATCGCCTCGGCACGCGCCGGGTCGGCCTGCGGCTGCAGCGCGCCCACCAGGACCGCGCCGCGCTTCATCCGCGCGATCGCGGCAGGCGGCGGCGGCTGCACGCACAGCACGATGTCCGCAGCTTCGATGCCATCACCGTCCGCCAGCTCCGCGCCCGCCTCGGCGTAGGCCTGGTCGGGGAAATGCGCCAGCGCGCCCAGCCCGCGCTGCACCCGGACCGCGGCACCGGCCGCGACCAGCTTCTTCGTCGTCTCGGGAGTCAGCGCCACGCGCCGCTCGCCCGGCGCGCTTTCGCGCGCGACCGCAATGATCACCGCCATGCATCCATCCCCCGCGACAGTCGCGCCATCCTAGCGAATCGCCCCTGCCGGTGCGACGCGCCCCGAAAGCGTTCGCCGGGTGGGACGCGCCGGGAACTGGCGGCAGCGCGGCCGCGCGCAGGCGTCAGCCGTGCCGGCGTTCGGGCTGCGCCATGGCCGCGGCATCCCCGGCCACGGCATTGATCCGCTGCCACAGCTGCTTCATCGCCTCGTCGAAGGGCGAATCCACAGAGCGCACCTGGGCCTTGCCCTGCGCGACCATGACAGCCAGTTCCTCCGGCGAGACCACGCTCTTGCGCAGGCCGCGACGGTTGACGATCAGGAAACGTCCGGTGAGCGGGCTGATCCAGGCGATCCGGCCGGCGCTCTCCTGCCCGTCCTCGTCCACCAGGCGCAGGCCCTGGCCCACGCGCAGGCGGCGCATGCGCGCGGCGATCGCCGGATCGAACTCGAGCTGGGCGCTGCCGCCCGCCACGCGCAGGACGCCATCGGACGCGTCCGCCTCGGCATCCTCGAGCTGCGGCTGGTGCACCGTGCGCGGGGTGTCGGGCAGTGCCAGCGCGGAAATGATGCGGGCCATCGCGTCGCGTGCACCGCCGGCCTCCAGGCCGCAGCTGGCGTAGCACTCGCCCAGCGGCACCTGCAGGGCCAGCAACTGCCTGGCCACGACCGCTCCGCGCACCTCCGCGGCGTCGGCATCGACCTGCACCATCGCGTCGCCCAGGTTGATCGCGGACAGGTGGCGCTGCGAGTCGGGGCCATCGCGCAGCCAGGTCTGGGTGAGGTGGTGGCGCCAGTGGCGATCCAGGAAATGCGCCACCGCCGCCGTCAGCGGGCGACCGGCCAGCCGGGAGGCGACCAGGTCGGCCGCGCTGCGTCGCGCCTGCTGCAGGCGTTCGCGGCCATGGATCGCCTCGGCCGCGCGCTTCTCGGTGAGTTCGGCACGGCGGCGCTGCTGGTCGAGGTGGTCGCGCAGTTCCGAGGCCGCCAGCTCAAAGATCGCCTGGTCGTCCTGGAACTCCTCGACCACGCGGTCGACCGCATGACCGGCCTGGTTGAGCGTCTCCTGGTCCTGCGGGGTCCTGCCCTCGTTGCCGTCGCAGGCTTCGGTCACCGCATCCAGCAACCGCCGCGCGGGATGGCTGCGGCGGTTGAACAGGGAATCGTCGGTCAGCGCCACCTTGAGGTAGGGCACGACCAGCTTGCCGTAGAGCTGGCGCGCATCGCCCGCCAGATCGTTGGCGTCGAACAGCGACTGGAACAGGATCCCGATCAGGTCGATCGCGTCCTCCTCATCGCCGCTGAAATGGGTATGGGCCGGGTCGAACCCGATCTGGCGGACGCCGTCGAGCAGCGAATGGCGGATCACGTCGGCCAGCGGACGCGCATCCTCGCCGGCCAGCACCTTCTCGAACGGGGACGGATCGTCGCCCTGCAGCAGCGAGGCGAGGCTGATGAGTTCCTGCGTGTCCAGCACATGGCCGCCGGCCGGCGCCCCCTGGCTGGCCAGGGTCGGGATGGCCGACGGCCGCAGGCCCTGCACGCCG
>JAEXLY010000119.1 GCA_023444765.1 Pseudomonadota bacterium | reverse complement strand
GCTACGCGGTGCCGGGCACAGTGCTGGCCATCGGCCTGCTGGCGCCGCTGGCCTGGTTCGACGACGGCGCCAACCTGGCACTGCAATGGCTCGGCCTGGAGCCGCGCATGCTGCTCATGGGCTCGGTGCCGGCGCTGGTGCTGGCCTACGTGCTGCGCTTC
Organism: Pseudomonadota bacterium; assembly: GCA_023444765.1. Classification (GTDB taxonomy): domain Bacteria; phylum Pseudomonadota; class Gammaproteobacteria; order Xanthomonadales; family Xanthomonadaceae; genus Luteimonas. The sequence continues at coordinate 11,367 of JAEXLY010000119.1, read as the reverse complement.
GCCATCATCGCCGCCGGAGGGACCGAAGCGGGGCTGGCGCGGATCCCGGCCACGCTCGACCAGGCCGCGCGCGGCCTGGGACACGCGCCCGCGGCGATGCTGTGGCGGGTGCACCTGCCGCTGCTGCGCCCCGCGCTGGCGGCCGCCGCGCTGCTGGTGTTCGTCGATGCAATGAAGGAACTGCCCGCCACGCTCCTGCTGCGCCCGCTGAATTTCGAGACCCTCGCCACCTGGCTGTACGCGGACGCGGCCCGTGGCGCCTACGAGGACGGCGCGGTGGCCGCGCTGCTGATCGTGCTGGCCGGGCTGCTGCCGGTCATCCTGCTGGCGCGCACCGGGCTGGCCTATGGTCGGGAGGTACTGCGGTGAGCGCCGGCGAACCGACGTTGCGCCTGCACGACATCCGCGTGAGCTACCCGACCCCCATGGGGCCGCGGGTGGCCGTGGACGGGCTGTCGCTGGAACTGGGGCGTGGCGCGATCGGCTGCCTCCTCGGCCCTTCCGGCTGCGGCAAGACCACGGTGCTGCGCGCCGTCGCCGGTTTCGAGCCGCTGCAGGCCGGCACGGTGGAGCTGGCCGGCCGCGTGCTGTCGGCGCCGGGGCTCACCGTGCCGCCCGAGGCGCGCGGAGTGGGCATGATGTTCCAGGACTATGCGCTGTTCCCGCACCTGGACGTGGCCCGCAACGTGGGCTTCGGCCTCGCGCGGCGGCCGCGCCGCGAACGGGAAGCGCGGGTGGCCGAAGTGCTGGAGCTGGTGGGGCTGCCCGACCGGGCCGGGGCCTGGCCGCACGAACTGTCCGGCGGCCAGCAGCAGCGCGTTGCGCTGGCGCGCGCGCTAGCGCCAGCGCCTTCGCTGCTGCTGCTCGACGAGCCGTTCTCCAACCTCGACATCGATACGCGCGAACACCTCGCGGCGGAGCTTCGCGACATCCTCCACCGGACGGCGACCACCGCCCTGCTGGTCACCCACGACCAGGCCGAGGCGTTCGCGATGGCCGATGCGATCGGTGTCATGGACCAGGGGCGGATCCTGCAGTGGGCCGATGCCGCGACCCTGTACGCGCATCCCGCGGACCCGTTCGTGGCCGGCTTCATCGGTCGCGGCACCGTGCTGGCGGCCGAGGCGCTGGGACTGGCCGGCGGCGGACGGGTGCTGCTGCGTCCGGACCGGCTGGTGCCGGACCCGGCCGGGGCGATCCAGGCCGAGGTGGTCGCGGTTTCGTTCCGTGGCCCGGGGCGCGTGGCCCTGTTGCGCCTGGGCAGCGGGCAGACGGTCGAGGCCGACCTGCCGGAGGGCGCCGCGCCGGTGCCGGGATCGGCGCTGATGCTGCGGCTGGTCGATGGAGCACTGGCGCGCTTCCCGTAGCGCGCGAGGCGCAAGTGAGGGGGCACGGACGTCCCCGGGGGCGTGTCGAGGCCGCATTGGCCGCGACAGCCGCCTCCGCGACACCCCGCGGCCTACAATGCGTGCCCGTTCGCGCGGTGGGGCGCGGCCAGCCGTCGCATCGGCGCTTGCTTGCCTGCTGTCGGCCCGGCCAGGCCCGGCATCCCGATCCCCGCGTCGCAGGCGCAATGCAGCGCACGCCGCAGGCGCGACCCGCCACCCGCGTCCTGCCTTCTTCCCCGTGTTCCCGTTCTCCGAGCCCCATGTCCCGAATGCAGTTCCAGCTTTCCCATACCGACGGCGCGGCGCGGCGCGGCAGGCTCGACTTTCCGCGCGGGGCGGTGGAAACGCCGGCGTTCATGCCGGTGGGCACCTACGGCACGGTCAAGGGCATGCTCCCGGACCAGGTGCGGGCGCTCGGCGCGCAGATCATCCTCGGCAACACCTTCCACCTGTTCCTGAGGCCCGGGCTGGAGGTGATCGCCGCCCATGGCGGCCTGCACGGGTTCGCGCGCTGGGATGGCCCGATCCTGACCGACTCGGGCGGTTTCCAGGTGTTCTCGCTGGCGCACCGGCGCAAGATCACCGAGGCGGGCGTGACCTTCGCCGCGCCCACCGACGGCGCGAAGGTGTTCCTCGGGCCCGAGGAATCCATGCACATCCAGAAGGTGCTGGGCAGCGACATCGTGATGATCTTCGACGAATGCCCGCCGGTGCACGTCGACGGCCAGCCGGTGGACCGGCGCGTGGTCGAACGTTCGATGGAACTGTCGCTGCGCTGGGCCGAACGCTCGAGGAAGGCCCACGAAGGAAACGACGCGGCGCTGTTCGGCATCGTCCAGGGCGGCGTCCACCATGAACTGCGCACGCGTTCGGCCGAGGGCCTGAAGGCGATCGGCTTCGACGGCTACGCCATCGGCGGGCTGGCGGTGGGCGAGACCGAGGACGAGCGCAACGCGATGCTCGAACACACCTGTCCGCAACTGCCGGCCGATCGCCCGCGCTACCTCATGGGCGTGGGTCGCCCGGAAGACCTGGTCGAGGCGGTCGCCCGTGGCGTGGACATGTTCGACTGCGTGATGCCAACGCGCAACGCGCGCAACGGCCACTACTTCACCTCCACCGGCGTGGTGCGCGTGCGCAACGCGAAGTACGAGCGCGACCTGCGCCCGATCGAGGAGGGCTGCGGTTGCCCGGCCTGCGCCGGCGGCTACAGCCGCGCCTACCTGCGCCACCTCGACCGCTGCAACGAGATGCTGGGCCCGATCCTGGGCACCCTGCACAACCTGTGGCACTACCAGAAGCTGATGGCCGACATGCGCGCGGCCGTCGAGACGGGAACCTTCACCGCCTTCCGCGAGTCCTTCCACGCGCAGCGCCTGCCGCGCTGACGTCCGCCGGAAGTCCCGGGCGTCGGGGCGGCCGCCAGCCGCCACGCGGTCCGCGTCGCCGCCGGCCGTCCCCGCCGCCACCGGCCCGACCCCGTCCCGCGGCGGGTTCCGCCGGGGGCGTGGCATAATTCCCCGCTATTTTTCCGACGGATGCCGCCATGAACCTGCTTGATCTGCTTATCGCCCCGGCCCATGCCCAGGCTGCCGGCCAGCCCGCCGGTCCCGGCCTGATGGGCGCCGTCCTGCCCTTCCTCATCCTCTTCGCGGTCATGTACTTCCTGATGATCCGCCCGCAGATGAAGCGGCAGAAGGAGCACCGCGCCATGCTCGACAAGCTGGCCGTGGGCGACGAGGTGATCACCAGCGGCGGCATCGCAGGCGTGGTCCGCGCGCTGGGCGAAAGCTTCGTGACCGTGGAGATCGCCGATCGCGTCGAGATCCGCGTGCAGCGCGCCGCCGTGGGCAACGTGCTGCCCAAGGGCACGCTCAAGTCGGCCTGAGGCCGCAGACCACCTCATCGCGGCCAGGCCGCGGACGGCGTCAGGCCGTGACGGTTCCCCGGCCTCGCCGGGGGCCGGTCCCCGGGGGCGTGCCCCCTTTCCCAGGCGATCCCCGCAATGCTCGAATTTCCCCGCTGGAAATACGCCCTCATCCTGGTCGTGGTACTGCTCAGCACCCTGTATGCGCTGCCCAACCTGTACCAGAAGGATCCTTCGGTGCAGGTCACCAGGAACCGCCCGGCAGCGGTGGTGGACGAAGCGCTGGTGCAGCGCGTGCAGGACCTGCTCTCGGAGGCGGGCATCAGCCCCCGCTCGATCGAGCTCGAAGGTGACCAGGTGCTCGTGCGCCTGGCCGACGCACAGACGCAGACGCGTGCATCGGACGTGCTGCGCCCGGCCCTGGGCCAGGATTATTCGGCCGCGCTCAACCTGGTGCCGACCACGCCGGCATGGCTGGAAAGCCTGGGCGCACGGCCGATGTCGCTCGGCCTGGACCTCCAGGGCGGCGTCCATTTCATGATGCAGGTCGACCAGAAGGCGGCGCTGGAGAAGCGCCTGGACGGCTATGCCGACGCGATCCGCACGGCGTTGCGCGAAGCCCGGATCGGCTACACCGGCGCCGACCGCCGTCCGGATGGCAGCATCCTGGTGACCCTGGCCAACGCGGCGGATGCGGCGCGCGCGCGCACCGAGGTGGTGAACGCGATGGGCGGCCTCGGCGGCGCGGCGACCCTGGGCACCGCGGCGCCGACGATCGACGTCGACGGCAACCGCATCAGCGTGCGCCTGTCCGAGGGCGAGCTCGGCCGCATCGCCACCGACGCGGTCGAGCAGAACCGCAACGTCATCGCCAACCGCATCAACGCCATCGGCGTCGCCGAACCCTCGCTGCAGCGGCAGGGCGAGGACCGGCTGGTCATCCAGCTGCCCGGCCTGCAGGACACCGCCGAGGCCAAGCGGCTGATCGGCGCCACCGCCACCCTGGAGTTCCGCGCCGTCACCGGTGACGAGGCGCAGGCCGCCGCCGCGCTGGCCGACAACAACGTCCCGGCCGGCTCGCGCATCTACTACGACCAGGGCGGGCAGCCGCTGCTGCTCTCCCGCCGCCTGCTGGTCTCCGGTGACGAGCTGGTGAACGCGCAGCCGCAGACCGATCCTCAGACCGGCCTGCCGGCGGTGTCGATCACGCTCAACGCCGCGGGCGGGAAGCGCATGCTCGACCACACGCTGGAGAACGTGGGCAACCGCCTGGGCATCGTCTATGTCGAGCGCATTCCGACCGTGACCATGGTCAACGGCGAGGAGGTGCGTTCGTCCCGTACCGAGGAGCGCGTGATCAGTTCCTCGACCATCCGCGGCGTGTTCGGCAAGGACTTCCAGACCACCGGCCTGAGCCGCGAGGAAGCCGCGGCGCTGGCCAAGCAGCTCAAGGCCGGCGCCCTGGCCGCGCCTATGGACTTCGTCGAGGAAGGCGTGATCGGCCCCAGCCTGGGCGCCGAGAACGTGGCCCGCGGCACCCGGGCGGTGATGTACGCCTTCATGTTCACCCTGGTGTTCTTCGCGCTGTACTACCGCATGTTCGGCGTGATCACCTGCATCGCGCTGCTGCTCAACCTGCTGATGGTGGTGGCGGTGATGAGCCTGTTCGGCGCCACGATGACCCTGCCGGGCTTCGCCGGCCTGGCGCTGTCGATCGGCATGTCGGTGGATGCCAACGTGCTGATCAACGAGCGCATCCGCGAGGAGCTGCGCGCAGGCCTGCCGCCGCGCACCGCGATCGCCACCGGCTACGACAAGGCCTCGGGCACGATCTTCGACTCCAACATGACCGCGCTGCTGGCCGGCGTGGCCCTTTACGCCTTCGGCACCGGCCCGCTGCGCGGCTTCGCGGTGACGATGGTGATCGGCATCCTGACCTCGGTGTTCACCGCGGTCACCGTCTCGCGCGGCGTGGCCACGCTGCTCTACGGCGGTCGCCGCAAACTCAAGTCGATCGCCATCTGATCGCCGGACGCACTGGAAGACACATGGCACTTTTCCCGCTGAAACTCATCCCCGCCGAGACCCGCATCGATTTCATGCGGTGGCGCCTGGTCACGGTCGTCTTCATGCTGGTGCTGATGGTCGCCTCGATCGCGATGATCGGCACGCGCGGCTTCAATTACGGCCTGGACTTCACCGGAGGCACCTCGGTGGAATTGCTGTTCGAGCAGCCTGCCGACGTGGACGCGGTGCGCGAGCGGCTCGAGGCCGCCGGCTATCCGGGCGCGCAGGTGCAGACCATGGGCACGGCCACCGACCTGATGATCCGCCTGCAGCCGAAGGACGGCGGCGACGACGCCGAGGCCATCAACCGCACCGCCGAGGACGTGCTGCGCGCCGCGGGCACCGCGGACAACCCGGCCACGATCAAGGGCCGTTCGTTCGTCGGTCCGCAGGTGGGCCAGGACCTGGCGAAGAAGGGCATCTACGCGATCGTGTTCGTGGTGCTGGGTTTCCTGATCTACATCGCGTTCCGCTTCGAGTGGAAGTTCGCGGTCTCGGCCATCATCACCACCCTAGGCGACGTCCTGATCGTCGCCGGCTGGTTCTCGCTGGCCGGGCGCGAGTTCGACCTCACCCTGCTGGCCGGCCTGCTGACGGTGATGGGCTTCTCGATCAACGACACCATCGTGGTGTTCGACCGCGTGCGCGAGAACTTCCGCGGCATGCGCGCCAATCCGCTCGAAGTGCTCAATTCGTCGATCAACCAGACGCTGTCGCGCACGATCATCACCTCGGTGGTGGCGTTCCTGACCGTGCTGGCGCTGTACATCTACGGCGGCGGCTCGCTGGCCGGCATGTCCGAGGCGATGATGATCGGCATCGTGATCGGCACAGCGTCCTCGATCCTGGTGGCCTGCCCGCTGCTGACCCTGGGCGTACTGCGCGTGACCAAGCAGGACCTGCTGCCCAAGGCCCGCGACGAAGAAGCGCTGGCGCGCCGACCCTGATCATCGGCGATTCGCCCGACGGGACTGGAAAAGGCCGCGCAGTGCGTGGCCTTTTCCTTGGGCCGCTCGTCTGCCGTCGGGGAGCCCGACCGGGATTGGTAGTCGCTTCGAAGACATTGATCGTGGCTGGAGGAGCCGCCGTGACCGGCAGGCCTGCTCCGTGAATGTCCTCCGGCCTCCGCATGCAGGCGGATGCCTCCCCCTTGATTCACTGCGCAGGCCCGCCGGCCGCGGCGTCACGCTGCTTTGGATGCGACAGACTCCGCGCCTGTCGTCGGAGCGACCGGCGACGCGCCGGCTACCCGGCAGGCGGATGCGGATACCCCCGGGTGCGAGATCAAGGAGGAGGCGGCGGCCGGAGGCCGACGCCGGGGGGCATTCGCCCCCGGGGGTATCCGTAGCCGACCCCATCGCGAAACCGGCTCTTCCATGGGCGCCACGCGACAAATCCTGCGCGTCGCAGATGGACAGCGGGTTTCCCACCGGGAGCAACAGCGCGGCGGGTATCGGCAGCCAGCGCGAATGCCCGTCTCGAGACGGCAGGTCCGGACGGCCGACCGCGAGACGAATGCGAGTCTGGTCGCCGGCGCAGAGGCTCCCCTGGGTGGATCAGTCGAACGCCGCCGCGTATCCCGACGACACGATCACCTTCTGCAGCGCGTCGGTCACCTTGACGTTGCCGGCCAGCAGCTGGCGTCCGCTGCCCATCGCCACGTGCATCGGGCCGGTCGCGGCGCCGCGGAAGTCGCCCACGCGGCCGCCTGCCTCGCGTACCAGCAGCACGCCGGCGGCGATGTCCCAGGGCTGCACGCCCGCCTCGAAGTAGGCATCGCAGCGGCCCGCGGCCACCCAGGCCAGGTCGAGCGCGGCCGATCCGGTGCGGCGCACGTCCTCTGCCTCGCGCAGCAACACCTTCAGGCAGTCCAGGTGCGCGTCGGCACGCTTGCGCTCCCGTGGCGGAAACCCGGTGACCAGCATGGCGCCGGACAGGTCCTTGCGCTCGGAGACGCGAACGCGCTTCTCGTTGAGCTGGGCGCCGGCGCCGCGGGTCGCGGTGAACAGCTCGTTGCGCAGCGGGTCGAAGACCACCGCGTGCAGCGGTTCGGGGCCTTCGCACAGGGCGATCGAAACGCACCAGTGCGGGATGCCGTGCAGGTAGTTGCTGGTGCCATCGAGCGGATCGATGACCCAGGTATGGCGGCTGGGGCCGCGATTGCCCTTCTGCGCGCCGCCTTCCTCGCCAAGGATGGCGTAGTCGGGATTGGCCCGGCGCAGTTCCCTGATGATCGCCTCCTCGGCCAGCCCGTCGACCTCGCTGGCATAGTCCAGCCGGTCCTTCTCCACCACGTTCAGCGCGTCGAGGCGGTGCATGTGGCGCAGCAGCACGTTGCCCCCGGCGCGCGCGGCCTTGACCATGACATTGACTGCGGGGGCGAGCATCTCGGACTCCGTGGGGCGGCGGCAGGGGGAAAGAGCGGACCGGCGCCAGGGCCGGGCGCGCAGTTTACCATCGCGCCATGAGCGAACTCCTGCACGCGGCCGACCACATCCGCATCGTCCTGGTAGGGACACAGCACCCGGGCAACATCGGCTCGGCGGCGCGGGCGATGAAGACGATGGGGCTGCGCCGGCTGGTGCTGGTCGCCCCCGAGCGCTATCCCCACGCGGACGCCAGCGCGATGGCCGCGGGTGCCGACGATGTGCTGGAAGCGGCGGCCCAGGTGCCGACACTGGCAGAAGCCGTGGCCGATTGCCGGCTGGTGCTGGGCTGCACCGCGCGCAGCCGTCGCATCGCGCTGGACGAACTGCTGCCGGCGGACGCGGCGGGCCGGATGCTGGCCACGGCCGCCGCCGGTACCCCGGCCGCGCTCGTGTTCGGGCGCGAGCGCACCGGCCTGGACAACGCCGAGCTGCAGTTGTGCCACGCCGCCGTGCATATTCCCGCCGACCCGGTGTACAGCTCGCTCAATCTCGCCGCGGCGGTCCAGGTGCTGACCTACGAGCTGCGCCTGTCGATGCTCGGACTGCGCCAGTCCGGCGCGGCACGGCCGGCGGTCGCGCCCGACGGCGACGTGCCGGCGAGCCACGCCGAGCTGGAGGGCTTCTTCGCGCAGCTCGCCGAGACGCTGGACGCGATCGACTTCCACAAGGGTCGTGCGCCGGACTCGGCCATGCGCAAGCTGCGGCGCATCTTCCTGCGCAGCCAGCTCGATGACCGGGACGTCCGGCTGCTGCGCGGGGTGCTTGCGGACGCCCAGCGCATGGCGCGCCTGGCCGCCGGGCATAGCGGCTGAGCGTCCCCGCCGGACGCGGCCGGGCGCGTGGAACGTGCTGCCGGACGTGCCCGGACGCGCCACGCGGCGCCGCATCGCTACCGGCGGGCGCGGTTTTCCGCTAGGCTCGCGGCCGTGCCACTGCCCGAGCCGAAGCGGAACCGCCCCTTGCCCGTGTCTGATTCCGGTTCCCGCCGCTTCCTGCTGTTGCTGGTGCTCTGGTTCGCCTCCGTTGCGCAGGCCTGGGCCGACGACGACGTCCTCGTGCTGGGCCGCATCAGCGACGATCCCAAAGCGCACTACGACCAGCTCAGGTCGCTGCTGGACTACGTGGTGCCGCGCCTGGCGGATGTCGGCATCCGCGAAGGCCGCGTGCTGATGGCGCGCGATGCCCAGCAGATGCAGAGCTACATGCGGCGCGGACGCGTGGACTGGGTCACCGAAACCGCCGGCACGGCGATGGCGCTGGCCGACCGCGCGGGGGCATTGCCGCTGCTGATGACCGAGCGCGATGGCGTGGACCGCTACCACACCGTGTACTTCGTGCGCAGCGACAGCCCGGTGCGCAGCCTGGCAGACCTGCGCGGCCGCAGCATCGCCTTCCAGAACCGCTCCTCCACCAGCGCCTACTACGTGCCGGCGGACGAGCTGCTCGGCATCGGACTGCGCCCGGAGGTGCTGCTCTCGCCGATGGACCGCCCGGGGCCCGACTCGGTGGGCTACGTGTTCGGCCGGTCGGAACTCAACATCTCGGCCTGGGTGCACAAGGGGCTGGTCGACGCCGGTGCGATGAGCAACCTGGACTGGGCCAATCCCAAGCGCGTCCCGCCCTCGTACCGCCGCGACTTCCGGGTCGTGCGCGAGAGCGACGAGTTCCCGCGCGCGCTGGAGATGGTGCGGGGCGACCTGGATCCGCGCGTCCGCGAACGGCTGCGGGAGGTGCTGCTCGGCGCAGCAGCAGACCCGGACGCGCGCGAGGCGCTGCTGCGGTTCTTCAAGACCACGCGCTTCTCGCCGATCGACGCCGAAGTGGCGGCTGGCCTCGAGCGCCTGCGCCAGGGCGTGGCGCGGGTGGCGAAGGAAGTCGAATGAAGTCGCCGCGCTTCGGGCTGCAGGCACGGTTCGCACTGCTGGCGGTGCTCGTGCTCATGGTGACCCTGGCCCTGGTCGCGCTGGTGCTGCAACGGCAGAACGACCTGCACCGGGAGGTGCGCAGCCTGGGCCTGCAGGCGATCGACGAGTTCTCGTCGCGGCGCCTGCTGTCGCAGGGACAGACCCAGGTGGTGCAACTGGCCGACTCCCTGGTCAACCCGCTGTACTACTTCGACCTGGATGCGATCGGGGCGGCGCTGCGGCAGGTGCTGCGGCAGGCCGACGTGAGCTACGTCATCGTCTACGACAACGACGGACAGGTGATCCACGACGGCAGCCCCGACATCTCGACCTATGGACAGGTGATGTCCGACCCGCTGGCCTACGAGGTACTGTCGATCACCGGACCGCACGTCCAGTCCAGCGGACTGCTGCTCGACGTCGCCGCACCGATCCGCATCGGCGACCAGCGCCTGGGCGGCGTGCGCGTGGGTTACTCGCTCGAGGCGGTGAAGGCCGACGAACGGCAGATCGGCGGGATCATGTCCGACCGCCTGCAGGAGGTGAGCCGCAGCCAGCTGCTATGGGTCGCGCTCCTGCTGGCTTGCCTGTTGGCGTTGCTGGCCGTGATCGGGCTGGTCGTGCAGCGCCGGCTGGTTTCGCCCATCCGCCAGCTGGCGGACGCCGCGCGCGATATCGAGGCCGGGGATTTCGAGACCGCCGTGCCGGCGAGCCGCCGTGCCGACGAGATCGGCGACCTGGTGCGCGCGTTCTCGCACATGCGCGACAGCATCCTGCGCCACGACCGCGACATCCGCCGCATGGCCTACACCGATGCGCTCACCGGTCTGTCGAACCGGCTGGCGTTCCGCGAGGTGCTCGACCAGCGCGTGGCCGAAAGCAACGGTGCGGCGCGTCAGCTGGCATTGCTGTTCACCGACATCGACGACTTCAAGCGCGTCAACGACACCATCGGCCACGACGCCGGCGACGAGGTGCTGATGCAGTTCGCCGCGCGCATCGGCGAGGCGATCGAGGCCCACGGCGGCGAGGGCGCGGTGCTGGCCCGCTTCGGCGGGGACGAGTTCGTGATCCTGCTGCAGGGTGAGCCGGGCAGCGACATCCGCGAACGCGCAGGGCGCCTTGCCGACGTGCTGGTGGAGGAGCTCGGACGGCCGATCCCGGTGCGCGGTCGCCCCGTGTTCCTCGGCATCTCGATCGGCATCGCGCTGTTCCCCGACGACGCCACCGACGTCCCGGCCCTGCTCAAGAACGGCGACATCGCCATGTACCAGGCCAAGGTGGCGGGCAAGAGCTGCTACCGCTTCTACAGCCGGGTGATGGACCAGGCGGTGGAGCGCCGGGTGCGCATGGAGCAGGACCTGCGCGGCGCCTGGGAACGCGGCGAACTGAGCCTGGCCTACCAGCCGCTGTACCGGATGTCGGACGGCAAGCTGGTCGGCGCCGAGGCGCTGCTGCGCTGGCGCCATCCCGACCACGGCCAGGTCTCGCCCGCGCTGTTCGTCGACGTGGCCGAGCAGAGCGGGCTGATCGAGGCGATCGGCCCGCAGGTACTGCGCGCGGCCTGCATGGACGCGCGCGGCTGGCAGCGGGACCTGCCGGGGGCGCAGGGGCTGTTCGTGTCGGTCAACGTCTCGCCGCGCCAGCTGCGCGCCGGCGACCTCGCCACGCTGACCGAAGCCGTGCTGCGCGAGAGCGGGCTGGCCCCGCAG
>JAEXLY010000108.1 GCA_023444765.1 Pseudomonadota bacterium | reverse complement strand
GTTCCACGCTCCGGAACACCGCTCCCTGCCACGGCAGCACGGCCACGCCGCGCTGCTCCAGTCCGGTGGCGCGGTGGAATGCATCGAGGCTGTCGTACGCGGCAAGGCAGTCCTTGCCGCGCACGGGACTCCAGGTGACCAGGGACGCCTCGCCCGGCCCGCGCACGTAGGCGTTGCCGTCCACCCGCGTGGTCATCGGCCGGGTCAGCGTGCCGCACATGGCCGCCGGCTGGTCGAAGTGCAGGAGCGGCCTGTCGAAACCCTCCCCGCCCACCAGCAGGTTGCCTTCGAACGCGTGACCCTCGCGCTCGTCCACGTCGGGCCCGGTCTGCGGATGCCAGCCGAAGTGATCGTCCTTCGCGCTGCGTTCGTTGCGGTCGAACATCACCGGCGAGTTGTAGAAGGTGTTGTGGTACACGCGGGCATCGGCACTGTTGAGCACGCGGATGCCCTGTTCGTTGTCCACGAACACGTTGCCGGCCACGACCACTCCGCGCGAGATCTCGAAGAAGAAGCCGATCTGCGTGCCTTCGACGTGGTTGTCGGCGAACACGCCGTCGCGGTTGCCCACGTCGTACCAGACGCCGTTGGAGTGCGGGTGATCGATCACCAGGTTGTCGCGTACCGTCACCCGCCAGGACTGGTTGAAGATCTTCACCGCCGCCGGGTAGTACCCGGTCAGCTGCTCGACGTTGTTGCGGCGGATGATGTTGCGCTCCAGCAGCACGTCCGACGAACCGATCACGTAGATGCCCTCGGTGCCGGTGTCGCTGATCAGCGAGTTGCGGATGGTCAGTCCGTCGCCGCGGAAATAGCCCGCCACGCGCGAGGTGTGGCTGATGGTGACGTGCTCCAGGGTCGTGCCCACCACTTCCTTCCCATGCTGCGAGGGGTCGGACACGCCCACCGGGTCGTCTGTCGGCTCCTCGTCGGGGCCGGTGGACGGCTTCCTGCCCTCGATGTCGATCGCGCGGAAGGCGTACTGGGTGAAGGTCAGTCCACGGATGGTCGGGCCCTTGCCGTCGGATGGCTTGCCGTGCACCTCGCGCGAGGGCCTGTGCAGCGCGATGTCGTGGGCGGTGATCTCGATCTCGTGCTGCCCGGGGTCTACACCGACGTAGACATACCCGTTGTCGTAGTCGATGTAGTAGCCGTCTTCGCCCAGGTCGCCGGCCCAGCCCTGCGAGAGCAGGGGCCGGCCATCGACGAACACCATGTCGTTGTTGAACCGGTGCAGCGGCGTGCGCATGCCCTCGCGTTCCACGCGCCACCATGCCAGCGGCCTGGCCGGGAACAGGCGGTCCCACCTCGTCCGCCACACGTTGTCGCGCAGCGCTTCCCACTGCCTGGCCACGCGCGTGCCCTTCAGCACCGGGCGTTCGTCCAGGTAGGGCTGCAGGGTGATGCCCTGGTTGAGCTGCAGGCCGCCGGTGCGATAGGTGCCACCGCGCAGCACGATGCTGTCGCCGGTCACCACGCGGGCGATCGCGGCTTCCAGGCTGGTGGGCCGGCCCGGTGAGTCGCCCTGGTTGCCTTCCCGGCCGTCCGGCGCGACGTAATAGACGGTCCCCGTGGTCGGGACCTCGTAGGTCTGCGGGATCGGACCGTAGGGACCGCCCGAGGGCTGCGCCAGCGCTGGCAGCGCGGGCGCCGCCAGCAGGAGCGCGATCCAGACCATGACGGGACGCAGGTGGCGGAGCCGCGCATCGCGCGCGGCAAGGGATGTCGGCATGTGGTTCCTCCCGAGGCTGCCGGTGGCCGGGCGACTGGCCCGAGTGTTAGCGCTACCAGTCGAAAGGTAACACGGCGTTCAGCATTCGATGGCCGCAGTCCAGCATGCGGGAGAGCGACCGGGCTTGAGGCGTGGCGTCCTGCCTCGACGCTGCGCAAGGGCCACCCAGCCCGTCCGTCGCCCGCGGGCGTGGTCGGGACCGATGGGAGGGTATGGCCCGACGGGCCCCGCCGCTAGCGTGCGTCGCCGTCCGAATCCGCGTTCTGGTTTCCCTGCTCCAGGCCCGCCTGGCCGGCTTCCGGCCGGTGCGAATGGCCGGTGGGATCGGGAATCTGATAGACCTGTCCGCGTTGCCACGCATCCGCACCGGGATCCACCGGCGGCGCTGCGATATCGGCCCTCGCCTCGCGCCTGGCCGCGCGGTCCACGCCCAGCCTTGCGTCGCGCTCGTCTATCATCGCCGGATCCGCCTGCCCGTCCGCGGTGAACGCCATCATCAGCTGCGGCACGCCGTAAGGAAGCTCGCTGTCCTGGTCGGTATGCCAGGTGTGCCAGGTCTTGCCATAGGTGCCCACGAGCTTCTCCATGAGTGCGCGCTCGGCGACTTCGGGCAGCCCGGGCGCGATCAGTGTTCCCGACTTCACCTCGTGCACGTGGCTGTGCCACAGCGCCTTCTCCGTGGCCGGAAGTCCGGCGAAGAGCTCGCGGCTGATGATGTACTCCACGCCCATGATCTTGGCCTCGCGCACGCTTCCGTCGTAGATCACGCACTGGATCACTTCGTCGTTCAGTACCGAGCAGTAGTGGTGCGCCTCCATCTGCGCGTCCATGCGTCCGTTGTAGAAGTGGAAGCCGTCCAGGTAGGCATTGAGCGCATCGATCGGCGGCTTGTCCTGCAGGGCCGCGGCCCCGGCATCGAGGGCCTGGGTCATCGGCGTCTCCGCACGGCCGGGAGGGTCCACCGCCGATTCGGTCTGACCGCCGCCGCACGCGGCCAGCGCCAGGGCCAGGACTGCGATGGGCAATTGCTGTTTCATGCTGTCTCCTCGGTGTTCGGTCAGGCGTCCTTCGCCCAGCGGGCCAGGTTCTGGCGGATGCGGTCGATGCCGTCCCAGGGATCCTTGCGCCGGCGCCTGAGCCGTGCGGGAACATCCCTGATGGTGAACACGTTCGCAGCCGGAAGCTTCGCAAGGTCCCGCCAGGCCAATGGCATCGCCACCGGCGCGCCCGGCCGCCCGCGAAGCGAGTACGAGGCCACCGCCGTGGCGCCGCGGCCGTTGCGCAGGTAGTCGATGAAGATCCGCTTGCTGCGCTTGCTCTTGGTCGCGGTGGCGAGGAAACGCTCGGGTTGCGACTGCGCCATCGCCTCCGCGAATCCGCGCGCGAAGCGCTTGGTCAGGTCCCAGTCGCAGCCGGGGTTGAGCGGTACCACCACGTGCAGGCCCTTGCCGCCGGACGCGCGCAGGAACGACTCGAGCTCGAGCTTGGCCAGCAGCTTGCGGATCTCGGCGGCGGCCTTCTTCACTTCCGCGAATGGCACGCCCTCGCCCGGGTCGAGGTCGAACACGACGCGGTCGGCGACATCCGGATCGGAGGCATGCGCGCCCCAGGGATGGAACTCGAGGGTGTTGAACTGCACCAGTTCCATCAGGCCCGCTTCGTCCTCAACCACCAGGTAATGGGCGTTGCGGCCGCTCTCCTCCTTGAGCCGGACCGTGGACACGCGTTCCAGGCCCGCGGTGTGATGCTTCTGGAAGAAGCAGGCCTGGCCGATGCCGCCGGGACAGCGGATGATCGACAGCGGGCGTCCGGCGATCTCCGGCAGGAGATTGTCCTTCACTGCCGCGTAGTAGTCCCAGACCTCCTGTTTGGTGATGCCCTCCCCCGGAAAGAGCACCTTGTCCGGGCTCGACAGCGTCGGCAACCCGGCCCCTGCGCCCGGGCGATGCCGGGCACGCCGAGCGCCGGCGGGCGCGGTGCGGGGTCGACTGGTCTGCCTGGCGGCCTTCGCGCCCTTGCCGGACGGTGCGGCCGTCACGTCCTTCGTGGCGTTGCGGATCTTCGTGGCCTTGGTGGCCTTCGCGGTCTTCGCGGTCTTCGCGGTCTTCGTAGTCTTCGTGGCCTTGGCGACCTTCCTGGTCTCGGCAGCCCTTGCGGGCCCCGCGGGGCTCCGCGGCGATGCCGCCTTCGGCTTGCGCGTCCCGCTGCCGCTTGCAGTCGATGCCTGTGCCATGTCCGTTACCTGGGTGGTCCGGGTGTCGCGGTCGCTGTCGGCGAGGTCGCCGATCTCCTTGTCCCAGCGCACCGCCTTGAGCGAAGGTTGGCGCAGCAGGTCCTGGCGACCGATGCCGCGGTAGTTCACTTCGACCACGAAGCGGGGCGCGAACCAGGTCGCGCTGCGCAGGTCGGTGTCGGTGGTGCCGACATGGGCGGTGGGGCTGGCCCCTCCCCCGCGCAGCCTGCCCGTGACCTCGCGCATCAGCGCGTCGTTGAAGCCGCTGCCGACCCGGCCGACATAGCGCCAGCCGTGCTCCGGATCGGGCCGCGCCAGCAGCAGGGATCCGAAGCCCTTGCGGCTGCCCTTGGGCGCGGTATAGCCGACCACCGCGAACTCGTCGCTGGCCAGTTGCTTGGTCTTGCGCCAGTCGTCGCTGCGACCGCCGTGGTAGGGACGGTCGCCACGCTTGGAGATGATGCCTTCGAAATCGCGCTCGCCAGCCAGGCGATAGGCGGTTTGTCCGTCGCCGACGATGTGCGAGCTGTAGGCCAGCTGCGCCGGCGCCCCGTCGAGGAGCTGTTCCAGCAGCGCCTTGCGTTGCAGCAGTGGCGCGGCGCTGATGTCCACGCCATCGACGTGCAGCAGGTCGAACAGAGCGAACGCCAGCCGCGCCTGCCGCTCGCCGGACAGCGCGGATTGCAGCAGGTTGAAGTCCTCCCGGGTGCCGCCGCCCGCGAGCAGTTCGCCATCCAGGGCCGCGGACCGCAGGCCGAGGGACTGGATGGCGTCGCGGATGTCGGGCAGCTTGTCGGTCCACTCCAGTGCGTTGCGCGACCACAGACGCACCTGGCCCTCGTCGACCGTGGCCAGGATCCGGTAGCCGTCCCATTTGAGCTCATGGATCCATTGCCCTCCTACGGGCGGGGCATCGCCAAGCTTCGCCAGCTGCGGCTCGAAGGGACCGGATGGCGCGGGTGCCTCGCGGGCATCGTCGAGCTTGAGCGCCTTTCCGGCCCAGTTCCGCGCGCGCCGCTTGCGCACCGGCACGGCGGCCAATGGCTTGCGCGCGGCCTTGCCGCCGCCAGCGCGCTTGACATCGGCGGCAGGTGCCGCGGTGACGTCGGCGAGCAGATCGTCGGCCTCGAGCGTGCCCGCGTACTCGTCGCGGTCCTTGAACAGCAGCCATTGCGGCTGTCGCGCCGGTTTTCCCGAGCGCACCAGGTGCCATCCGCCCTTGAGCTTGCGGCCGAACAGTTCGAAGCGCAGGTGGCCCTTGGCCAGCTGCGCTTCCGGGTCGCCATCGGTGGACCACATCCCATGATCGAACCGCGCCACGTGGCCACCGCCGTATTCCCCGCGCGGGATTTCGCCTTCGAACGAGGCGTAGTCCAATGGATGGTCCTCCACCTCGACCGCCATGCGCTTGACCGATGGATCGTAGCTGGGTCCCTTCGGCACCGCCCAGCTGCGCAGCGCGCCGCCCACCTGCAACCTGAAGTCGTAGTGGCGGCGACTGGCGTGGTGCAGCTGCACGACGAAGATCGGGCGCTTCCCGGTCGGAGCGCGTTTGCCGGGCTCCGGTTCGCGCGTCCGGTCGAAGCGGCGCTTGCGGCGATAGTCCTCCAGGCTCACGTTATCCGGCTCCCGGCGGTCGTGCCGCCTGCCGCAGGCCTGGTTGTGGCCTGGAGTCGCCGGTCCCGGATGGTCGGATTGCGCATGGCGATGATGATTCCTGCGGGTCGGGCCGGCCTCCGCGACGACCGGAGCTGTGGAACGTCCGTGGCCGTCATGCCGTTCGGGCTTTCGTAGCGCAGCCCGCGTCGCGCGTGCGTGAGCGCGGCGCTCACTTCGCAGGCGCGGCGGCACGCTTGCGCGGCGCCGTTGCGCGTACCCTCGCCCACGTCGGAGCGTGGTCGCTGGCCTTCTCCTGCAGCCGCACCCACCGGTCCACGCCCGCATCCACCAGGCGTGCGGACAGGACTGGGTTGAGCAGCAGATGGTCGATGCGCAGGCCGCGATCGCGCTCGGCATGCTGGCGGAAGTAGTCCCAGAACGTATACACGCGGGCATCCTCCTGCACCTGGCGCAGCGCGTCGGTCCAGCCTTGCGACAGCAGGCGCTGGTACGCCAGGCGCACCTCGGGCTGCAGCAGCGCATCCTTGCGCCAGCCCTTGGGATCGTAGATGTCCTCGTCCGTGGGCACGACGTTGAAGTCGCCGATCAGCGCGACCGGATGCGGCAGGCCGACCAGGCTGGCGGCGTGCCGGTACAGGCGTTTCATCCAGGCCAGCTTGTAGTCGAACTTCGGCCCCGGCTGGGGATTGCCGTTGGGCAGGTACAGACCGCCCACAACCACTCCGTGGATCGCCGCCTCCAGATACCGGCTCTGCCGGTCCTGTGGATCACCCGGCAGGCCGCGGCGGCTTTCCTGCGGGATGGTGCCGCGGCCCAGCAGTGCGACACCGTTCCACGCACGCTCGCCCAGCCACAGCGCGCCGTAACCGGCCGCTTCGATCTCTGCGGCCGGAAACGCGTCGTCCGCGGCCTTGAGCTCCTGCAACGCGACGATATCGGGCTGCTCCCGCTCCAACCATGCCAGCAGCTGCGGCAGGCGCGCGCCGATGCCGTTGACGTTGAAGGTGGCCAGGGTCAGCGTGCGGATGCGCGCCATCGCACTCGTGTCGGGCCGGATGGCGCGTGCGCCGGGGCTTCGGCGGTGGTTCGCCGCCTACTTGCGCGCGGTGGCGCCTGGGGTCTCATCGCGCACCAGGAACTGTTGCGTGACCTCGGCCAGGTTGTCCTGCAGCCACTGGGCCATCGCCTCTTCCTGGGCGAGGATCTGCTCGCAGGCACGCTGCGTCTCCATGTCGCCGACCGCCTGCGCAGCCGCGATCAGCGTGCGGTAGGAGGCGATCTCCATGTGCTCGAAGACGTAGCTGGCCATCGAACCCTTGACGATCTCGTCGGACGCCATCATCCCGCCGACCGCCTGGCCCATCGCCATGACCTTGCCAACCGCGTCTTTCAGCATCGAGGGCGAACCGCCCAGGCGGTGGATGCAGCCTTCCAGCAACTGCTGCTGGCCGAGGGTTTCCTGGATGTGCTGTTCGATACGGGCCTTGAGCTTGGGATAGTTCTCGATGCGCGCGGCCTGCGCCTTGAGCATCTGCTCGGCCTGCTGTTCCATGGCGTGCGCATCGCGGAGCCAGTCGAGGAGGTGTTCGCGGGCGTCGGTCATCGGGTCTCTCCATTCGGGGAGCCTCGATCTTGGCGGCGATGCCGTGAACAACGCGGCACGACGATGTCAACGCGGGTGTGCCGGGCCGCCCTCGTCACGTGCCGACTGGCCGTGTCCGGGCGCGTCGCCTGCCCCGGTTGCCGGAAGTGGCGGAATCACCAGCGTGGTGTACTCCTGGTACTGCGCCTGCGCGAGATCGCGCAACGCCAGCCGCTCGGCCCGCGGCGTCTCGATCGGCAGGCGGGCCGCCTCGTACAGGATCACCTCGTGGTCCGCCGGGTACCACCGCTGCAGCCGCTCCACCAGCGCCTGCAGGCTGCCGGGTTCGGCGTGGAAGCGCGAACAGGTCAGGTCCCCCGCCAGCGCCACCTGCCACAGCAGCACCAGGCCGGCGGTGTCCGGAACGCGCTGGTGGACCATGAACTGGGTGGCCTCCATCGACTGCACCCCGCGGCGGCCCGGATCGATTCCCAGATCCGCATACAGGCAGGCCTCGGCGGAAATGCCCGGCTCCATCCGCGCGTGGAAGCCCTCTGCCCGGGCCTTGCGCACGACCGTGTGCGGCACGTCCGCGAACACGCCGGGATGGCCATAGAACACCGCGCAGACCCGCTTGCCGGCGCGGACGTGCTCCATGATGGCCGCGTCCATCTCCCGATAGGTCTCGCGCCGGTCCTTGCCGTCCGCGTAGTACACCCCCAGGTGGATCGCGTCGGGACGGAAGTCGCGGATCATGCCCAGCGAGAACGGATCGACCAGGCACAACACCACGTCGGCTTCGCGGATCTCCGACAGGCAGCGCTCGCTGATGTGGCGGCCGAAATCGATGCCGCTGCCGACGACGACCAGGCCACCGGGAGCGCGCGCCGGGCCGCCGCCCTCGCAGGCGTGGACGACCCGGTCGCGGCCTTCGTGCTTCGCGCGGTAAAGGGCCTGGTCCGCTTCGTGGATCAACTGTTCCAGCGTCCCGGCCTGGTCGTTGGCCTCGCATACGCCGGAACTGATGCTGAAACGCACTGTCTGCCCGAACACCGCGATCGGCTGGACCCGTCCCCGCAAGCGCTGCAACAGCGCCGCAGTGTCGGCGGCGCCGGCTTCCAGCAGGATCATGAACTCGTCCCCGCCGCTGCGACCGGCGATGCCCTGCTCGCCGACCTCGTCGCGGATCCAGCCGCCCAGTGCGCGAAGCGCCTCGTCGCCGGCCGCGTGGCCGTGGCGGTCGTTGACGCTCTTGAATCGGTCGATGTCGAGCACGACCGCGGTGAACGGACGCCCGTTGGCGCGGGCGCGCGCGAATGCCTCCTCGCCGAGCCTGCGCGCCTGCTGGTAGTTGTACAGGCCCGTCAGGCTGTCGTGTTCGGAACGCCAGCGGTAACGCCGGCGTTCGCGAACGGTGTGCCGCAGCAGCAACACCAGCAGCACGGCGATGATCACCAGTCCGGCCATGCCCCCGGCCAGCGCCCACTGCCGCCGCTGGGTCGCGGTGACCTGCAGGGCCGCCAGTTCCTTCTCCGCCTCGAGCAGCGCGATCTGCTGCTCCTTCAGCCGGGTGTCGAACTCGACCTGCAGATAGTTCAGGCGCCGCTCGCGCGCATCGCGTTCGGCGAAGGCCGCGGCCTCCGCGCCGGCCCCGCAA
>JAEXLY010000100.1 GCA_023444765.1 Pseudomonadota bacterium | reverse complement strand
GTGCGGGGCGCGGCCCCGCGTCGGACGGCCGGGCCGGGACGCGGGCCGGCGGCGCGCGTCAGCGGCGGCCGCGCACCAGCGTGCCGATCGACTCGCCCTTCAGGATCCGCAGCAGCACGCCGGGCTGGGACATGTCGAAGATGCGCAGTGGCAGGTCGCTGTCGCGGCACAGGGCGAAGGCGGCGGTGTCCATCACCTGCAGGTCGCGGGAGAGGACCTCGTCGTAGCTCAGGTTGTCGTAGCGCACGGCGTCAGCGTGCTTCTTCGGATCCTTGTCGTAGACGCCGTCGACCTTGGTGGACTTGAGCAGGAGGTCGGCGCCGATCTCGATGGCGCGCAGCGCGGCGCCGGAGTCGGTGGTGAAGAAGGGGTTGCCGGTGCCGGCGGCGAAAATCGCGATCCGGCCTTTCTCCAAGTGGCGGATCGCGCGTCGGCGGATGTAGTCCTCGCAGACGTCGTTGATCTTGATCGCGCTCATGACCCGGACCTTGCCGCCGAGCTTCTCCAGCGCGTCCTGCATGGCCAGGGCGTTGATCACCGTGGCCAGCATGCCCATCTGGTCGCCGGTGACCCGGTCCATGCCGCCGGCGGCCAGGCCGGCGCCGCGGAAGATGTTGCCGCCGCCGATCACCACGCCGACCTCGGCCCCGGCCTGCTGCGCCTCGATGATCTCGCGCGCCAGCCGGCCGATCACCTTCGGATCGATGCCGTAATCCTCCTCGCCCATCAGTGCCTCGCCGGACAGCTTGAGCAGGACGCGGCGATAGGCAAGCTGGGACATCCGGACCTCGGGGCGGGGAAAGCGCGGAAATTCTAGCCCATCGGCCCGCGCGCCGGTGGCCGCCGCGTGGCGGCGGACAGGTCAGCCTTCAGGCGATGCGACCTGGTTGCGGCCGTCGCGCTTGGCCCCGTAGAGCGCTTCGTCCGCGGCGCGGAGCAGTTCCTGCGCACTGGAGAACCGGTCGCCGTCGCCCTGGCTGGCGACGCCGGCAGAGAAGGTGATGTAGAGCGGCACCCCGTCCACCAGTGCCATGGGCGTGCGCGAGATCTCGGCCAGGATGCGCTTGAGCGTGGTGTGCGCCGCGGACGCGTCGCAGTTCGCGAGCACGACCAGGAACTCCTCGCCGCCGTATCGCGCCAGCAGGTCGCTCTGCCGCAGGTGTCCGGCGAGGCAGCGGGTGAACTCCTGCAGCACCTGGTCACCGACGAGGTGGCCGTGACGGTCGTTGATATGCTTGAAATCGTCCAGGTCGATGAACGCGATCGACAGCGGCCGCCCGTGCCGCAGCGCCTCCTGGAACTCGCGCTCCAGCACCTCCTCCAGCTGCAGCCGGTTGTAGGCCCCGGTGAGCGGGTCGCGACGTGCCTGCTCGGCCAGATCCTGGGTCCTGGCCTTGAGCGCCTCCAGCTCGCGCCGCGCCACGGCGGCGTTGCGGATCTCGATCAGGTTGCGTACGACCATCAGTTCCTGCACCCGGCCGTGCACGGCCTGCACGTCGCGCGGGTCGTCGAGGCGGACTTCGAACAGCGTCGCCAGCTCCGGCGCGAACGCCGACAGTCGCTCGAGCAGGCGCGCGGTCCGGACCCCGTCCAGTCCCGTCCGGTGCTCCAGTTCGGTTGCCAGCGCGCGCAGCTGTCCGGGGGTGCCGGCCTGCATCCAGAGGTCGGCGACCAGGCCGGAACCACCGACGCAGGCGAGCGCGGCATCTTCGCCCCAGGGCCCGCTCTCGTGGCGGGCGAGGATGTCCTGCAGCCAGCCCGGCAGGTTCCAGCGGGCGGCCAGCCAGGCGCCGACCTCGGCGTGGTCGGCACCGAACAGCGCACGTTCGTGCGCCAGCGCCGCCAATCCCGGCGGACCGGACTCGAGTTGGGCATAGCGCTCGGGCAGGACCTGCATCAGCGCCAGCGCCCCGATGTCCTGGAGCAGCCCGGCGAGCATCAGTTCCTCCAGCCGGTCCACCCCGGTGCACTCGCCGAGCAGGCGGCTGGCCATGGCCGCCAGCACGCTGCGGCGCCAGAACTGCTCGCGTGCCGCGGCCACCTGGCCGCCGCCGCGCATCGTGGTGGCCAGGGAGAAGCCGAGGGCCAGGGTCAGGGCGGCGTTGAGACCGAGCAGCGCGAGCGCCCTCGATACCGTCTCCGGCGGGCGGCGGGTGGCGCTGGCGAACAGCGGCGAGTTGGCGATGCGCAGGATCCGGGCGCTGAGGGCGGGATCGAGGTTGATCGCATCGGCGGTCGCGTTCAGGTCCGCCTTCGGATCCTGGGCGAGCGCGATCACCCGCAGGGCCATGCCCGGGGGCGTGGGCAGATCGGGGCAGCGTTCGAGCAGGGCTGCCAGCTCGGATTGCATCGACTGCGCACTCCCAGGGACGGATGGTTCCGGACCGCGAGCGGGCGGTCGGCGCCGACGTTAACGGCCGGACGCCCCGCGACTTGAGCGGCCGTGGCCGCTATGAAAAAAGCCGCGCGGTCGCGCGGCTTCTTCCAGGGTCCCGGTGCCGGGGAGACTCAGGCCAGGCCGGCCTGCTTCATCACTTCGGCGGCGTAGTCCTCGACCACCTTCTCGATGCCTTCGCCGACGGCCAGGCGCTGGAAGCCGACGACTTCGGCGCCGGCGGCCTTGAGCACGGCCTCGACCGACTTGTCGGTGTCCAGCACGTAGGGCTGGCCGTACAGGCTGACCTCGTTGACGATCTTGGCGATCTTGCCGCCGATGATCTTCTCCAGGATCTCGGCCGGCTTGCTGCGGTCCTTCTCGGACATCTTGGCCAGCTCGATCTCCTTTTCCTTGGCGATGAAGTCGGCCGGCACGTCGCTCTGCCTGTTGTGCGGCGGATTCATCGCCGCCACGTGCATCGCCAGGCCGCGCGCCAGTTCGGCGTCGCCGCCCTTGAGCTCGACCAGCACGCCGATCTTGCCGCCGTGCACGTAGGCCGCTACGGTGTTGGCGCTGTCGATGGCGGCCACGCGGCGCACCTGCACGTTCTCGCCGACCTTGGCGATCACGGCGGCGCGGGCTTCCTCGACGGTCTCGCCCGAGGCCAGCTTCGCCGACTTGAGGGTTTCGGCGTCGGTCGCGCCCGCGGCCAGCGCGGCCTGGGCGACGGTATCGGCAAAACCCTTGAAGTTGTCGTCGTTGGCGACGAAGTCGGTTTCGGAGTTGACCTCCACCAGCACGGCCTTGCCGCCGTCCTGTGCGCTGACGATCCGGCCTTCCGCGGCGACGCGGCCGGCCTTCTTGTCGGCCTTGGCCAGGCCGGACTTGCGCAGGGCTTCGGCCGCGGCGTCGATGTCGCCGTTGCTCTCGGTGAGCGCCTTCTTGCACTCCATCATGCCGGCGCCGGTGCGCTCGCGCAGTTCCTTGACCAGGGATGCGGTGATTTCCATGGGGACCTCGATTCGGGGAAAAGCGGACGGGCGGGAGCGGCCCGCCGTGGGATTCGGTGCGGCTTTGGAGGGGCCCGCAGGCCCGCGGTCGCAACCGCGGCAGCGTGCCGCGGTTGCGTTGCGGCGCGCTTACTCGGCCGCGGCGGCCTCGCCGGCGGGCGCGTCCTTCTTCGCCGGGGCGCGGCGGGCGGGCTTGCCCTCGCCGTCGGCAAAGTCTTCCTCGCGCACGGTCGCGGCGTTCGGTGCGGCGGCCTTGCCTTCCAGCACCGCATCGGCGGCGGCGCGCGCGTACAGCTGCACCGCGCGGATGGCGTCGTCGTTGCCGGGGATGGCGTAGTCGACCAGGGCCGGGTCGTAGTTGGTGTCCACCACCGCGATCACCGGGATGCCGAGCTTCTTGGCTTCCTTGACCGCGATGTCCTCGTGGCCGATGTCGATCACGAACAGCGCGTCGGGCAGGCGGTTGAGGTCCTTCAGGCCGCCCAGCGAGGCGAGCAGCTTCTCGCGCTCGCGGCGCAGGCCCAGCACCTCGTGCTTGACCAGCTTGTCGAAGGTGCCGTCGGTCTCGGCCGCTTCCAGTTCCTTCAGGCGGGCGACCGACTGCTTCACCGTGCGGAAGTTGGTCAGCGTGCCGCCCAGCCAGCGCTGGGTCATGTACGGCATGCCGCAGCGCTCGGCTTCTTCCTTCACCGCCTCGCGCGCGCTGCGCTTGGTGCCGACGAACAGCACGATACCGCGCTTCTGGGCGATGCCGGAGAGGAAGTTCATCGCGTCGTTGAACAGCGGAACCGTCTTCTCGAGGTTGATGATGTGGATCTTGCCGCGGGCACCGAAGATGTACGGGGCCATCTTCGGATTCCAGTAGCGCGTCTGGTGGCCGAAGTGGACGCCGGCTTCCAGCATCTGGCGCATGGTGATCTGGGGCATTGCGGGAACTCCTGACAGGGGAACCTCCGCCCGGGTGTGTGGGGGGCGGTGCGGCCTGCGCGGGGCAGGGCGCGTGGTTCCGGGGTTGAGCCTCCCCGCTGCCTCCGTGGCCAGATCCCTGTCCTCGGGGACAGGGACACCCCGGCACGGGTGTCTGCAGCGGGTGCGTATTCGCCTGCGTCCGGCGGGACGCTGCGCCCGGCGTGGGCGGCTGGCTGGCGCGAGGGCCAGGCACAGCCGCGGAATGATAGCCCTCCGGACGGATCCACGCAATTCCACGGGCGCCAGGGGCGGCCGGCGCGCGCGCCGGGCCAGGGCATCGCGCCGTCTCCCGGGAGGCCCGTCTGGCCGGGCGAGGGCAGAGCGCGCCGGGCTCGGCGATAATGCCGGCATGACCATTTCCCTCAAGACCCCCGACGAGATCGAGAAGATGCGCGTCGCCGGCCGTCTGGCGGCCGAGGTGCTGCAGGTCGTCGCGCCGCATGTGAAGCCCGGCGTCAGCACCGACGAGCTCGACCGCATCTGCCACGACCATATCGTCAACGTGCAGAAGGCCACCCCGGCCAACCTCGGCTACAAGGGCTATCCCAGGACCACCTGCATCTCGGCCAACAACGTCATCTGCCACGGCATCCCGAACGGGGCCAAGGTGCTCAAGGACGGGGACATCATCAATATCGATGTCACCGTCATCAAGGACGGCTGGCATGGCGACACCAGCCGCATGTACTACGTCGGCACGCCTTCGGTGATGGCGCGGCGCCTGGTGGAGACCACGCGCGAGGCGCTGTTCCGCGGCATCCGCGTGGTCCGGCCGGGAGCGACGCTCGGCGACATAGGCCATGCCATCCAGGAATACGCCGAGGGCCAGCGCTTCAGCGTGGTGCGCGAGTATTGCGGCCACGGCATCGGCAAGGTCTACCACGAGGATCCGCAGGTGCTGCACTACGGTCGCCCCGGTGAAGGCGTGGTGCTGCAGCCGGGGATGACCTTCACCATCGAGCCGATGATCAACGAAGGCTCGCGCTTCACCCGCCTGCTGCCCGATGGCTGGACGGTGGTGACCAAGGACCGCAAGCTCTCGGCGCAGTGGGAGCACACCGTCCTGGTGACCGACGACGGCGTCGAGATCCTGACCCGCCTGCCCGGCGACGACAACGACCTCTAGCCCGATGCGCGCCGTGCCACATGCCGGTTCCTTCCCTGTCGTGCCCGCGGGCCGGCGCGATATCGGTGCAGGTGGCTGAGGTGGAGGTCCAGCAGGACGACGACGCCGCTTGGGCCTCGCTCGCGGCAGAGCAGCTCCGCGCGCAGGACGCCGGTTTCGCCGCGCGGTTCGATGCGGACGAGGACATCGAGCGGCTGCTGATGGCGCGCGTCATCGCGGTGGACGCGATGGTGCGCCAGGCCTGGTCGCGCAGCGTGCCGGCGGACGCGCCGCTCACACTGTTCGCCATTGGCGGCTACGGCCGCGGCGAGCTGTTCCCGCGTTCGGACATCGACCTGCTGGTGCTGGTCGGCGACGATGCCCGTGAAGCCGATACCGCGGCGCTCTCGCGGCTGTTCGCCCTGCTGTGGGATGCCGGTCTGCCCGTCGGTCACGCGGTGCGCACCCTGGCCCAATGCACCCAGGCCGCCGCCGACGACATCACGGTCATGACCTCGCTGATCGAAGCCCGGCCGCTGGTCGCCACGCCGGAGATGGCCGCGCGCCTGGAAGAGGCGGTGTCGGTGGAGCGGGTCTGGCCGGCTCCGGAATTCTTCTACGCCAAGCGCGAGGAGCTGCGCCAGCGCCACGCCCGCTTCGGCGACACCGCCGACAACCTCGAACCCAACATCAAGGAAGGCCCCGGGGGGCTGCGCGACATCCACACCCTGCGCTGGATGGCGCGGCGCGTGTTCGGCGTGCGCGACATCGAATCGCTGATCCCGCTGGGCCACCTGGGCCTGGACGAGTACTCGGCGCTGGAGCGCGAGTGGCGTGTGCTCTCGCGCCTGCGCTATGGGCTGCACCTGGTGGCCGGCAAGCGCGAGGAACGGTTGCGCTTCGACTACCAGAAGACCCTGGCCGCGCGCCTGCAGCACCTGGACGACGCCGACAATGCCGCGGTCGAGCGCATGATGCAGGGCTTCTACCGCAGCGCCGCGATCCTGCTGCGCATCGGCGAACGCCTGCTGCAGCGCTACGAGGAGCAGATCGAGGGCGACGTGGAGGCGGTGCCGCTGGATGCGGAGTTCGCCATGAAGCGCGGCTACCTGGTGGCACGCGACGAGTTCTGGCCCGGTGGCGACATGTCGCGCGTGCTGGCCCTGTTCGCGCTCTGGGCCGAGCATCCGCAGGCCAAGGGGCTGCATTCGCGCACCGCGCGCGCGCTGGCCGAGTCGCTGCACGCGCTGCCGGCCTACGATGCCGCGCAACCGGCGATGCGCGAGGCCTTCGTCGAGCTGCTGCGCGGGCCCGGCCCGGTGCGCACCCTCGAACGCATGGCCCGGCTGGGGGTGCTGGGGCGCTGGATCCCGGCCTTCGCCCAGGTTTCCGGGCGCATGCAGTTCGACCTGTTCCACGTCTACACGGTGGACCAGCACACGCTTGCGGTGCTGCGCAACCTGGCTTCGTTCTCGACCGGCATCGTCGACGAGCGGTTCTCGGATGCACACGAGGTCTGGCCGCAGCTGCGCAAGCCCGAACTGCTGCTCATCGCCGGGCTGTTCCACGATATCGCCAAGGGTCGCGGTGGCGACCACTCCGAACTCGGTGCGGTGGATGCGCACGCGTTCTGCCAGGCGCATGGATACAGCGCCGTCGATACCGCCCTGGTCGAATGGCTGGTGCTCAAGCACCTGCTGATGTCGGTGACCGCGCAGAAGCAGGACATTTCCGACCCGGCGGTGATCCACCGCTTCGCGGTGGAGGTGGCCGACCGCGAGCGGCTGGACTACCTCTACCTGCTCACCTGCGCCGACATCGCCGGCACCTCGCCGGCCCTCTGGAACGCCTGGAAGGACCGGCTGCTGGCCGACCTGCGGACCGCCACCCGCTATGCGCTGCGCCGCGGCCTCGAGCACCGCGTGGGCGCGGCCGACCGCATCGCCGAAACGCGCGACAAGGCCCGCGGCCTGCTGGTGGCCGAGGGGGTGGACGACATCGAGGCCCTGTTCGCGCGCATGCCCGACACCGGCTTCCTGCGGGCGCGCGCCGACCAGGTGGTGTGGCAGGCCCTGGCGCTGCGCGAGGCCGGGCCGGGGGCGACGGTGGTGCGGGTGCGGCGCGTGGCCGGCGCGGGAGACGCGCTGGAGGTGTTCGTGCATGCCCCCGACCGCGACGGCCTGTTCGCCGCGATCGTCATCACCCTGGACCGGCTGGGGCTGGCGATCCAGCAGGCGCGCGCGCTCGACGGCCCGCAGCGCACCATCTTCGATACCTTCCAGGTGCTGTCGGTCGACCAGCGCCAGGCGCCGGACATCGGCGCGATCGAACGCAAGCTGGCCACGGTCCTCGCCGGCTCGCTGGACGTGCGGCCGGCGCGGCGCGCGCAGCCGCGCCACCTGCGCCACTTCCGGGTGGTACCGCAGATCGATTTCGATGCGGCTCCCGACGGTCGCCACACGGTGGTGAGCCTGGTCTGCACCGATCGCCCGGGCCTGCTGGCCGACATCGCGCAGGTGCTGCGCCAGCAGCGCATCCGCGTGCATGATGCGCGCATCGCCACCTTCGGCGCACGCGCCGAGGACGTCTTCCTGGTCAGCGACCGCGAGGACAACGCACTCGACGACATCCAGCGCGACGCCCTGCGCGACGCGCTCCAGCTTGGCATCGACGGAGACACCAAGGCATGACCCCAGCGGCACAGGCAAGCGGCATCCAGCGCACGATCGAGGACGCCTGGGAGCGTCGCACCGCGCTGACCGGCGAGGAAACGCAGGACCTCGTCCGCCCGGCGGTCGAGGCGGCGATGCAGGGACTCGAAAGCGGCGAACTGCGCGTGGCCGAGCCGAAGCCCGGCGGCGGCTGGCAGGTCAACGAGTGGCTCAAGAAGGCGGTGCTGCTGTACTTCCGGGTCAACGAGATGGCGGTGGTCGAGGCGCAGCCGGCGCCATTCTGGGACAAGGTCGAGGCGCGCTTCGCCGGCTTCGATGCCGAACGCTTCCGGGGCCTCGGCGTGCGCGTGGTGCCCGGCGCGGTGGCGCGGCGCGGCACCTACTTCGGCCGCGACGTGGTGCTGATGCCGAGCTTCGTAAACATCGGCGCCTACGTCGGCGAGGGCACCATGGTCGATACCTGGGCCACGGTCGGCTCCTGCGCCCAGATCGGAAAACACGTGCACCTGTCCGGCGGCGCCGGCATCGGCGGCGTGCTCGAGCCGCTGCAGGCCAGCCCGACCATCATCGAGGACCACTGCTTCATCGGCGCGCGCTCGGAAGTGGTGGAGGGCGTGGTGGTCGGCCACCACAGCGTGATCGGCATGGGCGTGTTCCTCGGCCAGTCCACCCGCATCTATAACCGCGCCACGGGCGAGGTGAACTATGGCTACGTGCCACCCGGCAGCGTGGTCGTGTCCGGCCAGTTGCCGGCGAAGGACGGCTCGCACTCGCTGTACTGCGCGGTGATCGTCAAGCAGGTGGACGAGAAGACCCGCAGCAAGACCAGCGTCAACGACCTGCTGCGCGGCCTGGCCGACTGATCCCGCACGCCGACGCGCGCCGCATCGCCCTGGCCGACATGGCCCGGAACCGGAACAACGCATGACCACGCTCTACGGATTGAAGAATTGCGATACCTGCCGCAAGGCCACCAG
Organism: Pseudomonadota bacterium; assembly: GCA_023444765.1. Taxonomy (GTDB): domain Bacteria; phylum Pseudomonadota; class Gammaproteobacteria; order Xanthomonadales; family Xanthomonadaceae; genus Luteimonas. The sequence continues at coordinate 6,014 of JAEXLY010000100.1, read as the reverse complement.
ATGGCTCGACCGTTTCGGCATCTCCCACCGTTTCGTCGACTACCGCGAGCAAAAGCCCACGCCCGAAACCCTGGTCGAATGGGCAAGCAAGCTGGGTGGCTTCTCCGCGATGGTCAACAAGTCCTCGACCACGTGGCGGCAGCTGCCCGAGAACCGCAGGGCCGCGGCCAGCGACGCGGAATGGAAGCTGCTGCTGCGCGAGTACCCGCAGCTCATCCGGCGGCCGGTGGTGGCGACGGAGGATGGCCAGGTCACCCAGGGCTTCACCGACAACGGTTTCAAACGGCGTTTCGGCGTGGCGCAGGGATGATCCGGTGAGCGAGGTCCTGGATCTTGCCTGCGCGCTGATATCGCGCGTATCGGTGACGCCCGACGATGGCGGCTGCCAGGCGCTGGTGGCCGAACGGCTGCAACGCGCCGGTTTCGCGGTGGAATCGCTGCGTTTCGGCGAAGTCGACAACCTCTGGGCCACGCACGGCGCCGGAGCGCCGGTGCTGGTGCTGCTCGGCCACACCGACGTGGTGCCGCCGGGACCCCTCGAGGCCTGGAGCAGCGACCCGTTCACGCCGCAGGTGCGGGACGGCGCGCTCTACGGACGCGGCGCGGCCGACATGAAGGGCAGCGTCGCCGCCTTCGTGGTGGCGCTGGAACGCTTCGTCGCCGCGTATCCGGACCACCCGGGCACCGTGGCCCTGCTGCTGACCTCGGACGAGGAGGGCGATGCCATCGACGGCGTGCGCCGCGTGGCGCGGCTGTTCCGCGAACGCGGGACCCGCATCGACTGGTGCATCACCGGCGAGCCGTCCTCGACCGCGCGCCTGGGCGACCTGCTGCGCGTCGGGCGTCGCGGCAGCCTGTCGGCTACGCTGACCGTACGCGGCGTACAAGGGCACGTGGCCTACCCGGACAAGGCGCGAAATCCGATCCATCTCGCCGCCCCGGCGCTGGCCGAACTGGCCACGCGCGTCTGGGACGCGGGCTACGACAGCTTTCCGCCGACCAGCCTGCAGGTGTCCAACATCCAGGCCGGCACGGGCGCGGGTAACGTCATCCCCGGCGAACTGCAGGTGCAGTTCAATCTGCGCTACAACCCACACTGGACCGCCGACGCGCTCGAGGCCGAGGTTTCCGCGCTGCTCGACCGCCATGGCCTGGACCACACGCTGCGCTGGCACCGCAGCGGCGAACCCTTCCACACCCCGGAAGGCACGCTGCGCAAGGCCGCGCGCGAATTGCTGGCGGGCTTCGCCGGCGCGGCGCCGGAGGAGAGCACCGGCGGCGGCACCTCGGACGCGCGCTTCATCGCTCCGCTGGGGGCGCAGTGCATCGAGATCGGCCCGGTCAACGCCAGCATCCACCAGGTGGACGAACACGTGCGCGTGGCCGACCTCGAGGCACTACCCGGCCTCTACCTGCAGTTGATCGAGCGGCTGTTGCCGCACGGGGACGATGCCTGAGGCCAGCGCGCCGGTGGCCGGGCCGGCCTGACGCGCGGCGCATGATGGCGACGCCGGGCCGTGGCCGTCGCCCGGCGGCGGGCGATGGCCCCCCGGGGGCCTACTCCGTGCCGATCCGCTCCAGTGGCCGCGCCCGCCGGTCGTAGCGCATGGCGCTGACCACCAGCGTGATGCCCAGGATCGCGGCGGTCACGAACATCAGCACCGCCAGCGCCGGATAGCCGAACATCGTCGGTCCCACGTCCAGGCGCATCAGCTGGGTGGACGAGAGCAGCAGCGCGGCGATCACCACGGCCGAGGCGATGCGGTTGGCGATCTTCTGCAGGTTCTCCATCAGTCGCGAATCGTCCAGTCCCGCCAGCCGCACCTGCATGCGGTTGGCCGCCAGCAGCGACAGCGTGTCCGACAGCTTGCGCGGTGCGTCGCGCACCAGCTCCTGCAGCTCCAGCGCCTCGGTGGCGAGATTGGCCGGCGACAGCGCCTTGCGCATCCGGTCGCGCATCAGCGACTGCAGGTGCGATTCGATCTGCTCGCGGATATCCAGTTCCGGCGCCAGCGCATCGACCACGCGCTCCAGGTTGAGCAGGGTCTTGCCGAGCAGGCTGATCTCCGGCGGCGTCCGCAGGCCGCATTCGGTCGCGCGCCGCACCAGGTCGAGCACCATGCGGCCTTCGGAGGCGCGGCGCGTGGTGCTGGCGTAGCGGGCGACGACCTGCGAGATCTCGCGCACGTAGGCCGCCTCGTCGAAATCCTCCAGTCGCGTGCCCAGCACCACCAGTTCGCGTGCCACGTCCTCGCCGCGGCCGTCCACGGCGGCAAACACCAGCTTGAGCAGGTGCTCGCGCTGGCGTGGCGGAATCGTGGCCACCATGCCCAGGTCGATCAGCGCGATGCGCCCGTCCGGCCCGAGCAGCACGTTGCCCGGGTGCGGATCGGCGTGGATGTCGCCATGCACGAACACCTGGTCGAGGTAGGCGCACAGCAGCTGCCGGGTGGCCGGCAGGGTGTCCTGCTCCGTGCGGCGCAGTCCGCTGATGCGGGTGACGTTGATGCCGTCGATCCAGTCCATCACCAGCAGCCGCGGGGTGACGTAGTCCCACAGCGGCTTGGGCACGCGCAGCAGGGGGTAGCCCTCCAGGTGCCGGCCGAAGCGGTCGAGGTTCTCTGCCTCGATCCGGTAGTCGAGTTCGTTGATCATGGCCTTGCGGAACTCGCCGATCCAGTCGGCCAGGCGCAGGCGCCGGCCGGCATCGGTCAGCGAGTCGGCGGTGCCGGCCAGGCGCGCCAGCACGTCGAGGTCGCTGCGGACCGCGCCGGCCACGTCGGGGCGCTGGATCTTCAGCGCCACCACGCGGCCGTCGTGCAGGACGGCGCGATGCACCTGGGCGAGCGAGGCGGCGGCCATCGGCTGCGGATCGATCTCGGAGAACACCTTGCTCGCGCGGACGCCAAGCTCGCGCTCGAGCAGGGCCTCGATGTCGCCCACCGGCGCGGGCGTGGCGTCGTCCTGGGTGCGCTCGAGCGCGGTGATCCAGCTGGCCGGCACGAGGTCGGGGCGGGTGGACAACGCCTGTCCCAGCTTCACGAACGCCGGGCCCATGGCTTCCAGGTCGGTTACGAACCGCTCGGCCAGCGCATCGGCCTCCACGTCGGCTTCTTCGTCCTCGCGCATCTCGCCCAGATCGAAGCCGGTCATGATGCCCGCGCGCCGGTAGCGGGCGAACATGGCCATGATCTGGGAGGTGCGCGAAAGCCGCTGGATGGTGTCGTTCACGAGTGCTCGCCCTTGGCTGGCGGCCGGCCCCCGGCCAGCCCGCCCGGGAGTATTCAGGCGCTCCGGTGACGGTTGTGTCTGCAACCGTTGCAAAGCCCCGGGGCCTCCATTACGGTCGCTCCATGGCAAGGCCCTTCCACCGCAACGCACGTTCGGTCAACCGCATTTCCAATGCGGCGGGCAATCGTGCGCGCGCAGCGGGCTGCAACCAGGCGTAACCCTTCCGGGGCCTCGCCCGGAACGCGAAAGCCCGCATCGCAGGATGCGGGCTTTTTTCGTATCGGGCGCCGGTCGCGATCCATCCTTCCACTGGAGCCACTTCCCATGTGTTCGATCTTCGGCATCTTCGGGCTGCAGCCCGGCGACGATATCGCGGCCCTGCGCCGGCAGTCGCTGGCGTTGTCCCAGCGCCAGCGCCATCGCGGCCCGGACTGGAGCGGGATCCATCTCGACCAGGGGGCCATCCTCGTGCACGAGCGCCTGGCCATCGTCGACCCGGCGGGCGGATCGCAGCCGCTGTGCTCGGCCGACGGCACCCAGGTGCTGGCGGTCAATGGCGAGATCTACAACCATCGTGAACTCAAGGCCGAGCTGCGCCACGACTACGCCTTCCAGACCGGCTCGGACTGCGAGGTGATCAATGCGCTGTACCGCGAGGACGAGCCGGCCTCGTTCCTCAACCGCATCAACGGGATCTTCGCCTTCGCGCTGTGGGACGCCGCCCGCCAGCGCGTGCTGGTCGCGCGCGATCCGATCGGCGTGGTGCCGCTGTACTGGGGCCACGACCGCGAGGGGCGCCTGTGCGTGGCCTCGGAGATGAAGGCCCTGGCGCCCATCTGCGCCGACGTGGCGCAGTTTCCGCCAGGGCACTGGTACGAGTGGTCGGCTGCCGGCGCGGGAGACGGCCCGCAGGGCGCGATGCACCGCTACTACGAGCGGCCATGGCGGGACTACGCGGCGGTGGAGGGCGTGCAGGTATCGGCGCGGGAGCTGCGCGAAGCGTTCGAGGCGGCGGTCCATCGCCAGCTGATGACCGACGTGCCCTATGGCGTACTGCTGTCCGGCGGGCTGGATTCCTCGCTGGTGGCCGCAGTGGCCGCGCGCTACGCCCGCCACCGCGTCGAGGACGGCGACAGGACCGAAGCCTGGTGGCCGCGGCTGCACTCGTTCGCCATCGGCCTTGAGGGTTCGCCCGACCTGGCCGCGGCCGAAGTCGCGGCCGGGATGCTCGGCACGGTGCACCACGGCTTCACCTACACCCTGCAGGAGGGCCTGGACGCGCTGCCCGAGGTGATCCGCCACGTCGAGACCTACGACGTCACCACCATCCGCGCCTCCACGCCGATGTACCTGCTGGCGCGCCGGATCAAGGCGATGGGAGTGAAGATGGTGCTCTCGGGCGAAGGCAGCGACGAGATCTTCGGCGGCTACCTGTACTTCCACAAGGCGCCCGATGCGCGCGAGTTCCACGAGGAACTGGTGCGCAAGCTCGACGCCCTGCACAACTACGACTGCCTGCGCGCCAACAAGTCGATGATGGCCTGGGGCGTGGAGCCGCGCGTGCCGTTCCTCGACCGCGAGTTCCTGGACGTGGCGATGCGCATGGACGCGCGCTACAAGATGGTCCTGCGCGGCGACGCCGGACCGCAGCGGATGGAGAAGGGCGTCTTGCGCGAAGCTTTCGAGGGTTACCTGCCCGAGGCCATCCTGTGGCGGCAGAAGGAGCAGTTCAGCGATGGCGTCGGCTATGGCTGGATCGACGGCCTCAAGGCCCACGCCGAGGCGCAGGTGAGCGACCGCGAACTGGCTGCCGCCGCCAGGCGCTTCCCGGTCAATCCGCCGCAGACCAAGGAGGCCTACCACTACCGCACGCTGTTCGAGCAGTTCTATCCGGGCACCGCCTGCGCCGAGACCGTCCCCGGCGGAAAGTCGATCGCATGCTCCTCGCCGGCGGCGATCGCGTGGGACGCAAGCTTCGCGGCGATGGCCGACCCCTCGGGTCGCGCGGTGGCCGGCGTGCACGACCAGGCGCTGGCGTCGCCCTGACGCCGGCGCGGGGGATTGAACGGGGCCGCACCGGGTGCCCGTCCCTACGGCGGGCGACGTGGCCCGTCATGCGACAATGCGGCCTTTCCGCGAATGCGCCCGGCGCCGAGCCCATGCCCCCGATGCGAAGCCTGCTGATCTCCGTCCTCTGCGCCGCCAGCCTGTCGGCCTGCGCCCAGGCGCCCGACGATGACGCGGCGCAGGCCATGCAGCCTGCCGCCGAGCCGGTCGAGCGGATCGAGACCACGCCGGGCACGGCTGGCGACCGCGCCCGCCAGGCCATCGAATCGATCAATCCGGACATCCGCATCGACGCGATCTCGGCCTCGCCGCTGGAAGGCTTCCAGGAAGTCATCGTCGGCGGGCAGGCGCTCTACGTCAGCGACGACGGACGCTACCTGCTGCAGGGCAGCCTGTTCGACATCCAGGCCAGGCGCGACCTCAGCCAGGCGGGGGTCGCCGAAGTGCGGCGCCGCCTGCTGGCGGCGGTCCCGGCCAGCGAGCGCATCGTGTTCGCGCCGGCCAATCCCCGGTACACCGTCAGCGTGTTCACCGACGTCGAGTGCGGCTACTGCCGGCGCCTGCACCAGGACATCGCCGAGTACAACAAGCGCGGCATCGCCATCGAGTACCTGGCCTTCCCCCGCATGGGCATCGATTCCCCGGATTACCGGCTGATGGTGTCGGTGTGGTGCGCCGGCGACCGGCGCAAGGCACTGACCGACGCCAAGGAGGGG
>JAEXLY010000089.1 GCA_023444765.1 Pseudomonadota bacterium | reverse complement strand
CATCGGGCCGGAGGTGTGCGCGCCCGCGCCGGCGACGAACGCGCCGCGCGGGCGCAGCGTCGAGAACTCGTAACCGATGCCGCAGCCGGCCTTGAGCGTCAGCCCGGCCTCGTGGACCTTGTCCAGGATGCCGTCCATCGAATCGGTGATGGTGCCCGAGACGGTGCAGTTGATGGTGCTGGTGGCGGGCTTGTGTTCCTGCGCGCCGGCGTTGGAGGTGATGCGGCCGGCGGGGATCGCGCCGCGGCGCAGCGCCCAGAGGAAGCGGTCGTACCAGTACTTCTGCTTCTCGGGCGTGGCCTCGGCCTCCGAGAGCGCACGCGCCACGCGCTGGCAGGTGCCGTCGATGTCGGCATCCACCGGGACGCCGTGCTTGGTCTTGAGCCGGTACTTCTTGTCCCAGATGTCCTGCGAGGCGGGCTGCATCGGGATCTCCCTCTCACCGTGCGTCTTGACTGCTTCCAGACGAACCGTGCTCATGCGTGTGCTGTCTCCTGGTGCCGGCCAGGGTACGTGCCCCGGCCTGTTGTTTTTGTCGATGCCGGAGCGCGGGCGCCGGCACGGGTGGGGACGGCCGGCGCGCCATGCGCGGACGAGCGCCCCCGGGATGCTGCGATGTCTGCCCTTGCGGGCCTGCCGGAGGCGTCCGCGAGTCCCCCATGGTCGAGCGGATGGCGGTCCGCCATTCTGCCGAAAACCCCACGCCTTGGGCCAGCCTTGCGGGCGGGACCCCAATATGTTGTGGAGGGCCGGGCCACGCTACGCGCGCCTCCGGGGGAAGTCAACAACGTTGCGGTCGCAAGCAACGCGGGCGGCGGCAGGCGCCGCGGGAGGCCCGGAAAACGGCCGTGTTCAGCTTCGATGGAGGCGTCCCGGACGACACTCGACAGCCCTGTGTTGGTGCAGTGCGGCGCGTCGATGCGCCCGTCCGGGCTTGCCCCGGCGGCGGGCCGCGCCCATCTTCACCGACGCCCCTCGACCAGCCGCGACCAGACCATGCGCCCAGCCCCCACCCTGCTCGTGCTTGCCGCCGCCGCCGCGTTCGGCGGGTTCACCGCCACCGCCATCCGCGAGGCCGTGCAGCCGCCGGCCCATGCCGCCGAACCGGCCACCGCGCCGGTGCCGGTGCTGGCCGCGCTGCCGATGGCCGTGGATGGCCAGGCGATGCCCTCGCTGGCGCCGATGCTGCGCCGGGTCACGCCCTCGGTGGTGAGCGTGCATGCGGCGCAGCGGCGCCAGGTGAGCCCGTTCGGCGCCGACCCCTTCTTTCGCCGCATGTTCCCGGAACTGACCCAGGAGCAGATCGCGCGTTCGCTGGGCTCGGGCGTGGTGGTGGATGCGCGCAACGGCTACGTGCTCACCAACCACCATGTGATCGAGAACGCCGACGAGGTGTCGGTGACCCTGGCCGACGGACGCACGCTCAAGGCCGAGTTCATCGGCTCCGATCCCGACACCGACGTGGCGCTGATGCGCATCCCCGCCGACGGGCTGACGGCGATCCCGCTGGCGAGCGGCGGCCAGCTGGACGTGGGCGATTTCGTGGTGGCGGTGGGCAATCCCTTCGGCGTGGGCCAGACCGTCACCTCCGGCATCGTCTCGGCGGTGGGCCGCAGCAACGTGCCGGGCGCGGGCTACCAGAACTTCATCCAGACCGACGCCTCGATCAACCCGGGCAACTCCGGCGGCGCCCTGGTCAACCTGCGCGGCGAACTGGTGGGCATCAACACCGCCAGCTTCAACCCGCGCGGCAGCGCGGCCGGCAACATCGGCCTGGGCTTCGCGATTCCCGTGGACCTGGCGCGCAACGTGATGCAGCAGCTGGCCAGCACCGGCAGCGTGCAGCGCGGCACCCTGGGCATCGAGACCCAGGCGGTGGATGCGCGCCTGGCGGCGGCGCTGGGGCTGGATGCGCCGCGCGGGGTGGTGGTCACGCGCCTGCACGGCGGCTCGTCCGCGGCCGCGGCGGGGCTGCGCACGGGCGATGTCATCGTCTCGGCAAACGGCCAGCGCATGGACGATCCGGTCGCGCTGCGCAACCTGCAGGGCCTGCAGCCGCTGGATGCGCCGGTGACCCTGGAGGTGCTGCGCGACGGCGAGCCGCGCACCGTCACCGCGCGCCTGCGCGCGATGCCACGCGACGGTGCCAGCTTCGACGACCGCCTCACCGGCGCCACGCTGTCCGACCTGCCCGAGGCGCTGCGCCGGCAGAATCCGAACGCGCGCGGCGTGCTGGTGGACAAGGTGGACCGCAACAGCCGCGCATACCGCAACGGCCTGCGCGAGGGCGACTACATCTTCGCGGCCAACAGCGGAGAGTTCCGCGACCTCGCCGGTTTCCGCGATACATTGGCCGAGCGCCCGCAGCAGCTGGTGCTCAGGATTTCACGCGGCGGACGCGTGGGGAACCTGATCATGGAATGACCGGCCGCGCGCCGGCATCCCCCACGGCGCCACCGCCACCCATTTCCAGGAGACTCACGATGACTCCCACTTCGACCGAAGCGATGAAGGACAATCTCGGCCAGGCCGGTGCCCATCTCAAGACCGCCGCCAGCGACGCGGGCAGCGCGGTGCGCAGCGCCGCCGGTGCCGCCGGAGAGGAGCTGCGCGCCGGACGTTCGACGGTGAAGGCCGACCTGGCCGATTCCGCGCTGGCCGGCATGGCGGCGCTGGAAGAAGGCGGCGCGGTGGCCCGCGAGCAGGTCGATGCGCTGATGGACAAGGGCAAGGACCTGATCGACAGCGCCGCCGACCTGATCCGCGAGCGCCCGATCGCTTCGTTCGGCGTGGCCTTCGCGGCCGGCTGGATCATCGCCAAGCTCGCCCGCAGCAACGACTAAGCGTCCGACGTGGGCGCGGATGCAGCCAACCAGGCCGGCCCCGGGGCCGGCGGCGAGGGCGGGGGAGGGGAGAAGGCGCCGGGGATCGACGAGACCCTGCGCGAACTCAACGCCGCCCGCCGCGAAACCCTGCACGGTGCGCGCGATACCGCCTCGGCCCTGCGCGAGCTGGCCGCCGCCGACTTCGCGCTCGCGCGCAGCGCCATGGGCCGCGGCCTGGCCTGGGGCGGCATCGCCGCCCTGCTGGGCAGTTCGGCCTGGCTGCTGCTGACCGGGGTGCTGGTGGCCGGCCTCAACGCGCTCGGGCTGGAGTGGGTGTGGGCGCTGCTGCTGGTGGCGCTCGCCTACCTCGCCGGCGCCGGCCTGTGCGTGTGGCGCATGCGCGGCTACCTCGCCCACATGGGCATGCAGGCCACGCGCCGGCAGCTCTCGCGGCTCGGCGGCAAGACCCCCGGGGAGTCGCCGCCGCCGTCCGCGGCTCCGCCCGGGCCCGCACCGCAGGGAGTGGAATGATGGCCTTCGACGATCTGCTCCGGCAGGTACGTGACCGGGACCTCGCGCTCGAGCAGCGGCACGCGCACGCCCGCGCCTCGTGGCGTGGACTGCGCAGCACCTGGCGCGAGGGCTGGACGCCGACGCGGATCGTGCTGGCTGGCCTGGTCGGCGGCTTCCTGGTCGGTCGCGCGCGGCCGATGCGCAAGGTCACCGGCCTGCCCGCCTCGCGCTGGGTACAGATCGGCACCAGCCTGTGGAGCCTCACCGCCTCGTTCCGGGCCAAGCAGGCCGCGGACACCGCCGAAGTGGCGGCCGATGAAGCCGGCGTGGCGGCCGAGGTGGCAGCCGATACCGCCGAGGAGGCGGCCACCGAAGTGGCGGCGGCCACCGGTGCGCACCCCGATCCCGCGCCGCTGGCGGGCGGCGCAGCGCCCGGCATTGCGGACGCGGTCCGACCCGGCGTCTCCGATGCCCGTCGCCGCGTCGATGCGCAATGGGATACCGCTCCGCGCCCTGCGGAAGCCGCGACCGAGGTTTCGGAGCGATAGGGGAGCGCCGGGAGCCAGGCGAGCACGGCCTCGGGCACCGGCGGGTCCGGCGGTGGGCGCTTTGGCGCCAGGAGGTCCCCGCGCACGAGCCGGCCATCCGGTCGCTGATCTGGCTTGGCGGCGCCATGGCCGGCCTGTGCAGTGGAGCGTCGTTCGCGCTGCCGCCGGGCATTCGGCAATCGGCTTCGGGCGGTTGCGCGGCGCGTCGTCGGCCGATCCAGCTGCCCGCCGCACCAGGTAGCGGTTCGCCTTGTCTCCCTGACCACACTTAAGTGTGGTCGCGCGCCCGCGATGCTTCGTTGGCAGGTCCTGGTCGGCAGGCTGTGGCGCCACCCGATCCGGACGGGCGCGCGATCGGGCACCAGGCGCCTGGAGGCGGCAGGGCGTCTGCCGCCCGCGGCCAGGGTACGTGACGCCGATGGGCGGGACGCAGGAGGGATCGGCTGCGTCCATATCTGCCCGCCCCGCGGAGGCGGGCGGAGTCTGCCGCAGTGGCCGCGCCCTGATGTCGTGCGCGCACTGCCAGGCCACAGCCGCGAGACCTTGCCGATCGGCCACGCAGCGCCGTGCGTGGCCTGCATCCGGCACTCGAAAGCCCGCATCGGGCGACTGCCGCCGATGCCGCCGCGCGCCGCCATCACGCCGCCATCCCGCAGGCAGGTCGAAGATCGCCCACCTCCCTGCCGCAGGCCGCCATGCCCCACGACGCCACGCCGACCCTGCCTGCCTCCGAGACGCCGGCGCCACCGCCGCGGCCACGCTCGTCGAACGCGGCGCTGGTGCTGGCGACGCTGGCGGTGGGGTTCACCGCGTGGGCGGCGCAGGACCTGGTGCTGCCGATCCTGCTGGCGATGTTCTTCGCCCTGGTGGGCAATCCGCTGATCCGCCTGCTGCACCGACTCTGGGTGCCGCGCTTCCTGGCCGCGCTGCTGGTGCTGTCCGGCGGGCTGACGCTGGCCGGAACCCTGGCCTACCAGATGGCGCCGTCGGCGATCGCCTGGGCCAGCGAGGCGCCGCGCGCGCTGCGCCAGCTGGCGCCCAAGCTGCGCGAGTTCACCAGGCCTGTGCTGGAGGCCAACAAGGCCGCCGAAACCCTGGCCCGCGCCGCCGGCGGCGACAGCGGCCGACGCCCGCAGGTGGTGCAGACCGCGCCCGATCCCTACCGGATGTTCACCGAAACCCCGCGCCTGCTCGCCTCCATCCTCGCGGTGGTGCTGCTGACGTTCTTCTTCATGGTGTACGGCGTGAACCTGCAGCGCCATGCGATCGCGCTGCTGCCCGGGCGGCAGCAGAAGAAATTCACCGTCGAGATCCTGCAGTCGATCGAGCGCGAGGTCTCGCGCTACGTGCTGACCATCAGCCTGATCAACACCGTGGTGGGGCTGCTGTTCGCCGTGGTGCTCATCCTGCTGGACGTGCGGCTGTCGGAGGCGCTGTTGTGGGGCACGATGGTGGCCCTGCTCAACTTCGCGCCCTACGTCGGTCCGCTGATCGGCATGCTGGCCATGCTGCTGGTCGGCTTCGTGACCTTCGACGACGTCTGGATGGCGCTGATGCCGGCCGCTGCCTACCTGGTGCTGCACACCATCGAAGGCCAGGTGGTGACGCCCATCGTGCTGGGACGGAGCATGGCGCTGTCGCCCCTGGTGCTGATCCTGGCGCTGATGCTGTTCGGCTGGCTGTGGGGAATCATCGGCCTGCTGCTGGCGGTGCCGCTGCTGGTGTGCGTCAAGCTGGTGCTGGCGCGCGTGGAGGGCATGGAGGGCTGGGCGCGGCTGCTGGAGTAGCCGAGCGGCCGGGACGCGCAGGCGCGCGGCCGGGCGCCTGGACCTACAATGACGGGGTGAGTTTCCCCGTCCACGCCATCACCCTCGACCTCGACGACACGCTGTGGC
>JAEXLY010000007.1 GCA_023444765.1 Pseudomonadota bacterium | reverse complement strand
CACCCCAGCCCTCCCCCGCCAGCGGGGGAGGGAGCATGGTGATCCTCCCCCGCAAGGGAGAGGGCAAATCGTCAGGCGGCCTGCTTCACCGCGGCGACGGCCTTCTTCGCGCCGTCGTTGATGTCGTCGGCCGGCGTGATCGCCAGCCCGCTCTCGCGCAGCAGCTTCTTGCCTTCCTCGACGTTGGTGCCTTCCAGGCGCACGATCACCGGCACCTTGACGTCCACTTCCTTGACCGCGGCGATGATGCCCTCGGCGATCATGTCGCAGCGCACGATGCCGCCGAAGATGTTGACGAAGATCGCCTTCACGTCCTCGTCCGACAGGATCAGCTTGAACGCCTCGGTCACGCGCTCCTTGTTGGCGCCGCCGCCCACGTCCAGGAAGTTGGCCGGCTCTCCGCCTTCCAGCTTGATCACGTCCATGGTCGCCATCGCCAGGCCCGCGCCGTTGACCATGCAGCCGATGTTGCCGTCCATGGTCACGTAGTTGAGGTCGTGCTGGCTGGCGGCCACCTCGGTCTCGTCCTCCTGGCGGATGTCGCGCATCGCGACCAGGTCGGCGTGGCGGAAGCTGGCGTTGTCGTCCGAGTTGACCTTGCCGTCGAGCACCGCCAGGTTGCCGTCGGTGAGGATCGCCAGCGGGTTGAGCTCGACCAGCGCCAGGTCCTTCTCGTTGAACAGCTTGTACAGGCCCAGCATGATCTTCGACAGCTGGCCGACCTGCTTGGCGGTCAGGCCCAGCGCGAAGCCGATGTCGCGGCACTGGTAGGGCTGCAGGCCTTGCACGTAGTTGACGTTGAGCGTCTGGATCTTCTCCGGCGTCTCGGCCGCCACCTGCTCGATGTCCACGCCGCCCTCGCTGGAGGCGATGAAGGTGATCGACTGGGTCGAGCGGTCGACCAGCACCGACAGGTAGAGTTCCTTGTCGATGTCGGTGCCTTCGGAGATCAGCACCGAGTCGATCGGCAGGGCCACGCCCGCCGACTGGTAGGTCTCCATCTTCGTGCCGAGCATGGCCTTGGCGTACTCGCGCACCTCATCGAGGCTGCGGGCGAGCTTCACGCCGCCGGCCTTGCCGCGGCCGCCGGCGTGGATCTGGGCCTTCACCACCCAGAGGTCGCCCGGGATGGCCTTGGCGGCATCGACCGCCTCTTCAGGCGAGCGCGCGACGCGCCCGGCCGGCACCGCGATGCCGTAGTCGGCGAACAACTGCTTGGCCTGGTATTCGTGGAAGTTCATGAGGGGTCCGTGCTGGGGAGGATCGCGTCGCGCATCCCGGACCCGGAGGCCAGCAGGCTGCACGCGGCCGCCTATTCTCGCCCATGCGCCGCCCCCGGGCAAAATCCGCCCCCGGCCGCGCCCGCGCGCGGCCCCCTATACTCCGGGGCTGCCCCCGCCTGCGGCCGCCCCTTGCCTGCATCCCCAGCAGCCACGCCGGACCTGACTCCGTCGCCAGCCCGCGAGCTGTACCTGTTCGCGCTGTACCGCGTGCTGGTGGCCTCCCTGCTGGCCCTGGTGGTGTTCAGCCCGGCCGGGGCGCTGATCGGCGACATGCACCTGCCGCAGCTGGCGCGCTCGGTCTCGGTCACCTACCTGGCGCTGTCGGCCCTGCTGCTGGTGCATGCGCGGCGCACGCCCGACGCGATGGCCTCGCACGCGGCCGCCGGGCTGGCGATCGACATCACCGTGGTGGTCCTGGCCACCCACGCGATGCCCGGCGCCGGCCCCGGCATCGCGCTGATGCTGGTGTTCAACCTCGCCGCCGGATCGCTGTTCCTCACGATGCCTTGGGCCATGGCCTTCGCCGCGGCGGCCACCCTGGCCCTGGTGGCCGAGTATGTCTGGGACCGGATCGAGCAGGTACACGCGTACCGGCCGCTGGCCGAAGTGCTGATGTTCGCGGTGGCCTATTTCGCCGTGGTCGCGCTGATGCGCCACCTTGGCCGGCAGATGCAGGACGCGCGCCGCCTCGCCGACCAGCGCGGGGTCGAGGCGGCCAACCTGGCCGAGATCAACGAACTGGTGATCCGGCGCATGCGCATCGGCGTGATCCTGGTGGACGGCACCGGGCGCGTGCGCATGGCCAACGAGGCCGCGACACTGCTGCTGGGCGACGACGGCGATGCGGACCGCGCCGGCCTGCACGGCCAGGCGCTGGCCCAGGCCGCGCCCGAACTGGCCTTGCGCCTGGCCGCGTGGTTGCAGGACGGACGCCAGGACGACACCCCGATGGCCTGCGGCCCCGACCAGACCGAGGTGCTGCCGCGCTTCGCGCGCCTGCTGGCCACCAGCGACTCCACCCTGATCTTCCTGGACGACACCTCGCTGGTCTCGCGCCGGGCCGAGTCGATCACCCTGGCCGCGATGGGCCGCTTCTCCGCCAGCCTCGCCCACGAGATCCGCAATCCGCTGGCGGCGATCAGCTACGCGACCCAGTTGCTGGAGGAGTCGGAAGACCTCAGCACCGCCGACCGCCGGTTGTTGCAGATCATCCACCAGCAGTGCCTGCGCACCAACGGCATCGTCGAGAGCGTGCTGGGCCTGGCCCGGCGCGAGCGCGCCAAGCCCGAGCACATCGAGCTGATCGGCTTCATGCGCCACTTCATCGACGACTACCGGATGATCGTGCCGGAGGACAACGCGCAGCTGCGCCTGACCGACGGCCCGCCGCGCCTGCCCGTGATGTTCGACCCGCGCCACCTGCAGCAGATCATGACCTCGCTGGTGAACAACGCCGTGCGCTACGGCCACATGCCGGGCGAGATGCCGCGCATCTCCATCCACGTGGAGGGCGACCAGCGCGCACCGGTCATCAGCGTGCTCGACCGCGGGCCGGGCATTCCCGACAGCGTCGCCAGCCAGCTGTTCCGCCCGTTCTTCACCACATCGGAGAACGGCACCGGCCTGGGCCTCTACATCGCCCACGAACTGTGCCGGGCCAACGACGCCACGCTGGAGTACGTCTCCGTCCCCGGCGGCGGCGCCTGCTTCCGCATCAGCCTGCCGCCGCAGTACGCCCTGCTGCAGAGGTAGGGGACCTCCGAACAACTGCCGTCGTCGCCGCGAACGCCGAGATCCAGTGGCTGCAAGCTGTTGAGCCCAGAGCCACCGGATTCCCGCCTTCGCGGGAATGACGGGCGGGAGGGGTTTGTCCGGAGGTTCACTGGGACGGCGCGGCGGCCTTCCACCGGCTTCCCCGGCAGCCTCGCCGGCGGCCGCTTTGCCGCCCCGGACGCCTGGTCCCGCACCATGCGGCAACCACGGCCGCCCCCCGTTCGCGCCATACCCCACCGCACGCGCCCTCGTCACCCACGTCAAAAACTGTCAATATTGGTCACCTTGCGATCCGCCAGCAGTCCCCATGAATGAAGCCCGCAGCGCCCTGATCGTCGATGACGAACAAGACATCCGCGAACTGCTGGTGCTGACCCTCGGGCGGATGGGCCTGCGGACCGACACCGCGCCCAACCTGCATGCCGCCCGGCAGATGCTGGCCACCGTGTCCTACGACCTGTGCCTGACCGACATGCGCCTGCCCGACGGCTCGGGCCTGGAGCTGGTCAGCGAGATCTCCACCCGGTTCCCGTCCACCCCGGTGGCGGTGATCACCGCCTACGGCAACGTCGAGGCCGCGGTCGAGGCGCTCAAGGGCGGCGCCTTCGACTTCGTCAGCAAGCCGGTGGACATCAACGTGCTGCGCGGCCTGGTGCGCCAGGCGCTGGAGCTCAACGCAAAGCGGCTGGCCCAGCCCGAGGACGCCGGCCGCCTGCTCGGCACCTCGCCACCGATGGTCTCGCTGCGCCAGACCATCGCCAAGGTCGCCCGCAGCCAGGCACCGGTGCACATCCTCGGCGAGTCCGGCACCGGCAAGGAGCTGGTGGCGCGCACCATCCACGCCCAGGGTTCGCGCGCGGGCGGGCCGTTCGTGCCGGTCAACTGCGGCGCGATTCCGTCCGAGCTGATGGAAAGCGAGTTCTTCGGCCACAAGAAGGGCAGCTTCACCGGCGCCACCAGCGACAAGCCCGGCCTGTTCCAGGCCGCCGACGGCGGCACCCTGTTCCTGGACGAGGTGGCCGAACTGCCGCTGCCGATGCAGGTCAAGCTGCTGCGCGCCATCCAGGAGAAGAGCGTGCGTCCCGTTGGCGCGCAGGGCGAGGTACCGGTGGACGTGCGCATCCTCTCGGCCACCCACAAGGACCTCTCGCAGCTGGTCGCCGACGGCCGCTTCCGCCACGACCTCTACTACCGCATCAACGTCATCGGCCTGCAGGTGCCGCCCCTGCGCGAACGCGACGGCGATCTCGCCCTGCTCTCCGACGCCGTGCTCGAGCGTCTCTCGCGCGCGATGAAGCGCCAGCCGCCGACGCTGGCGCCCGACGCCGTCGCCGCCCTCGAGACCTACCCCTTCCCGGGCAACGTGCGCGAGCTGGAGAACGTGCTCGAGCGCGCGCTGGCCCTGGCCGACGGCAACACCATCCACGCCGACGACCTGCAGCTGCCCACCGGCAGCGGACTCCGGGGCCCGCAGCCGGGGCCGCCAGCCCCAGCGCCGTCCCCGGCGCATGCAAGCGTTCCTCCCCCCTCGCCCGTCGCCGCAGGCACCGCCGCCGACCCGCGCAGCCTCAACCCCTTCGACACCTCCAGCAGCGCCCTGCCCTCCTACATCGAGGAGATCGAGCGCACCGCCATCCAGCAGGCCCTGCAGGAAAACCGCTACAACAAGACCAAGACCGCGGCCGCACTGGGGATCACCTTCCGGGCGCTGCGCTACAAGCTCAAGAAGCTCGGGATCGATTGAGCGCCAAGGCCTTTCCGGCCCAGTCAGGTCGCCGGCAGCACGCGGCAAGGAAGTCGACACGGACCGGCAGTCCAGCCGCGGCGCGTCCCGGGCCGACCCGTCATCGGGCATCCGCTGAAACACGTCTTTCCCAGGCCTCAGCGGCAGGGTTGCGTCGCACCCGCATCCCGCCAATGCCCGGAGACTATCCGTCGCCGTCCGACGGGCCTGGCGAAGTCACGCACTGACCATGCCGACAACCCGCCGCCGGCGATACCAGCGCTCCATCCGGTCACGAATCCAGCGCCTGACAAATCACGTCACTATGCGACGCGATAGGGCGGCACGACCGCCTTGGCACTTTCATGCCGGAATGTGACGCATTCCACCGTTATGACATCGCGTTGCTCAAGTTCCTGATTGGCACGCAACCTGCGTTAATCTCCACGCACGTGCACCGCTGCACGGCAAACCACTGGACCCGGCGCGACCGCACCAGCGGACCACGTGAAAGTCGACTTACCAAAACCTAGGGGATACACATGAAGAAGATGCAGAAGGGCTTCACGCTCATCGAGCTGATGATCGTCGTCGCGATCATCGCCATCCTGGCCGCCATCGCGCTGCCGGCGTACAACAACTACCGTATTCGTTCGGCCGAGAACGCCTGCCTCGGCGAGGCCAAGGCGTTCATGAACTCGTGGCTGGCCGCTTCCGTCTCTGAAATGACTCCCCTGCCGACGTTCACCGGCAGCGCCTGCCAGAGTGGCGACCCGAGCGGTACTTTCGACACGGCTGCTCCGGGTGTCCGCGACCCGTCGTGCGACCCCACCACCGCGACCTGCACGATCTAACGCGAAGCGGATGGTCATCGAAGCCCCTCCCACGGAGGGGCTTTTTTTTGAAGAGATGTCCGCACTGTTGCCGATAGGTCACCGCGAGGGCTTGGCCTGCTTATTGCTTAACTTCTGGGTGGGGCGGCAGGCATGCCGGGAGATCTTCGATGTCCAGACACGTGCGCGGCTTTACGTTGATCGAGTTAATGATCGTCGTTGCGATCATTGCCATCTTGGCTGCAATTGCTTTGCCGGCCTACAACAACTATCGCATTCGTAGTGCCGAGGCGGCGTGCTTGGCCGAAATGAAGAACTACGCCAGCTTCAGCCTGGCCGCTATCTACAACCAAATCTCGTTATCCAGTCCGCCGCTTACTGCGTGCGCGACTGCAGAGGTTGCGACGGACATGGCCACCCCGATTACCGGCAGCCCCCGCCCACCTGGGTTTCGTACCACAACGTGTGATATGCAGGACGGAAACTGCGCTTTAAATTAGTGAACGGCGAAGCCGGTGTCCGCCACACGCGTAACCGCGACAGGGCCCCGGCAGCGGTGACTCGCAGGAGCAGGCCTCAACGAGGTAGATGCTCCCTTCGCATGCTTGGCTCGGCAATCGGTCATACTTCCTGACACCTATCGGGCCTTGGCGAATGCGCGTTCTCGACACCAACCGTATCCGCTTCTTTGTCTTCAGTCTTCTCGTTGCGATTCTCGCAGGCTTCTTGTTCGCGCCCGGCCTGTCCGGCGAGTTCATCTTCGACGACATCCCCAACATCAGCAATAACCCCGCGGTCCAGTTGACAGAACTGTCTGCGGATGCGGTGACGAAGCTCGTGACTGGCGTGCAATTGTCCGGCACGACGCGCTCTATCCCCATGCTTACTTTCGCGTTGGACTACTGGCGGGCCGAGGGACCGGACGCAAGCGCCTTCAAGACCACCAATATCTTGCTCCATGGCCTGACGGCGCTGGTGCTCACCTGGTTCTTCCGCACACTCCTAGCACTGGCCGGCACTCCGGCATCGCGCGTGCAGTGGATGGCTCCGGCCTTCGCCTTGGCCTGGGCCGTGCACCCTTTGCAAGTGTCCTCCGTTCTTTATGTAGTGCAGCGCCTTCAGTCGATGGGGACCCTGTTCCTGGTGCTTGCGCTTTGGGCCTATCTGGAAGCACGAAAGGCGCAGATCGCAGGCAAGTCGGGCCGGACGGGATGGCTGCTAACCTTCCTGCTGTGGATCGTTGCGATGGGATGCAAGGAGGATTCCGCCCTGCTGCCCGCGTATACGCTCGCTCTCGAGCTAACGATCCTGCGTTTTGCGGCTGCCGACCCGCGCCTATCCGCTCGTTTGCGACGGAGTTATGTGGTCGCAACGGTCATGGGCGCCGCAATCTATCTTCTCGTGGTCCCGCATTTCTGGCACGGCCAGGCTTATCAAGGCCGCGACTTCTCCGCTGGCGAACGCCTGCTCACACAGGGGCGGGTGCTCTGCATGTACTTGTGGCAGATCCTGATACCGCTCCCAGGCAACATGCCCTTTTACTATGACTGGGTGCAGCCCTCGCGAGGCCCATTCCAGCCCTGGACGACCCTGCCGGCTATAGCCATCGTGCTGGGACTCATTGGTCTCGCGTGGCATCTGCGCGCGCGTCTGCCGCTGTTCGCCCTAGGTGTGTTCCTCTTTTTCTCTGCCCATTTCATCACCAGCAACGTGATCGGATTGGAACTGGCCTTCGAACATCGCAACCACTTTGCCTTGATCGGCGTGGTACTGGCGGTAGGAAGCCTGCTGGCGAAAGCCAACCTCGCGCAGCCTCCTAGGGCAGCCACGTCCGCAACGGCCGCGGCGATCCTGCTTATCGCCCTATCGGCTACCACCCTCTTCCGCGCAGACACTTGGGCCAGCAACGAGAGTATCGCCAAGGTAGCCACCGAGAACGCGCCGCGATCCGGGCGAGCTTGGACTCAGCTGTGCGCGAGCCAGTTCAAGGATGGCGGCGGCCCCGTCGCGGAAAATTCCCGCCTGGAAGAGGCGATCCGGACGTGCGATGCGGGTGCCATAGCTACCCCCGACTCCATCAACAGCCTCGCCTTGCTTGTGGTGTTGAAGTCGCTGCACGGATCCATCACTCCGGAGGACTGGAGCCGGCTGCAGCAACGCATCAGTACGGTCCCCATGACCCGGGACAACGCAAGGGCCTATCTGGTCTTCACTTACCACGGAAGGAATGGAGTGCAACTCGACAGACAGCAGCTTACGGAAACGCTGACCGGGCTGGTCAACCGGGGAGAGGTCGGACCATTCGGCACGGCCGCCATCGGGTACTTCTTCATGAACGACCTGTCTGATCCGGACGCGGCGATGCCTTACTTCATCGCCGCTATCAAGGAGATCCCGTCCCACGATCCATTCATCGTGCATCTGTCCACGGAACTGCGCGCCTTGGACCGCACGGACCTTGCGCGCCAGATTGAAGCCTTTAGTGTTCCCACCGGCCTGCCAGCTGCCCATCCCGCCCGATAGCCTGATGGCACATGGCATACTGATCCCGTCGAACATGACGTAACCAATGGCGACGATTCTCGTAGACATCTGCCACCCGGCGCACGCGCACTTCTTCCGTTTCCCGATTGTGCGGTGGGCTGAGCAGGGGCACGAGGTTTCCGTGACCTCGCGCAACAAGGACGTAGCCATCGACATCCTGGACGGCCTGGGCATTTCCCACAGTTCGCTGGGCAAAGCTGCCACCACGCCGGCCGGACTGGCGGTTGAACTTATCCGCCGCAACCTGCTGTTGGCCCGCCATATTCGGCGCACGAGGGCCGACATCGCAGTGGCTCTGGGCGGAACATTCGCCGCGCAATCAGCCTGTCTATGCAGGATTCCGAGCGTGGTGTTCTACGACACCGAGATCGCAAACATGCAGAATCGGATCACTTATCCGCTTGCCACGCGACTGGTCGTGCCCAATTGCTACGACGGGTGGACTCCACGGGCGAAGACCACGCGCTATCAGGGCTACCACGAACTGAGCTATCTGGACCCACGCCGTTTCTCCCCCGACCACGGGACGGCTCTCCGGGCCGGGCTGGACATGGATAGGCCTACCTATCTGATCCGCATCGTCTCGTGGACCGCCAATCACGACATCGGCGATCGGGGCCTGGGCCACGAACTGCTTGAAATAGCGATCAAGCGGCTCTCGGCCCGCGGAAAGGTCATCATCTCGTCGGAAGCGTCGCTGCCTGCGCACTTGCAGGCCTACCTCTACCACGGCAGTCCCCTCGACATCCACCACCTGATGGCGTTCTGCGCAGGCTATTTCGGCGAGAGCGCGACAATGGCGTCCGAATGCGCGGTGCTCGGCGTGCCCGCCGTCTACATGGCACGGACCCACAGGGGCTACACGGACGAGCAGGAGTCAAGGTACGGACTGGTCAGGAACATCCGCAACCTGAACGCCGAATCCCTCGACCAAGGACTCGACTGGCTGTTAGGCGTGGATGCAGACAGCTGCCGAGATGCGAGGCGCCAGATGCTGCAGGACAGCGAGGACGTAGCGGAATTCGTCGCCCGGCAAGTCATCGACACTCTGGACATCCGTCGCAGCCGCTGAGGATCAGAGCATGCCGATCCACCTGGACGAATCTCTGCGCATGAAGCGGATGGCCCGCCTCGTACGAGGCTGCCCTTCGGTTCTGGACATCGGATGGGCGCAGTCGCCCAACCGATTCCTGGACAACGAGCATGTGGTCGGGTTCGACCTCGAACAGCGCACGACGCCACCGAACTACCACGAGAGTATCGCTGGGGACGCAGGTGAACTCACTACTCTGCTTGCGGGCCGCAGCTTCGACGCCGTGGTGGCAGGCGAGATCCTCGAGCACGTCGAGCAGCCCTACAGTTTCCTGCGAGATTGCCGCGCGGTGCTGGGCCCGTCCGGGCGTATTGTGCTGTCCACGCCAAACCCGAATTCGCTGATCGAGCGGCTTCTGACGCTCACGTTGGACAGGAAGTACTTCTACACGTCCGAGCACTTGTACCTCTACCCGCAACGCTGGCTGGTCCGGATGATCGAGAATTGCGGCTTCCGCGACGTCAGGCTCCATTCCGGCGGATTCCCGCTGCCGGTCTTGGGGCTGATCCCGTTCCCACGCCCCTGGTGCCACCAGACGATCGCAGTCGCCGTGAAAGACGCGAACCGATGAGGGTCGACGGCCGTCGACTGAAGGCAGCCCTATGGATTGCGATGCTCGCCTTCATCGCGGTGTATCTTGCGAGGAACGCGGGGCGAATCCTCGCCTACGACTACGCCCTGGATTGGGCTTACGCGGCGCTGGCACTCGGCCTGGTCGTCCTTGCCTACCTGTGCAACATCGGTATCTGGGTAGGCATAGCGTCCCACTACGGCGCCAGAGCCAGTTGGCTCGTCCACGCGCGGATCTGGTCGACTTCGCGCCTGGGCCGCTACATTCCCGGCAAGATTGCAACCGTCTACCTGCGACTGGAGGGCTACAAAATTTCCCAGCGCACCAACGCCGGCATGTCGCTCTACATCGAGACTGCATCCTCGCTGATCGCGGTGTGCCTGTTCATCCTGGCGGCGGCGTTGCTAGGCGTGGTCGCGATCGAGCCGCTGCACCTGGTGTTGATCGCAATCGCACTCGGCATGCTGCTGGTGCTGACCTCCAACCGGTTCCTGCGACCGTTGGTCGCCCGCATTCCGCTGCTACAGCGACTGTCGTCCCCACCAGCGACCCGGCCGGACGCGGTACTGTTAGCCAAAGCCGTAGCCCTGCAGGCTGTGGTGATGATGCTGCACGGGGCGAGTCTGTTGTTCGCGATCAGGGTATTCGCGTGGATTGATCCGTGGACGCTGCCCGAGCTGACCGTCTTCTACTACTTCGCCGGGCTGCTGGGCATGCTCGCGCTGTTTGCGCCCGCCGGCATCGGCGTTCGCGAGGCGGCGCTCACAGGCATGCTTCAGGTGCTTGTCCCGTTGCCGGTCGCGGTGTTGTCGGTCGCGCTCGTGCGCCTGCTAACCGTCTGTGCAGAGCTGGGCCTGAGTGGGGTGTTTATCTTGCTTACCCGGCGATCGCCGGAGTCATCTACGGCATAGCGGCATCCGCCGCGCCGTAGGTCTGGCCCGGCCTGGAGCCTCAGGTATCGCGTTTGTAAGTCAGCGCTGTGATCTGTTCCGAGATCAGGCCGATCAGGAAGATGATGACTGCGGCACTGAGCAGCAAGGCGCTCATGTTAGTGAAGCGGCCTTGAGTCGAGAACGTGTAGCCGTAGTAGCCACCACCCAGCAGAAAAAACGCTACCGCTGTCGGGGCAAACAATTTCAGCGGGGAGTAGAGCGTCGCGATCTTGAAGATGATCAGCAGGAACCGCACGCCGTCGCGCAGCGGCCGGATATGGCTGCGTCCCAGCCGCTTGGCTACCGGGATAGGCACATAGGCTACCGGATAAGCGCTACGGAAGAACGCCATGGTACTCGTCGTCGGGTAGCTGAACCCGTTGGGCAAGAGGTGGATGAACTCGCGGAACTTCTCTGCACGGACCGCTCGGAAGCCGGAAGTCAGGTCCTTAACCTCGAAACCCGTCATACGGCTGGCCAGCCAGTTGTAGAAGGCATTCGCCGCGCCACGGTGTACGCCTGCTTGCCCCGCCCAGTCGCGGGCGCCCACGACCATGTCGTAGCCGTCCGCCAGCCTGTCCAGCAAGCTCCCGATGCTGGCCGGATCGTGCTGACCATCCGCATCCATGAAGACCAGGATCTGGCCGCTCGCGGCCCGTGCCCCACGTTTAATCGCCGCGCCGTTGCCCATCGAGTAGGGACTCGAGAGGACCTTGGCGCCGTGGTCCTCGGCGACCTTGGCCGTATCGTCCGAGGATCCGTCATCCACTACGATCAGTTCGGCATCCGGCTGCGCGGCCCGCAGGCGCGGCAACGTGAGGCGCAGGCCCTCGGCCTCGTTCTTGGCAGGCAGGATGATGGAAAGGCGCATCGGATTCCCCTTTGACGGCCAAGGATAGCCGGATCGGGCGCCCGTCGGCAGGGAACGACGCCGGAACCGCGACGGGCCGCACTTGGCACGTGCCGTGCTTTCGGTAAAGTCCGAGCGGCCCGAGGGGAAGAATCCACATGAACGCAGTTGCCACCTCCAACCTCGTCGGCATCACCGGCATCGCCCGGCGCCTGGTCATGGACGGCGCCCTGGACGAAGGGGCGGCCCGGGAGGCGCTCGACAAGGCCACGGCCGAGCGCAAGCCGGTCGCGGCCTGGCTGCGCGAGCACAAGCTGGTGACCGCCGCCCAGATGGCCGCCGCCAACTCCATCGAGTTCGGCATGCCGGTGTTCGACCCGGCCACCATGGATGGCTCGATGAGCGCGGTGAAGCTGGTCAGCGAGGAGCTGCTGAACAAGCACCAGGTGCTGCCGCTGTACAAGCGCGGCGCCAAGCTGTTCGTCGGCACCTCGGATCCCACCAACAGCCATGCGCTGGACGAGCTCAAGTTCCACACCAACCTGGTGGTCGAGCCGATCCTGGTCGACGAGGACAGCATCCGCCGCACGCTCGAGTTGTGGCTCCAGTCGAACGACGGGTTCGGCGATGCGCTGGATGACGCAGATGGACTGGAGAATCTTGACGTCGAGGCGGGCACCGAGGATGACTCCAAGGACGTTGGGGCCGACGGCAAGGACGACGCGCCCATCGTCAAGTTCGTCAACAAGGTGCTGATCGACGCGATCAAGCGCGGCGCCTCAGACATCCACTTCGAGCCCTACGAGACCGACTACCGCGTGCGCCTGCGCGTGGACGGCATCCTCAAGCAGTCGGCCAAGATGCCGGTGAAGCTGCACTCGCGCATCACGGCGCGCCTGAAGGTGATGGCGCAGCTGGACATCGCCGAGAAGCGCATCCCGCAGGACGGACGCATCAAGCTCAACATCAGCAAGACCAAGCAGATCGACTTCCGCGTCAGCACCCTGCCCACGCTGTTCGGCGAGAAGGTGGTGCTGCGTATCCTCGACGCCGGCGCGGCCAAGCTGGGCATCGACAAGCTGGGTTACGAGGAAGACCAGCAGAAGCTGTTCATGGACGCTATCCACAAGCCCTACGGCATGGTGCTGGTGACCGGTCCCACCGGTTCGGGCAAGACGGTGTCGCTGTACACGGCGCTGGGCATCCTCAACAACGAGGAGCGCAACATCTCCACGGTGGAGGACCCGGTGGAAATCCGCCTGCCGGGCGTCAACCAGGTGCAGCAGAACGAACGCCGGGGCATGACCTTCGCCGCCGCCCTGCGCAGCTTCCTGCGCCAGGACCCGGACATCATCATGGTCGGCGAAATCCGCGACCTCGAGACCGCGGAGATCGCGGTCAAGGCCGCGCAGACCGGCCACATGGTGCTCTCCACCCTGCACACCAACGACGCGCCGCAGACCATCGCGCGCCTGATGAACATGGGCATCGCGCCCTACAACATCATCAGCTCGGTGACCCTGGTGATCGCCCAGCGCCTGGCGCGCCGGCTGTGCGAGCGATGCAAGCGGCCGGTGCAGCTGCCCGACCATGCCCTGCTGACCGAAGGCTTCACCGAGGCCGAGATCAACGAGGGCTTTACCGTGTACGAAGCGGCCGGCTGCGACGAGTGTACCAACGGCTACAAGGGACGGACCGGCCTGTACCAGGTGATGCCGATGACCGACGAGATCGCCGCGATCGTGCTGGAGGGCGGCAACGCCATGCAGATCGCCGAGGCGGCGCAGCGCTCGGGCGTGCGCGACCTGCGCCAGTCGGCGCTGCTGAAGGTGAAGAAGGGCATGACCAGCCTGGCGGAGATCAACCGCGTCACGAAGGACTGACCGCCCCCCGATCGTCTGGAGGCGGTCCGCGGCCGCTCGGGCGACGCTCAGGGCGGTGCCCGAAGGCTTGCGAATGGTGGCCTGTCGCCGCGCGTGGGGGAACATCCATGCAAGTGCGGTCACCCGAAGGACCGGGGGTCGGGTGGCCGTCCCGGTCCCGCGCGGTGCGGGTCGACCGGCCCGGCGACCTCACGCCGAAACCCTGCGCGCCGTCACAGAGTCAAATTTCACTTCCCCCCGTAAAGGGTTACCATGCAAGGGATTTCCCGGCTGGGGAGGCCGGGTTCGCTGCTGCAGGGGACAAGCCGATGGCCGTGACACGTTCCGCCGCCAAACCCACGAGGGCCAAGCCGGTCCGCGAAGGGGTGACGATGCCGATGTTCGTCTGGGAAGGGACGGACAAGCGCGGCAAGAAGATGAAGGGCGAACAGCAGGCGCGCAACGCCAACCTGCTTCGGGCCGAGCTGCGGCGGCAGGGGATCCAGCCCGGGGTGGTCAAGCCCAAGCCCAAGCCGCTGTTCGGCGGCGCGGGGAAGACCATCACCGCCAAGGACATCGCGATCTTCAGCCGCCAGCTGGCGACGATGATGAAATCCGGCGTGCCGATCGTGATGGCGCTGGAGATCATCGCCAACGGGCAGAAGAACCCGAAGATGAAGAAGCTGGTCGACGACCTGCGGCTGGAGCTGGAAAGCGGCTCCTCGATCTACGAGGCGATGAGCAAGCACCCGGTGCAGTTCGACGAGCTGTACCGCAACCTGGTGCGGGCGGGCGAATCCTCGGGTGCGCTGGAGACGGTGCTGGACACCATCGCCACCTACAAGGAAAACATCGAGTCCATCAAGGGCAAGATCAAGAAGGCGCTGTTCTACCCGACCGCCATCATCGGCGTGGCCATCCTGGTCTGCGGCATCCTGATGGTGTACGTGGTGCCGATCTTCAAGGAACAGTTCGCCAGCTTCGGCGCGGATCTGCCTGCGTTTACCGCCTTGGTGTTCGGTTTCTCCGACATCCTGGTCAAATGGTGGTGGCTTGGCCTGATTGTGGGACTGGCCGCGTTCGCCGCTTTCATGTACGTGTACAAGCGGTCACCGAAACTGCAGCACACCGTCGACCGCCTGATGCTGAAGATCCCGATCATCGGACAGGTGCTGCACAACTCGGCCATCGCGCGCTTCGCCCGCACCTTGGCCGTGACCTTCAAGGCCGGCGTGCCGCTGGTCGAGGCCATGGACAGCGTGGCCGGCGCCACCGGCAGCCGGGTCTATTCCGACGCCGTGTACCAGATGCGCGACGACGTGGCCGTGGGTTATCCCCTCAACGTGGCCATGAAGCAGGTGGGCATCTTCCCGCACATGGTGGTGCAGATGACCGCCATCGGCGAGGAAGCCGGCGCACTCGACACCATGCTCTACAAGGTGGCCGAGTTCTACGAGGAAGAGGTCAACAACGCGGTCGATGCGATCAGCAGCCTGATCGAACCCTTCATCATGGTCATCATCGGCGGCATGGTCGGCTCGATCGTGATCGCCATGTACCTGCCGATCTTCAAGATCGCCATGACCGTGATGGGCTGAGCCACGCGCATCCGTCCCGCCGCGCCTGCAGTGCGCGGCACGGGGCAGGTGAGTCTGGCACCATGCCCACGGCCGGGCCCAGAGCCCGCGACGATTCCCCCTGCAGGCAGACTGAATGGCATTCCTGGACCAGAATCCCGCGCTCGGCTACCCGCTCGTGGCCGGGCTCGGTCTCCTCGTGGGCAGCTTCCTCAACGTGGTGATCCTGCGCCTGCCGCGGCGCATGGAGTGGGAGTGGAAGCGCGACGCGCGCGAGGCACTGGGCGAGCCGGAACTCTATGACCCGCCCCCACCGGGCATCGTGGTCGAGCGCTCGCACTGCCCGCACTGCGGCCACCAGCTCTCGTGGTACGAGAACATCCCGGTATTCAGCTGGCTGGCGCTGCGCGGGCGCTGTCGCAGCTGCAAGGCGCCGATCTCGGTGCAGTACCCGCTGGTGGAGCTGGTCACCGCGCTGCTGTGCGTGGCCTGCGTGTGGCAGTTCGGATTCGGCTGGCAGGGCTTCGGCGCCTGCCTGCTCACCTGCTTCCTGGTGGCGCTGTCCGGCATCGACCTGCGCACGCAGTTGTTGCCCGACTCGCTTACGCTGCCGTTGATGTGGCTGGGCCTGGTGGCCTCGCTCGACAACCTCTACATGCCCGCCAAACCGGCCCTGCTGGGCGCCATTGCAGGCTACGCGAGCCTGTGGTCGGTGTGGTGGGTGTTCAAGCAGATCACCGGCAAGGAAGGCATGGGCCATGGCGACTTCAAGCTGCTGGCCGCGCTCGGGGCCTGGGTGGGCCTGGCCGGGGTGCTGCCGATCATCCTGCTCTCGTCGCTGGTGGGCGCCGTGGTCGGCTCGATCTGGCTGGCGGCGAAGGGTCGCGACCGGGCGACGCCGATTCCGTTCGGACCCTACCTGGCCGTGGCCGGCTGGATCGTCTTCATGTGGGGCGACCAGTTGATCGGTGCCTATCGGGGTTACGCGGGCTTCTAGCTTCCACAGACCCCCGCCCGCGCAGCACCGCCAGGCAGGGTTCGCCCGAGCGGTCTGCGGGAAGACGCGCGACCGGCGACGCGTGGCCGTGCGGCGCCGTCGTCTGCACCGGACGGCGCACAGGCCGGGCCGGCCCTGCGTTTTCCCTCGCGGACGCAGCAGGGCACTTTCTCCGCAACCCCGGCACAATCCGCCCATGGCCAACTACATCGTCGGACTCACGGGCGGCGTCGCGTCCGGAAAGAGCGAAGTGACGCGGCTGTTCGAGCGCCTGGGCGTCACCGTGGCCGATGCGGATGTCGCCGCACGCGATGCCGTGGCCGTGGGCAGCGAGGGCCTGGCCGAGGTGGTCGCGGCATTCGGGCCGGACGTCCTGGCCGCCGATGGATCTCTGGACCGGCCCGCGATGCGTCGGCGCGTGTTCGCCGACGCCACGGCACGGCACAGGCTCGAGACGATCGTGCATCCGCGCGTGCGGGCGTTGCTGCGCGCGCAGTGCGACAGCGCCCCCGGCCCCTACGCGATCGCGGCCATTCCGCTGCTGGCCGAAGCCCTGCCGGCCACCGCGGGCGGCGAAGGTGGTCGCGCCGCCTATCCCTGGCTGCAGCGGGTCCTGGTCATCGACGTACCGGTCGGGGTGCAGCGCGCCCGACTGCTGGCGCGCGACGGCATCGACGATGCCCTCGCCGACCGCATGATCGCCGCGCAGGCCACGCGCCGGCAGCGGCTGGCGATCGCCGATGACGTGATCGTCAACGACGGCCCGATCGACGCCCTGCCCGCCCACGTCGCCGCGCTGGACGCGCGCTACCGCCAGCTGGCTGCCGAATCCGGGGCCTGAGCGCGTCCCGGGGCCACATCATCGTCCCCTTCAGGGCTGGAGAAGGTCGGCGCGGGGCGCATCGCAGCCCCGGGTCTCGAAGCGCGCGCATCGCCCAGCGCCAGCGGAAGCCGGCGCCGACGCCCCGGCGCGGCAGGGTCCGCCACGGGGTGCGCATGCCGGGCGCCGACTCCTGCCATCGCGGCGCGGGCAACATCTCCGCCTGCGACATGGGCCGCCCGCACCCCGACAGACGCCAGCCAGACTGCTGGCGTGGCCGTTGTCGGACACGGCACGGGAGGAGTTCCCGCACCTCCGCGCTACGCGGGCGGGGCTGTCCAGCCAGTGGCCGAGCCGGGCCGCGGCGCCGGCCCCGCGTATCGACAACCTCAGCCTGCCGACACAGCGGACGACCACAACCCGCGGATCGCCGCGATACCCTGCGCGCCGTGGCTGCGTGCGGTGGCCAGGTCGTCCGGGGTCAGCCCGCCAATCGCGTACAGCGGCAGCGAAACCTGTTCGCGCAGCGCTTCGAACCGGTCCCAGCCGATGCCCGGCTGGCCGGGATGGCTGGGCGTCGCCCGGACCGGCCCGACGATGGCGAAATCGCAGCCCAGTGCCTGGGCCAGCTCCAGTTCCTCCGCATCGTGGCAGGAGGCCGACAACAGCCTGTCCGCCGGCACCGGCCGCCCTCGCTGGGCACGCAGCATGGCGGCGGGCAGATGCAGGCCGGTGCCGTGTTCGAGCGCCATCCCGATGTCCCCGTTCACCAGAAGCCCGGCACACGCCGCGCGGCAGCGCCCGGCCACCTCGGCCAGCAGGCGCTCCCGGCGATCGGCGGGAATGCCCGGCACCCGCAGCTGGACCCGGCGGACGCCGCGGTCCAGGGCCGACTGCAGCATCGACAGCCAGGCCGCGTCGTCGTCTCCCGGAACCGGCGTGACCAGGCAATGGTCCGGCTCCAGCAGCGCGGCGACCACCGGCCGGTCCGGCGCGGGCATGTCGTAGCGGGTCAGCTTGTCCGGCTGCACCCAGGCCAGCCCCTGCCCTTCGCAACCCTTGGGCTTCCCGCGCCAGGCCCGGATATGCCGCACGTCCAGGCGCAGCAGGCGACTCGGCCCCTGGTGCGGCACGACCATGAGTGGCGCCCCCACCTCGACCTCGATGCCGAGCTCCTCCGCCAGCTCGCGCGCCAGCGCCGCCTCAGGCGACTCGCCCGGCTCGACCTTGCCGCCCGGGAACTCCCACAGACCGGCCAGCTCGCGCCCCGCACCGCGCCGGGCGAGCAGCACCCGCCCGCGGGCATCGGTGATCACCCCGGCCATCACGTGGATGGCGCGGGCAGTCGGGCCTGACTTGGCGGACGTGAGCGGTCTGGCGGCGGGCACGGAACGGCAGGGCGATGCGCAGGGGGCAAGGGTAGCAAAGCCCTCCCGGGGGGCGCGCGCGACGCGCGGTGGGGAGGGCCGGGAAGGGCTGGCGACGTCGCCCACCCGGCCGCAATCGCCCCCCGGCGCGCCGGGCCTCCCCGGGGCGCGCGTTCGCGGGCAAGGCGCCGGCAGCGCGACCGGCTATCGAAGGGGATGGGTGCCGATCGCCTCACCTTTCCTGCCGCAGGAGGGCGCGTTGGTCATGCCGAAGCTGAGCAGATTTCCGCCGTTGATGATGCAGGTGAACTCCTTGCCGTCGGCGCTCCTGAGACTGGCGTAGGTGTTGACGCCCTCCGTGCGCCGGCTCACCAGTGTCAGCTCCGATGGCTCGTACCCGAGTGCGCCAGCGGACTCCGAGCGGATGCGCTCGTCGGTCAGCGAATTGGTACTCGAGGCCAGGGAGGCGCATCCGGCCAGGCTGGCCGACGCAACGAGGATGCACAGGGATGACATGATTCCGTTCATTGAAACGCTCCTTGATTGGTCCGTCGATGGAAGCACGGACGGTTGGACCGGACCGTCCGCGCTGTTCTTTGCGACCACCAGTGGGGGTGTGTCGTTGTGGGCCGTCAGCGGGCGCCCCCGGTCGTACCACCGGGCTGCCCCGGAGCGCCGTACTGCGGCTGGTTGAAGGCGCTGTAGGGGTTGAACTGGCCCAGCGTGCCCTGGAACAGCATGGCCGCCATGGGCGGCGCGCTGACGATCAGCGCGGTCAGGATCAGCCCCAGGCCACCCTGCTGCATCGCCATCGCTGTCACGCTTTCGCTGCCGATCCCGAAGAACGACGTCACCCAGAACGCCATGCCGACCGCGATCACCATGTCCAGCGCCAGCGTCACCATCACGCTCAGCAGCGCCATCGAGAACAAGGTGCCGATTCCATAGAACAGCCAACGCTGGAACAGCGATCTGGTCTGTTCGAACAGCAGGCACAGGATGAAGAGGGGCCCAAGCGCCACCACCAGCCCGATCGCGATCTTGTTCAGCAGCAGTGCGGTGGCCGCGGTCATGGCAGGCGCGCCCAGGCCCACGCCGGTCAGGAGCAGCGCGCGTTCCTTCTGCGACTGGGTGACCACATTGTCGCGTACGTCCACCGCATCGATCGCCTCGAGCGCGAC
Source organism: Pseudomonadota bacterium (assembly GCA_023444765.1). Lineage (GTDB taxonomy): Bacteria > Pseudomonadota > Gammaproteobacteria > Xanthomonadales > Xanthomonadaceae > Luteimonas. The sequence goes on along the minus strand of JAEXLY010000007.1, from coordinate 12,443 downwards.
CTGCATGATCGCCAACGTCCGGTCGATGTCGTCGTACGCGCCTCCGGCGTCCTCTTCACCGGTCATGGTCTCGTTGATGGTGCGACTGAGCCCGTCGGTCAGCGTCTGGTAGATCGACCCCCAGGAAACCGCGACACCCAGCGCGATCCCCACGATGAAGGTCGCCCGGAGCGAGCTGACAACAAGCGCCATCATCGACTCGCGCGACTGCCCCGTGACCACCCGGTAGCCCTGCAGCATGATCCAGAGGGTCAGCAAGGTCACGCCCAGCCCACCGAGCACGCGCAGCACGCGGGCACCGAGGTTGGGCAGGTACTCGCCGATCAGTTCGTCATCAAGGAAATCGTTGATCTCACTGAAGAAGACCATGTTCGGCAGTCCTGCCTGGGCAGGAAGCCAGTCGAAGATCACGCTCGCCAGTGCCGGGCCTGCAATGTCCATCTGTTTCGCCTTCCGTTCCTTCCTTCCGCGGCGGTACGGGCCACGTCCCGGGTCAGCGCTCGCGACGGCGCGCCACGCCCAGCGCCGCCTTGAGCGTCCCGTACTGCACGGCGCTGTCCAGCAAACCCGGGATCCCGCCCTTGCGCGCGGCATCGTCACGGAAGGCGGCCTGGGCCAGCCATACCTGCTCGGTATGCAAGGTCTGCAGGGCCGCGTCGTATGCGCCCAGGAGGGTGCTGGCGTTCTGCACGTCGGTGGCCAGGCGCGCCTCCAGCTGCGCGATGTTGTTGCCCACGCGATCGAGCGCACCCGGCTGGTCCTCGGGGACGTCCTCGGCCTGGCGGCGGATCTCGTCCATCTCCCGGTCCGGCTCAACCCCCTGCTGGACGCCGCCACCAGCGGCGACGACTTCCGGCTCGACGACGTGCGTCGCCGGCGCATGACCATCTATTTCGGCATCCAGCCCGGCAAGCTCGCCGAAAGCCGGCTGATCGTGAACCTGTTCTTCAGCCAGCTGATCAACGCCAACACCCGCGTCCTGCCCGCGAACGACCCGTCGCTGCGCCACCAGTGCCTGCTGCTCATGGACGAGTTCACCGCGATCGGCAAGGTGGACATCATCGGCCGGGCAGTGGCCTACATGGCCGGCTACAACCTCCGGCTGCTGCCGATCGTCCAGTCCATGGCGCAACTGGACGCGGTGTACGGCCGGGAGGTTTCGCGCACGATCCTCACCAACCATGCCCTGCAGATCGTGTTCTCACCACGCGAACAGCAGGACGCCAATGACTATTCGGACATGCTCGGCTACACCACGGTAAGACGGCGCTCGCGCACCCGCTCGCACGGCCAGGGGCGCGGCGTTTCCGACAACGAAGTCCTGGAGCGCCGCGCGCTGATGCTGCCGCAGGAACTCAAGGCGATGGGAACGGAGAAGCAGATCCTGCTCTACGAAGGTCTCGCCCATCCGGTGTTGTGCCGCAAGATCCGCTACTACCGCGATCGGTACTTCACCCGGCGGCTCCTGCCGAGCGTCGCGATCCCCGCGCTTCGTCTCGATGACCCGCACGCGCTTCAGGACCACGTCCCGGCGCATGGCAGCGGGCCCGCCGGTGCCGTGGCCTGACTGCGGTGGTGCGGGAGTCCCGCCCGCGGCGGCCGCTATAGTGACTGTCCGCTCCCAGCCGGATGACCCGGGTGCCGCCCCTCCCCCCTGCCCGCCCATCGTTCGCCAGGCTGCTGGCCGCTTTCGCGCTGGCGTTGCTTGTCGCCTGCGGCCCCCCTGAGACGCCTGGACCAGCGACCGGAGCCGAACCGCCTGCCGTGCGACCCCTGCAGGTGTTCGCCGCCGCCAGCCTGAAGGAGTCGATGGACGAGGCGGCGGTGGCCCATGAGGCGGCGACCGGCCAGCCGGTCCAGGTCACCTATGCCGGCACGCCGGCGCTCGCGCGGCAGATCGAACAGCGCGCGCCGGCCGATGTGGTCGTGGCGGCCGATGGCGACTGGATGGACTGGCTGGCCGATCGGGCGCTGGTCGATCCGGCCACGCGCATCGACCTGCTGGGCAACGCCCTGGTGCTGGTCGCGCCGGCTGCCAGCGATACGCCGACGCTCGCGCTGGCGGCGGGCACCGACCTGGTGCCGCTGCTGGGCCGGGACGGGCGCCTGGCGCTGGCGCTCACCGCCAGCGTCCCGGCCGGAAGGTACGCCCGCGCGGCGTTCGAATCGCTGGACATGTGGGATGCGCTGCAGCCGCGCCTGGCCGAGGCCGAGAACGTGCGCGCGGCGCTGCTGCTGGTGGCGCGCGGCGAGACCCCGCTGGGCGTGGTGTACGCCAGCGACGCGCAGGCCGAACCACGGGTGCGGGTGCTGGCCACGTTCCCACCGGACTCGCACCCCGCCATCGTGTACCCCGCGGCCCGGGTCGCGGCCAGTCCGCATCCGCAGGCACAGGCGTTCCTGGACTGGCTCTCCTCGCCCGAGGCCGCCGCGATCTTCCGCCGCCACGGCTTCGCGACGCGTTGAGGCCTGCGTGTTCACGCCGGAAGAAACCACCGCCATCGCGCTGAGCCTGAAGGTGGCGCTGGCCGCCTCGCTGGCCAGCCTGCCCGCGGGCATCGCCGTGGCCTGGCTGCTGGCACGGCGGCGCTTCGCCGGCAAGGGGCTGGTCGATGCGCTGGTGCATCTGCCGCTGGTGCTGCCGCCTGTGGTGGTGGGCTATGCGCTGCTGGTGACCTTCGGTCACGGCGGGGTGATGGGCCGGCTGCTGTCCGAACATCTGGGCGTCAACCTCGCGTTCCGCTGGACCGGCGCGGCGCTGGCCAGCGCGATCATGGGATTTCCGCTGATGGTGCGCGCGATCCGGCTGTCGATCGAATCGGTCGACCGCCGGCTGGAGCGCGCGGCGTCCACGCTGGGCGCCAGCCCGCTGCGGGTGTTCTTCACCGTCACCCTGCCGCTGGCCTGGCCGGGGCTGGTGGCGGGTGCGGTGCTGGCCTTCGCCAAGGCGCTGGGCGAGTTCGGCGCCACCATCACCTTCGTCTCCAGCATCCCGGGGCAGACGCGCACGCTGTCTTCGGAAATCTACGGGCTGATGCAGGTGCCCGGCGGCGAGGCCGGCATCTGGCGGCTGGCGGTGGTGGCGGTGGCGATCTCGCTGGCCGCGCTGCTGGCCTCGGAGTGGCTGGTGCGTCGCGGGCGGCGCGAGGAGCACGACTGATGCTCGACATCGACGTGCTGCTGCAGCGCGGGAGCTTCCGCCGCCAGGTGCGCATCGCCGAGGACGCGCGCGTGCTGGCGCTCACCGGCCCGTCCGGCGCGGGCAAGACCTCGGTGCTCAACGCGATCGCCGGGCTGCTGCGGCCGGCCGCGGGCCGCATCGCGATCGACGGGCGCGTGCTGTTCGACAGCGCCGCGCGCATCGACGTGCCCAGCCACCGCCGCCGCATCGGCTACGTGTTCCAGGACGCGCGCCTGTTCCCGCACCGCGACGTGCGCGGCAACCTGCTGTACGGACGCCATGCGGTGCGCGGGGAAGCGGCGGCATTCGAACTCGATGCGGTGGTGGAACTGCTCGGCATCGGCCGACTGTTGCGGCGGCGCCCGGCCAACCTCTCCGGCGGCGAGGCCCAGCGCGTGGCGATCGGCCGGGCCCTGCTGTCGCAACCGGCGATCCTGCTGCTGGACGAGCCGCTGTCGGCGCTGGACCAGGCGCGACGCGAGGAACTGATCCCCTGGCTGCAGCGGGTGCGCGACGAGGTACGCCTGCCGATGGTGTACGTGAGCCACACGCAGGAGGACGTGCGTCGCATCGCCGAGGCGGTGCACGTGCTGGCCTGACCACGCAGCGTTCGCGCGCGCCCGCGCATGCTGGGAGCCCCGGCAGCCAGGCGAGGCGACGATGAAGGCAGTCCGCAAGCGCGCGTTCCCCGTGAGTCGGGTCCGCCGATGGCTGGAGCCCGGCCCGGTGCTGCTGCTGTGCACCCAGTGGAAGCAGGAGCGGGCGATCATGACCCTGGGCTGGCACATGATGCTGGGCTACGACCTGGTCGGCACCTACCTCTGGGACGCCAACCACAGCCACGCGCTGGCGCGCCGCAGCCGCGAATGCACGCTCAACCTGCCCACCGCGGGAATGCTCGACACGGTGGTCCGCATCGGCAACTGTTCCAGCCGCGAGGAGGACAAGTTCGAACGCTTCGGACTGCAGGCCGACGCCTCGCGCGAGGTGGCGGCGCCGTCGATCGGGCAGTGCCACGCCAGCTTCGAGTGCCGGCTGCACGAGACGCGCATCACCCGCGACTACCCCCTGTTCGTGTGGCGGGTGGTCCATGCGCGCGTGGCGCCATCGCCGAGGTGGCCGCGCACGGTGCACTACCGGGGCGAGGGCCGCTTCATGACCTCGGGCGGGGAGGTATCGCGGCGGCGGCTGTTCCGGCCGGAGATGCTCGCGCAATGAGTCCGGTGAACGCAGACCCACCGGTGCAGGCCTGCCGCGACCTCGACGAGGCGGTGGCGCGGATGCTGGAACGCCTGCCGCGCGAGCTGCACGTCGCAGCCCCGCTCGGCATCGGCAAGCCGCACCGCCTGCTCAATACGCTCTACAACCGTCTGGCCGCGGACCCTGCGCGTCCGCTGAACCTGTACACGGCGTTGTCGCTGGATCCTCCGCGGCCGGGACGCGGCCTGGAGGCGCGGTTCCTCGGGCCGTTCGTGGAACGTCACTTCGGTGCCGGGTTCCCGCGGCTCACCTACGTGGACGCGCAGCGACGCGACGCGCTGCCATCGCACGTGCGGGTGGAGGAGTTCTATCTGCAATCGGGCGCCCTGCTCGGCTCCGCTGAGGCCCAGCGACGCTATGCCAGCCTCAACTACACCCACGTCGCGCGCGCACTGGCCGGGCGCGGCGTCAACTGCATCGTGCAGAAAGTGGCCGCGAACGCGGACGGCACGCGGCTGTCGCTGTCGAGCAATACCGACCTGACCTTCGATACGGTCGATGCGATCGTCGCGTCGGGCCGGCCGCGCCCGCTGCTGGTGGCGGAGATCGATCCACGCCTGCCCTGGCTGGGCGGGGATGCGGCGGTGGACGCCGGCTGGTTCGACCTCGTGGTGTCTCCGCCCCCGCCCTACCCCGCGCTGTTCGCCCTGCCGCGCGAACCGGTCGGCGATACCGAACATGCCATCGGCCTGTACGCCAGCGCGCTGGTGCGCGACGGCGGCACGCTGCAGATCGGCATCGGCGCGCTGTCCGACGCGCTGTGCCACGCGCTGGCGCTGCGCCATGTCGACAACGACCGGTATCGCCGGGTGCTGGCCGCGCTCGACCCCGGCCTCGCATCCCATCCGGCGGTGCAGGCCAGCGGCGGGCTGGGGCCGTTCGAGCAGGGGCTGTACGGCTGCAGCGAGATGATCAACGAGGGATTCCGGCGCCTGGTCGACGCGGGCGTGATCCGGCGCCGGGTAGTGGACAAGCCGTCCCTGATGCAGCGCATCAACGACGGCAGCGCCGACGTCGCCGAGCGCGCCCTCGTGGAGCGGGACGGACAGTTCCTGCACGGGGCGTTCTACCTCGGCTCACAGGCGTTCTACGACTGGCTGCACGGGCTGGACGACAGCACGCGCAGCGGGATCGGCATGCAGCGCGTCAGCCGGGTCAATGCGCTCCACGGCCAGGACGAGCACCTCGAGCGGCTGCAGCGGCGCGACGGGCGCTTCTTCAACACCTGCATGATGGCCACCGCATTGGGCGCGGCCGTTTCGGACGGGCTGGACGATGGCCGCGTGGTCTCCGGCGTAGGCGGGCAGTACAACTTCGTGGCGATGGCGCATGCGCTCCCCGGCGGGCGTTCGGCGCTGCTGCTGCGCGCCACCCGCGCCACCGGGGGCCGGCAGGCGTCCAACATCCGCTGGAACTACGGCCATACCACCATTCCCCGCCACCTGCGCGATCTCTACGTGACCGAGTACGGCATCGCCGACCTGCGCGGGAAAGCCGACGAGGACTGCGTGCTGGCCATGGCGTCGATCGCCGACGCAGCCGCCGTGCCTGCGCTGATGGACGCGGCCAAGGGTGCCAGCAAACTGGACCCCGCCTTCGAGATGCCGCAGGCATGGGCGCGCAACACCGCCGGTCGCGTGCGGGAGGTGCTGGCGCCGTTCCGGTCCGATGGCACCCTGCCCGACTACCCGCTGGGCAGCGATTTCGATGCGGTGGAGCAGCGCCTGGTACGCGCCCTGGCCTGGCTCAAGGCCCGCACGGCGACGCGCCGCGGCACCGTGGCCACGCTGGCGGCGGCGCTGTTCTCACCCGCCCCGCGCGACGAGGCGGCGCTCGCGCGCATGGATCTGTGCCGTCCACGCAGTGCCGGCGACCATGTGCAGGCCAGGCTGCTGCGGCTTGCGCTGTCGCGGACCGCGCGCGCGGCATGAACGCAGCCCAGCCGCGCGGCCGCTGTCCACCGCGCCTGCCGGCGTATCATCGCGGCATGACCAGCAAAGCCGACCGGATCCGGGACGCCCTGCAGACGCTGCAGCCGACGCATCTGCAGGTGCAGGACGAGAGCCACATGCACAGCCGCGGCCTGGAAACGCACTACAAGGCCGTGCTCGCATCCCCCGCCTTCTCCGGCAGGCGCGCCGTGCAGCGCCACCAGCTGGTGTACCGCGCGCTTGGCCCCCTGATGCAGGAGATCCACGCGCTGGCCCTGCACACCTACACGCCGGAAGAGTGGGCGCAGACAGGCACCGCGCCGGATTCGCCCTCCTGTCGCGGCGGCAGCAAGCACGACCGCCCGGCGCACTGAAGCGCCCTGGGCGCGCCCGAACAGCGCAACCGCCCCGCAGCACACACGCGCGGACACCCGCGATCGGCGCCTGCCGCGCCGCGCGACAGGCGCCCGCTGCAAGGGTTTTCCCTGATAGCGCCCCGAACGCGGCGGCGGTTACGCTCCGGCCGGATCAGTCCTGCAGGAATGCCGACATGAGCGGCCCATCGATCACCCTGACGCCCTCCTTCCACGCCCAACTCCCGATCGACGCGTCCCCCGCGCCGACCGCGCCGCCCAGCGACGCGCAGATCGCGCAGACGGCGAAAGACATCCTCCGCACCGGCGACCGGCCGATCATCGCCGACGACTACGATGCCCGCGCGGTGCGATTCGGCCAGGAGATGTCGCGGCTCCCGCCCGCCGATCGCGCGCGCCTGCTCGACGAGGTGATGCGCCAGGATCCGGGCGCCCTGGACTCCTGGCTCAAGCTGGACATCATCGACCGCATGCATGGCGAAGGCCGGATGACGCGGGGCGAATACGGCGCCATTGCCGAGGGCTTCGTTCACGCCTGCAACACGCCCGGCGGCTTCGGCCAGGAACAGGCCGAGGCTTTCCTCCAGGTACGCGCCCTGACCGACAGGGCCCCGGCGCTGGTCGACCAGCAGTTCCAGCAGATGCGCAGCTTCCTCGACGCCGCGGGCTCCGGCACCGAGGTGCAGGCGTTCCGCGAACAGTTGGCGGAGACGCTGCTGTCGCGCGGGCTCGGCGAACAGTCCGCCTGGGCCTTCCACGCGCCGGGCCTGGCGATGCAGATCGCGGCCGACTCGGGCGATCCGGCCATGGCCGCGCGCGTGTTCAACGACGTGCTCGAGGCCAATGGCGGCAGCGAGGCCACGAGAACCCGCCTGCTCGATGCCATCGGGCAGTCCTCGATCGGCTTCCAGAACAGCCTGGGCGGCGTCGATGGCCTGGTCAATCCGCTCGCGACACTGATCGACTCGGTCGCGCGGCAGCCCGGCACAGGCCAGTGGAACGACATCGCGATCGCCATCGTCCGCTACGCCGACAGTTCCGCAAACGAGGTGTTCTACGACTTCTACACCGACAAACCGCTGCCCGAACTCTCCGGCGCATTGAGCAACCTGCTGTCGGGCACGCACGGCACGGCCGTGCTCGACGCGCTGACGCAATGGGACACGTCGGCCGCTCCCGGAGGCGACGGTCACGCCCAGCGGTTCGGGCAGAACGCGATCGACCTGGGCAACCTGCTGCGGCTGACCGCGTTCAATCCCGACAATCCGCGGGCCGGCGCCGCCATGGCCACCGTCGAGGCCTGGGCCGGACTGCGCAAGGACTATCTCAACGGCGTGGAAGGACAGTATCCGCCCGGCATGAGCGTGTCGCAGGCGCGCGAGCAGCTCGGCATGCTAGGCGGGGCGGCCTTCGATGCCGTCCAGCAGATGAAGATCGACCAGGACAACCGCGCCGCCGCCACCCAGGCGCTGGTCGGGTTCGTCGTCGACCTGGCGCTGTCGGCCGTCCCCGGTGGCGGCAAGGTGAGCGGCCTGATCGCCGGCGACCTCAAGTCCGCCTTCGGCAACAACCCGGCGATCGACCGCGTCATCGACCAGGCGCTCTCCGGCGGCGACACGTTGTCCGGCCAGGCGATCGATCAGCTCAAGCAGGACATCGCCAAGGCAGTGGGCGAGGACCAGGCCGCCCTGGAAGGCCTGCGCGCGACGGTCGGCAACTTCATGACCGGCGCCGTCATCAGCGGGCTGTCGGAAGGTTCGCAGGCCGACGGCGGCCAGTCGCACCGCGACATCGTCAAGACCCACGTCCAGAACGTGCAGGACGACATCCAGGACAACCGCAGGTAGCGGCCGCGCCATCGACGCGCGGCGGTCCCACGCGCCGTTGCCGCGGCGCCTGCCCGGTCGCCGCGGGGGAGCTGCCCGGTCACCGTGGGGCGACCGGGCCAGTGCGGGATCACAGCGCCTTCGCGGCCGCCACCACCGCGTCCACGGTGATACCGAAGTGTCGGTACAGGTCGCCAGCCGGTGCACTGGCGCCAAAGCTGTCGATGCCGACCACGGCGCCGTCCAGGCCGACGTACTGGCGCCAGAAGCCGGTCACGCCGGCCTCCACCGCCACGCGCCTGCGCACGGCGTTGGGCAGGACCGATTCGCGATAGGCCGCGTCCTGGCGCTCGAACACGTCGGTCGACGGCATCGACACCACGCGCACCTTGTCGCCCAGCTGCTCGGCGGCGGCCGTGGCCAGTTCGACCTCCGACCCCGTGGCGATCAGGATGATCTCCGGCGTACCCACCGAATCCTTCAGCACGTAGCCGCCGCGCGCGATGTCGCGCACCTGCCCGGCCTCGCGCGGCTGGTGCTTGAGGTTCTGGCGCGAGAACACCAGGCACGACGGCCCATCGCGGCGCTCGATCGCCGCCTTCCAGGCCACCGCCGTCTCCACCGCGTCGCAGGGACGCCAGACGTCGTTGTTGGGGATGTAGCGCAGCGAGGCCAGGTGCTCGACCGGCTGGTGGGTGGGGCCGTCCTCGCCCAGGCCGATCGAGTCGTGGGTGTAGACGTGGATGCCCGGCGACTGCATCAGCGCGCTCATGCGCACGGCGTTGCGCGCGTAGTCGCTGAACACCAGGAAGGTGGCGTCGTAGGGCAGGAAACCGCCATGCAGCGACAGCGCATTGGCGATGGCGGTCATGCCGAACTCGCGCACGCCGTAGTTGATGTAGTTGGCATCGGGCGAGCTGCCGGTCACCGGCTGGCTGCCCTTCCACAGCGTGAGGTTGGAGTGGGCCAGGTCGGCCGAGCCGCCGATCAGCTCCGGCAGCAGCGGCGCGTAGGCCTCGATCGCCATCTGCGAGGCCTTGCGCGAGGCGACCACGGGGCCTTCGGCCTGCAGCTTCGCGATGTAGGCGTCGGCCGCGGCGGCGAAATCCTGCGGCAGTTCGCAGCGCATGCGGCGCTGCAGTTCGGCGGCCTGCTCGGGGAACTGCGCGGCATAGCGCTCGAGCAGCGCGTTCCACTTCGCCTCGCGCTCGGCGCCGGCCTCGGTCGCGCGCCAGGCATCGGCGACAGGCTGCGGCACGACGAAGGGTTCGTGCGCCCAGGACAGGCCCTGGCGCGTGGCCACGACCTCGTCCTTGCCCAGCGGCGCGCCGTGCGAGGATTCCTTGCCGGCCTTGGCCGGGGAGCCGTAGCCGATCGTGGTGCGGCAGCAGACCAGGGTGGGCTTGTCGCCCTGCGCGAGAGCGGCCTCGATCGCCGCCTTGATCTTCTCCGCGTCGTGGCCGTCGACGTCGCGGATCACGCGCCAGCCGTAGGCCTCGAAGCGCGCCGGCGTGTCGTCGGTGAACCAGCCTTCGACCTGGCCGTCGATCGAGATGCCGTTGTCGTCCCAGAACGCCACCAGCTTGCCCAGGCCCCAGGTGCCTGCGAGCGAAGCGGCCTCGTGCGAGATGCCCTCCATCAGGCAACCGTCGCCCATGAACACCCAGGTGCGGTGGTCGATGATGTCGAAACCCGGGCGGTTGAAGCGCTGCGCCAGCAGCTTCTCGGCCAGCGCGAAGCCGACCGCATTGGCGAAGCCCTGGCCGAGCGGCCCGGTGGTGGTCTCCACCCCCGGGGTCATGAAGTTTTCGGGATGGCCGGGCGTCTTCGACTCGAGCTGGCGGAATCGCTTGAGCTCGTCGATCGACAGGTCGTAGCCGCTCAGGTGCAGCAGCGCGTACTGCAGCATCGAGCCGTGGCCGTTGGACAGCACGAAGCGGTCGCGGTTGCTCCACTTCGGGTTGGCCGGGTTGTGGCTGTGGTAATCGTTCCACAGCACCTCGGCGATGTCGGCCATGCCCATGGGCATGCCGGGATGGCCGGACTTGGCGGCTTCCACGCCGTCGATGGCGAGGAAACGGATGGCGTTGGCGAGCTCTCTGCGGCTGGGAGTGGTCATGAGCGGGCGGGCAGCGAAGGGAGTGTCCCCGGAACCGGGGGCGATATTGTCCCACGCCGCGCCGGGCCTGTGGCAGGGCGGGCGCGGTTACGCCCGCAACCTTGCCGCGGGCGCCCGCTCAGGCCGCCGCGATTTCCGGCTCGCTGTCGCTCTCCCCGCGCGACACCAGCGCCGCGATGCCGAGGTCCCCGGCGACGTTGACGGTGGTGCGGCACATGTCGAGGAAATGGTTGACGCCGAGCACCAGGCCGATGCCTTCCGGCGGCACGCCCACCATCGCGCAGATCAGCGCCACCACCGGCAGCGAGCCGGAGGGCACGCCGGCGGTGCCGATGCCGCCGAGGATGCACACCAGCATCACCATGAACTGCTGGCCGAGCGTGAGATCGACGTTGAAGAACTGCGCCAGGAAGATCACCGTCACGCCCTCGAACAGCGCGGTGCCGTTCTGGTTCGCGGTCGCGCCGATGGTGAGCACGAAGCGCGAGACCTTCTTCGGCAGCTTGAGGTTCTCGTCGGCGACCTTGAGCGCGGTCGGCAGGGTGGCGTTGCTCGATGCGGTGGAGAACGCCATCAGCATCGCTTCCTGCACGCCGCGGAAGAACGCCAATGGCGACCAGCCGGCCACCAGGCGCAGCGCCAGCGAATAGGTCACCACCATGTGGATGACCAGCGCGCCGACCACCACCAGCACGAACTGGCCGAGCCTGATCAGCAGGTCCCAGCCGAACAGGACGGCCAGGTTGAACATGAAGCAGAACACCGCGTAGGGCGCGAGCCGGATCACCAGGCCGATCAGGGTCATCGAGATCTCGAACAGGCCCTCGATGCCGCGCTTGAGCACCGCCGTCTGCGGCGAGCGGGTGAGCACCAGGCCGACGCCGAACATCAGTGCGAAGAACATCAACGCCAGGATGTTGGCATTGTTGGAGGCCGCGCCGATCACGTTCTGCGGCACGATCGACAGCAGCATGTCCATGCCCTTGGGCTGGGTGGTGCTGTCGCGCACGATCGCCTGCGCGCGCTCGGCGCCCTCGGCCAGCAGCTGCTGCGCAAGCGCCGGATCGACGCCCGCACCGGGACGGAACAGGTTGACCATCACCAGGCCCAGCAGCACCGCGATGCCGGACAGCGCGATCGTCCAGGCCAGCGTCCGCCAGCCGATGCGCCCGAGCGAGCCGATGTCGCCCATCTCCGAGACGCCCACCACCAGCGCCGAGAACAGCAGCGGCACGATCAGCATGAAGATCAGGCTCAGGAACAGCTGCGAGAACGGCGTGGTGACATAGCGCGTCAGCGCCTGCACCCAGCCGGCATCGGCACCGATGCCGTAGTGGACGAACAGGCCCAGGGCGAGGCCGACGACGAAGCCGATGGCGATCTTCCAGTGCAGCGGCATCTGTGTCCGTTCCCCGCGGGTCGGTTCGCTCATCGGCGCTGTCTCTCCTGCAACAATCGCGGCAGCTTAACAAAAGCCGGCTCCTTCCCCGCCCACCGTGGCGGCCGGCAATGGTGTCCCGGCGCGCGAGCGGCGTCAGCGCGGGCCCGGATACAGCGGCGGCAGCAGTTCCGTCCCGGGCTCCGTCTCGCCGCCGGCATCCCGCCAGACCGGTCCCTTCGCGAATGCCGCGCGCAGGGCGGCGCGGGCGGCCGTCATGTCGCCGTCGGCCCATCGTGCCAGCTGCAGTTGCCGCAGGGCCTGGCGCTGCGCAGGATCGCGCAGTGACGCGGCCAGCGCGTCCAGGCTGGAGG
>JAEXLY010000339.1 GCA_023444765.1 Pseudomonadota bacterium | reverse complement strand
GTGGCGATGTTGCGCTCGATGATCGCGTCGGGCTCCGGATAGGCCTCGACCGCCCGGTCCACGCTCGCCTCGCGCAACAGGTGCAGGATGGGCCAGGGCGCGCGGTTGGTGAGGTTCTCGACGTCGTCCGGTGCGCTGCCGGCGAACTGGTAGTCCGGATGGAAGCTGGCCACCTGCAGCACGCCGTCCAGCTCCAGCGCCTCGACCAGCGCGTCGGCCTCGCCCAGGAAGTCGTTGTAGTCCAGGAAATCGCCCAGCACCTGCGGATGCACCAGCAAGGTGGTGTCGATGGTGTCGGCCGGCGCGTCGCGCAGCAGCGCCAGCTCCTCGCCCAGCTGTTCGAGCAGGGCGCGCGGGGTGGTGGCGTCGCTGACCACGATCCGCACCTGGCCGCGGGCGACCACCGCCTTGGCGAACGGACACAGGTTCAGGCCGATCACCGCGCGCTCGAGCCAGCGGCGGACGTCGCGCTCGACCTGCGCGGTCTCCGGCGGCAGCTCAGTCACGGAAGTTGTCGAACTGCAGCGGCAGGCCGAAGTCTTCGCCCCGCAGCAGCGCGATCGCCGCCTGCAGGTCGTCGCGCTTCTTGCCGGTCACGCGCAGCTTGTCGCCGTTGATCTGGCTGTCGACCTTCAGCTTCGCGTCCTTGAGCTTGCCCTGGATCTTCTTGGCCAGGTCGCGCTCGATGCCCTGCTTCACCGTCACCTTCTGGCGCGCGCCGGCCACGTTGGTGTCGATGTCGCCGAACTCCAGGCAGCGCACGTCGATCTTCCGCGCGATCAGGCGCGCGCGCAGGATGTCGGTCATCTGCTGCAGCTGGAATTCGCTGGGCGCGGACTGGGTGATCACCGCGTCCTCGCGCACGAACTTCGCGTCCACGCCCTTGAAGTCGAAGCGGGTGGAGAGTTCGCGGTTGGCCTGGTCGACGGCGTTGATCAGCTCGTGGGTGTCGACTTCGGAGACGATATCGAACGATGGCATGGCGGTAATCCGGAGAAACGGTAAGGAATGGGCGCGAAGCGCGGGCCGCACCCTGCCGCCCGCACCCGCGAGGCGGGCCCCGCGCGCGGCGGGCGGGACGGCGGCACGGGATGCATGGCGCGAAGGGGCTAGGGTACCTCACGGTTGCGCAAGCAACGGATGCGCCTGGGGCGGCCAGCCCGTACCGTGTCGCCGTTCCCATGCCGCACGCGCCATCCGTGACCCCGAGTCCCACCATCGCCATCGTCGGCAGCGCCGGCACCTACGGCCGCTGGCTGCGCGCCTTCTTCGAGCGGCGCATGGGCCTGCGCGTGCTGGGCCACGATCCCGGCGACCCGGCCAGCGACAGCCCGGAGGCGCTGGTCGACCAGGCCGAGGTCCTGCTGTTCGCCGCACCGATCCGGCAGACGCCGGCGGTGATCGAGGACTACGTGCGCCTGTCCGCGGGGCGCGAGGCCGGGCGGCTGTGGCTGGACATCACCTCGATCAAGCAGGCGCCCACCGAAGCCATGCTGCGCTCGCGCGCAGAAGTGGCCGGCCTGCATCCCATGACCGCGCCGCCCAAGGCACCCACGCTCAAGGGGCGGGTGGTGGTGGTTTGCGAATCGCGCCTGGAGCGGTGGCGGCCGTGGCTGCAGGTGCTGCTGGATGCGCTGGAGGGCGAGTACGTCCACGCCAGCGCGGAGCGCCACGACCGCATGATGGCGCTGGTGCAGGCGATGGTGCATGCCTCCCACCTGGCCCAGGCGGGCGTGCTGGGCGAGTACGCCGCGGAGATGGGCGGGTTGCGGGCGATCATGCCGTTCCGGTCGGCCTCGTTCGAGCTCGACGCCGCGAGCGCGGCGCGCATCCTGTCGCTCAACCCGGCGATCTACGAGGAGATCCAGTTCGGCAACCGCCACGCGGCCGAGGTGCTGGACCGGCTGCTCGCGCAGTTCACCGAACTGCGCGGTCTGGTGCGCCAGGGCGACGACGCGGCGCGGGCGCGTTTTCGCGAGCGCTTCCTGCGCAGCCGCGACGCGTTCGGCGCGCAGGCGCTGGCCGAGGGCAGCTACGCCTACGAGCGGGTCGGCTACCTGCTGGCCGACCTGGTGGCGCGGCGCTACGCCAGCGTGCACCTGCCCGAGGACCGTCCGGGTTCGCTGCGCGCGCTGCTGCACGTGTTCGAACGCCACGGCGTGAGCCTGGAATCGATCCATTCCTCGCGCACGCCGGCAGGCGAGGTGCACTTCCGCATCGGCTTCGTCCGCGGCACCGATCCGGCGGCCTTGGCGACCGCGGTGGCCGAGATCGACGCCACCGGTCTGGGCCACGTGCTGGAGGCCGGTTGAGCGCGTCCGCGGATGCGGCATGATGCGTATCTTCCCTTCGACCAGGCTCCGTCCATGATCCCCGCCTATGCCGCCCAGGCCGCCGGTGCGCCGCTGGCGCCGTTCGCGATCGAGCGCCGCGCGCCCGGGCCGCGCGACGTGCAGATCGACATCCTCTATTGCGGCGTCTGCCATACCGACATCCACCTGGCGCGTGACGAGTGGGGTGGCTCGGAGTTCCCCATGGTGCCGGGGCACGAGATCGTCGGCCGGGTGTCGGCGGTCGGCGCCGCGGTCGACCGCCATGCGGTCGGCGACGCGGTCGGCGTGGGCTGTTTCGTCGATTCCTGCCGTGCCTGCCCGCAGTGCCGCGCCGGCCAGGAACAGTATTGCGACGAGGGCATGACCCTCACCTACAACTCCCATGAGCGCACCAGCGGCGCGCCGACCTATGGCGGCTATTCCACCCGCATCGTGGTCGACCAGGACTACGTGCTGCGCATCCCGGACGGCATCCCGCTCGACCGCGCCGCGCCGCTGCTGTGCGCGGGCGTGACCACATGGTCGCCGCTGCGCCACTTCGGCGTGGTCGCCGGCCACCGCGTGGCGGTAATGGGCCTGGGCGGGCTCGGCCACATGGCGGTGAAGCTGGCGGTGGCGATGGGCGCCGAGGTGACCGTGCTGAGCACCAGCGAGTCCAAGCGCGCCGATGCGATGGCGCTGGGCGCGCAGGACTTCGCCACCACCGGCGACGGCCGCGCCTTCAAGAGCCACGCCCGCCAGTTCGATCTGATCCTCGACACCGTCTCGGCAGCGCACGACTACAACGCCTGCCTCGGCCTGCTCAAGGTCGATGGCACCCTGGTGCTTCTGGGCATCCCCGAGCCGTCGCCGCTGTCGGCGTTCCCGCTGGTGTCCAAGCGCCGGCGGATCGCCGGTTCGATGATCGGCGGCATCGCCGAGACCCAGCAGATGCTGGACTTCTGCGCGGTGCACGGCATCGCCGCGGACATCGAGCTGATCGCGGTCGACCGGATCAACGAGGCCTACGAGCGCATGCTGCGCGGCGACGTGCGCTACCGATTCGTGATCGACACCTCCACGCTGGCCCGCTGATGGCGTCTCCCGCTGTCCTGCGCCCGGGAACGGCCGCAGCATGGATGCTCGCGGCCGGACTCATGTTCGCGTTCATGGACGCAGGCATGAAGTGGCTGTCGTCCGACTACCCGCCGTTCCAGGTCGCCGCGCTGCGCAGCCTCGCGGCACTGCCGCTGGTGGCGGCGTGGATCGTGCTGCGCGGCCGCGCCGGCAGCCTGCTGCGCGTGCACTGGCCGCTGCACCTGCTGCGCGGCGTGCTGGGCGTGGGGATGATGGCCGGGTTCGTCTACGGACTGGCGCGCATGCCGCTGTCCACCGCCTATACCATCGTCTTCGTCGCACCGCTGATGGTCACCGCCCTGGCCGTGCCGCTGCTGGGCGAGAAGGTCGGCCCGCGCCGCTGGACCGCCATCGCCGTCGGCCTGGCCGGGGTGCTGGTGGTGCTGCGCCCGACCGGGAGCGGCGTGGCGACGGTGGCCGGCCTGGTAGTCGTCCTGGCGGCGCTGTGTTACGCCATCGCGGCGATCACGGTGCGCAAGCTGGCACTGCGCGACAGTCCCGAGGCCATGGTGTTCTGGTTCCTGGTGCTGCTGGCGGTCTTCGCCGGCGCGGTGGCCGCCTTCGACTGGCGGCCGGTGCAGCCGGGCCACCTGTGGGTGATCGCGGTGGTGGGGTTGAGCGGCGCACTGGGACAGGTCGCGCTTACCCATGCGTTCCGCTTCGGCGAAGCCAGCCAGATCGCGCCGCTGGAATACGCGGCGCTCCTGTGGGTGGTGCTGCTGGACCTCGCCGTGTGGCAGACCCTGCCCGATGCGATGACCTGGGTCGGCGCGGCGATCATCGTCGCCAGCGGGCTGTACCTGATCCGGCGCGAGCGCGCGGTGGGCCAGGAGCACGACTCCGGCATCGCCCAGACCCCGCCGCCCTGACGCAACGCGATGCCGCTGCTGCTGCTTCCCGCGCTGTTGTTGCTGCTGCTGGCCGGCCTGCTGCTGCTCTGGCCGCTGGCGTTGTGGCAGCGCTACCGCAGCGGCCGCGCGTGGAGGCGCGCGCATCCGGCATGGGTCACGCTCAACCTGGCCGGTCTGCTGCTGTCCACGGGGCTGTTCATGGCGGGCGCCCTGGCGGTGGCGTTCTGGGTCGAGGGCGCCGCGTGGAACGCGGGAGCAGGATTGCTGGCCGGCCTGGCGACGGGCGCCCTGGGGTTGCGCCTGGCGCGTTTCGACGCCGGCGGTGGCCAGCTGCATTACGCCGGCAATGCCTGGCTGGTGCTGGCCTTGACGTTGCTTGTCGCCGCCCGCGTGGCGCTGGCGGGCTGGCAGGCCTGGCACCGTGCGTGGGAGGGCGTGCCGGCGCCCGTGCCGTGGCCGTGGCTGGCGCAGCCGGCCAGCCTCTGGGCGGTGGGCGGCCTGTTGATGGGATACCACCTCGCGTTGGCCGCCGGCTTGCGACGCAAGCTGCGCAGGCTGGGAATGCTGCGGCGGCGTTGACCGATCGCGTGCCGGTTCCCGCCCTGATGCGACGACGGACCCGTGCGGGTCCGTCGTCGTGCGCATGGGGGGTGGATGGGATCAGAAGCGGGCGCCGACGCCGAATCCGATCGTCCACGGATCGAAGCCCACGTCGCGTTCGACCGTCTGGCCTGCTACCTTGACGTCGGCATCGCCGTCCAGGTAGCGCGCGTCCACGCGTGCGAACCAGGTGGGGTTGATGTTGATGTCCACGCCCGCGGTACCGATCGCGCCCTTGGGCGTGGTCATGCTGACGTGCTCGCCGCTGCCGATCGACTCGTTGCTGATGTTGGTCTGGTGGTAGCCCAGTCCCAGGAACGGACGGAAGGTGTTGTCGGCCGCGCCGAAGTGATACAGGCCGCTCAGGGCCACGGGCTGCGCATCGACCGTGCCGAGCTTGCCGGCGCTGGAGCTCACGCGATGGTTGAACTTGTCCGCCGCGCCCCACAGTTCGACACCGATGTTGTCGTTGACATGCCAGGTGGCGCTCAGCGTGGGTGCGACGTCGCCATCGACCTCCGCGCCCAGCGGATCGGAGTCGGGATCGAGGATGGTGGCGCTGCCGACGACCGAGAAGCGCTTGCCCGAAGCGGTATCGCCGTCCTGGGCGAAGGCGGACGGGGCGGCAAGGAGGGCGGCGATGGCTGCGGAAATACCGTAAAGACGCATGGACTGCATGGGGGGACTCCTCAGTGGTTGTTCTGTGTTCGCCCTTGAGGTGGGCGGCGCCTACCCTAGGCACGGACGAATGAATGCCCGCCATTGCGCGCGTGCCTGGCCCGTCCGCGGTCGTGGCAGCGTTCAGTGCGGTGATCGCACGCGCGCGCAGTACCGATCCGGTTGGTCGCGCGCGAGGGGCGCAGCGGCGCGGCCTCGCGCGTCATCCTTGACGCAACGCTCACGTGCGCAGGCGCCTGGCATGTGAAAGCGGGAGGTGCGCCGCCCGATTTCGCTTGCATCCGCAACCGTGCGCGCCTGCAAGCGTGTCGGCCGGGACAATGCGCCGCAGTATCGTGGGACCACACGATGCCGCGATCGCGACGACGAAGCGGAAAATCCCGCGCTTCCGGCATCCCTGCGCGTTGCCACCGGCGTTGCGCCGTAGCCGCAGGCAGGCCGCCGGTTGGCGGCAGGCGAGCCATGCCGCCACAATAGGAATCCCCTTGCGCCTGGAGAGGGCCGAATGGCCGACCTCAAAGAATCCCGCGTCCCCGATATCGGCGGCTACGACGATGTCCCCGTCATCGAGGTGCTGGTTGCGGTCGGCGACACCGTGGCCCGGGACCAGGGCCTGGTGACGCTGGAGTCCGACAAGGCCACGATGGAAGTGCCGGCCGAGCATGCCGGCGTGGTCAGGGAACTCAAGGTCAAGGTCGGCGACACGCTCTCCGAGGGTGGCGTGGTCGCGGTCATCGAAGTCGCCGGGGGATCGGCGGAGGCAACGCCGAAGGCCGGGCAGGCCGCGGCGCCTGCGGCCGCGCCGGTACCGGCGCGCGCGAAGGAGCCCGATCCAGTGGTCGAGCCGGTGGCGGTGGGCGATCGCCCCGATCGTCTCGCGCAGGCATCGATCGACACCCAGGCCAGCCATGCGCCGGCGCCCGGACAACCGCCGCTACGGTTCGAGGCCGATGCACTCATCCCGGGCAAGGTGCCCTATGCCAGTCCCGCGGTGCGCCTGTTCGCGCGCGAGCTGGGCGTCGACCTGTCGCAGGTCGCCGGCAGCGCCAAGGGCGGCAGGATCACGAAGGAGGACGTCCAGAAGTACGTCAAGGGCGCGCTCTCCGGCGCCTCCGCCGGTACGCCCGCCCGTCCGGCGGCAGGCGGCGGACTCGATCTGCTGCCCTGGCCGAAGGTGGACTTCTCCAAGTTCGGCGAGGTCGAGGAAAAGCCGCTTTCGCGCATCAAGAAGATCTCCGGGGCGAACCTGGCGCGCAACTGGGCGATGATCCCGCACGTCACCCAGCACGACGATGCCGACATCACCGACCTCGAGGCGCTGCGCGTGGCGCTCAACAGGGAAAACGAGAAGTCGGGCGTCAAGCTGACCATGCTTGCTTTCCTGATCAAGGCCAGCGCCAACGCGCTGGCGAAGTTCCCCGACTTCAACGCCTCGCTCGATGCATCGGGCGAGACGCTGACGCTGAAGAAGTACTTCCACATCGGCTTCGCCGCGGACACGCCCAACGGCCTGGTGGTGCCGGTGGTACGCGATGTCGACCGGAAGGGCGTGATCCAGATCGCGCGGGAGACCGGCGAGCTGGCCAGGAAGGCGCGCGACGGCAAGCTGGGCCCGGCCGACATGTCCGGCGGCTGCTTCTCGATCAGTTCGCTGGGTGGCATCGGCGGGACCGCGTTCACCCCGATCGTCAACGCGCCGGAGGTGGCGATCCTGGGTGTGTCGAAGTCCTCGATGAAACCGGTCTGGGACGGCAAGGCCTTCCAGCCACGCCTGGTGCTGCCGCTGTCGCTGAGCTACGACCATCGCGTGATCGATGGCGCGGCCGCCGCGCGTTTCACCGCGTATCTGGCGCAACTGCTGGCGGACATGCGCCGGGTACTGCTGTAACGCCGGCCGCAGCGGTCGGCGCGTGCGCCGGCCTGCGGCACTCCACGTTGCGTGATGAGGCGGGCCGCGGTCCGCCCGATGAAAGGACAGAGCATGGCGAACACGGTTGAAGTGAAGGTGCCCGACATCGGCGGCTACGACGATGTGCCGGTGATCGAGGTGCTGGTGGCGGTGGGCGATACCATCGCCAAGGACCAGGGCCTGGTCACGCTGGAGTCGGACAAGGCGACGATGGAAGTGCCGTCCTCGCATGCCGGCGTGGTCAAGGAGCTCAAGGTCAAGGTGGGCGACACCCTGTCGGAAGGGAGCGTGGTGCTGGTGGTGGAGGCCGAAGGCGCCGGTGACGCACCGCCACCCCAGCCCGCAGGCACCGTCGACGGACGTTCATCGGCGCATGGGCCAGTGGCCCCTGAGCGCGCCTCTTCACCCCCCGCGGGCGGAGGAGGGAGCAGTAGCGCGGGCGAAGGCGGTGCTTCCGGTGGTGAAGGCGGCGGCGTGGTCGAGGCCACCGTGCCCGACATCGGCGGCTACGAGGACGTGCCGGTGATCGAGGTGCTGGTCGCGGTCGGCGACACCGTGGCCAGGGACCAGGGCCTGGTCACGCTGGAATCGGACAAGGCGACGATGGAAGTCCCGTCTTCGCACGCGGGCGTGGTCAGGGAGCTGAGGGTCAAGGTGGGCGACACGCTGTCGGAAGGCAGCGTGGTCGCGTTGATCGAGGCCGAGGGCGACACCCCGCCCTATGCGCGCCCGCCCGGGAAGGTCGCGCCGGGCAGCAAGCCCCCGGTGGCGCCTTCGCACAGAGCGCCGGCAGGTCCGGCGCCGGAAGCGGCCGCCGCCTCGGGCCGCAAGGCCGACATCGAATGCGCGGTGGTCGTGCTGGGTGCCGGCCCGGGCGGCTACACCGCCGCCTTCCGCGCCGCCGACCTCGACCTCGACACCGTGCTGGTCGAGCGTTACGCCGCGCTGGGAGGCGTCTGCCTCAACGTCGGCTGCATCCCGTCCAAGGCCCTGCTGCATGCGGCCGACGTGATCGACCAGGCCAGCCACGCCGGCGAGTTCGGCGTCGACTTCGGCAAGCCGAAGATCAACCTCCACACCCTGCGCGGGTACAAGGACAAGGTCGTCGGCCAGCTCACCAAGGGGCTGGCCGGCATGGCGAAGCAGCGCAAGGTGCGCGTGCTGCAGGGCACGGGCAAGTTCGTCTCGGCCAACGAGATCGAAGTGACCGGCGACGACGGCAAGTCCCAGCTGCTGCGCTTCGGGCAGTGCATCATCGCCGCCGGTTCGCAGGCGCTGAAGCTGCCGGGTTTCCCGTGGGACGACCCGCGCATCATGGATTCCACCGATGCGCTGGCGCTGGCCGACGTGCCGAAGAAGCTGCTCGTCGTCGGCGGCGGCATCATCGGCCTGGAGATGGCGACGGTGTACCGCGGCCTCGGCAGCGAGGTCACCGTGGTGGAACTGGCAGACCAGCTGATGCCGGGCGCCGACAAGGACCTGGTCAAGCCGCTCGCCGACCGGCTGAAGAAGCAGGGCGTGTCCACCCACCTCAAGACGAAGGTGGTGGAGGCCAGGGCCGGCAAGAAGGGCATCGAGGTCGTCTTCGACGGCGAGAACATTCCCGAGGGCAAGCTGTTCGATCGCGTGCTGGTCGCGGTGGGCCGCGCGCCGAACGGAAAGAAGATCGACGCCGACAAGGCCGGCGTGCGCGTCACCGACCGCGGCTTCATCGACGTCGACGCGCAGATGCGCACCAACGTGCCGCACATCTTCGCCATCGGCGACATCGTCGGCCAGCCGATGCTGGCGCACAAGGCCACGCACGAGGGCAAGCTGGCGGCCGAGGTCGCGGCCGGCCACAGGAAGGAATGGGTGGCGCGGGTGATCCCGTCGGTCGCCTATACCGATCCGGAGATCGCCTGGGTGGGCGTCACCGAGGCCGAGGCAAAGGCCAAGGGCCTGAAGGTCGGCGTGGGCAGGTTCCCGTGGGCCGCCTCGGGCCGCGCCATCGGCCTGTCGCGCACGGAAGGCTTCACCAAGCTGGTGTTCGACGAGGCCACGCACCGGATCGTCGGCGCGGGGATCGTCGGCGTGCACGCGGGCGAACTGATCGCCGAGGCGGCGCTGGCGATCGAGATGGGCTGCGAGGTCGAGGACATCGGCCACACCATCCATCCGCATCCCACGCTCAGCGAATCGGTGGCGATGGCGGCCGAGGTCTACGACGGCACGATCACCGACCTGTACCTGCCGAAGAAGAAATAGCGCAGCCGTGCCGGACGGCGCCCTTGCAAGCACGGGGCGTCGCTGGCCGCCCTCCTGTCGGAGGCTTGCCATTGCCATGCAGGCGCGGAGCCGCCGGCGCGCCCTGCCTGGCGCGCGCGGGGGGCGAGGATCGATGGGATGGCCGTGCCCGCCGTCGCCCCACGCTGCGATGCCCCGCCCCGCCGCTACCTGCGTGGCAATGGCTGGTACGCGGCGCAGGCTGGCGGGTGTCGCTGCGCCGGAGCGGAAGCCGCTTCGTGGAGTCAGGACGACCCGCGAAGGGCGCGCGCCGCCCGGATCGGACGATCCCGGTCCGCACTCGCGGCCGGTGCCCATCCACATGCCGCCTGCGCCAGGCAGCGGGTCACCGCCGGCACGCGGCGGCGAGGGTGGAGCCGGGCCGGACAGGGCGTCGGTCCGGCAAGCAAGCCTTGCGCCGATGGCCCACTTGCAAGGCCTCGAAGACATCCCTGCCTCCCGAAGTACCAGACCTCAGGGCCGGTGATGCCGGCCGCGATCCCGGCAGCCAGTGCGAGGCTGGCCGGTTCGCCCGGTTCGGCCCTCCGGTCAACGGTGCTCTTCGGGCGATCGAAGCCACGTCACGGATGTCCAACGGCCGTCCCGGGATGGGAATTGCGCATGGCAGCGCGCATGGATGCGCTGCGGCGGCGAGTCGGCCATGGGTGAGCGCGCATGTCGGGCGCGGCACGCCGCGCGTGCGCGCGAGCGCCCGGGGCGCTGCATCGGAC
Organism: Pseudomonadota bacterium; assembly: GCA_023444765.1. GTDB lineage: Bacteria > Pseudomonadota > Gammaproteobacteria > Xanthomonadales > Xanthomonadaceae > Luteimonas. The sequence goes on along the minus strand of JAEXLY010000339.1, from coordinate 21,637 downwards.
CGGAGCGCTACGCGGGCCGACCGGGCCGGGGAGCAATCCCGGCGCGGGACGCCCTCCGTCCGCAAGCCCGCAACCACAACCCGATCCGTCCGCCGCCCCGGAGTGGAGGGGAACCGGAAAAAAGCCCCGGCATGTGCCGGGGCTTCGGGGCCCGGGGGATCGACGAGGGTGATCGCGGGCCTGCAGGGATGGACCCGGCCGGCCCCGACAAGTTCCCCCGGCGAGCCGCTTCCATGGCCACGGTCACACCTTGGGGTGCCCGGCGCCCGGAACCGGGACCGCGTGGAACCGGTTCCCCGGTTGTGCGTTGCAACACGTTGCCGTTCAAAACCCGCCCTTGCTATAATTTTGCGGCTTTGCCGGGCCGTTTCCCTTTCGGCCGACCCTCCGACGACCAGAGGCACGGGCTTTGCGCGATCCCATCTCCGCTCACCGGCGCGCAATCGCGCAGGCAGTGGTGCCACAGGCGGTCGCGACGGCCCTGGCTGCGGTCGCCGCCCTGCTGCTGACGGGCGGGGCGTGGTCGCTGGGGGTGCTGGCTGGCGGGGTGGCGGTCATCGCCGGAGGCTGGTTGTCCACGCGCCTGGCGCTGGGCGGCGGCGTCGGCCCCGGTACCACGGCGCTGCTGCGGCTGATGGCCGGCGTGGTGGCGAAGTGGGTGGTGGTGTTCGCCGTGTTGCTCGCGGCGGTGGCATGGGCCGGCTGGCCGCCGGCGGCGGTACTGGCCGGAACCCTGGTCGCACTGGTCGCCCAGGTCGTGGCGCTGGCGCGGCGTTGATCCAGAAGCAGTCATCAACAGGACGAGTCGAGACATGGCGGGCGAGTCGGAACTGACCCCAACCAGCTACATCCAGCACCACCTGCAGAACCTCACGGCGCAGGTCGGCGAGGGGAGCTTCTTCACCATCCACGTGGACACACTCGCCACGTCGGTGACGATGGGCCTGTTCATGGTGTTCATTTTCTGGCTGGCCACGCGCAAGGCCACGGCCGGGGTGCCCGGCAAGTGGCAGGCCTTCGTCGAGATCATGCTCGAGTTCGTCGACCGCCAGGCGCGGGATACCTACCACGGGACGAGCAAGCTGGTGACGCCGATCGCGATCACCCTGTTCTTCTGGATCCTGCTGATGAACATGCTCAAGTTCATCCCGGCCGATTTCATCGCCAAGCCGCTCGAGCTGCTGGGCGTGGGTTACTGGAAGCCGGTGCCGACCGCCGACGTGAACGCCACGCTCGGCATGTCGATCAGCGTGTTCTTCCTGATGCTGTTCTTCGCCCTGCGTTCCAAGGGCATCGGCGGTTTCACCAAGGAATTCCTGACCGCGCCGTTCGGCAAGTGGATGATGCCGTTCAACCTCATCCTCAACATCGTCGAGTGGCTGAGCAAGCCGATCTCGCTGGCGATGCGACTGTTCGGCAACATGTTCGGCGGCGAGATCGTGTTCCTCCTGATCTGGGTGCTCGGCGGCGCCAGCATCCTGGGCCTGGTCGGCGGCGCGCTGTTCGGCCTGGGCTGGATGATCTTCCACATCCTGGTGATTCCGCTGCAGGCCTTCATCTTCATGATGCTGTCGATCGTCTACCTGAGCCTGTCGGAAGACGCGCACTAACAGTTTCGTTTCGTTCCACGCAATCCTTCACCCTTACCAAGCTCGTTGTTTCGGAGAAAACCATGGAAACCGCACTGACCGCCCTCGCTTCCGTCCAGGCTTCGACCGTTCTGGCCATCGGCATCATGATCGGCCTGGCCGCGCTCGGCGCCGGTCTGGGCCTGGCCATCATGGCCGGCAAGTTCCTCGAGTCGGCCGCGCGCCAGCCCGAGCTGATCCCGGTGCTGCAGGTCCGCATGTTCATCACCGCCGGCCTGATCGACGCCGCGTTCATCATCTCGGTGGCCGTCGGCCTGCTGTTCGCCTTCGCCAGCCCGTTCCTGGTGGGCGGCCTGGCCCCGTAACTGTCGGCCGATCCAAGCCGATGGCGCCGCCGGCGGGCCCGTGGTCCGTCTGGTGGCATGTGGGTAGCCCCGGCCTCGCGGCCGGTGGCGCCCTGAGTACAGGCAGAGCGCACCAATGAACCTCAATCTGACCCTAATCGCCCAGGCCCTGGCGTTCGCCGCCCTGATCTGGCTGATCGCCAGCAAGATCTGGCCGCCGCTGCTGGCGGCGATCGAAGAGCGCCAGAAGAAGATCGCCGAAGGCCTCGCGGCCGCGGACCACGCGCAGAAGAACCTGGCACAGGCCGAAGAGCAGGTCGCCGGGGAACTCAAGGCGGCCCGCGCCAAGGCCAACGAGATCATCGAGCACGCCCACCAGCGCGCCAACCAGATCGTCGATGCGGCCAAGGCCGAGGCGCTGCTGGAGGCGGCTCGGCTGAAGGCGGCGACCCAGAGCGAGATCGAGGCGGCAACCACGCGTGCGCGCGAGGACCTGCGTCGCCAGGTGTCGTCGCTGGCGGTGGCCGGCGCCGAGAAGCTGCTGCGCCGCGAGATCGACGCCAACGCCCACAAGGCGCTGCTCGACGAACTGGCCGCGCAGCTTTCGACCGAGGCGGGCTGATCCGATGAGCCAGGCCCTCACGCTCGCCCGCCCCTACGCCCGCGCCGCCTTTCTGATGGCGCGCGAAGCCGGTGCGCTCGCGCCCTGGTCCCAGGCGCTGGCCTTCTCCGCGCGGATCGCCGCCGATCCACAGGCGGCGGGCGTCCTCGGCCATCCCTCGCTCACGCGCGACCAGGCCGTGGCGCTGCTGTCGCCGCAGGCGGAACTGGCCGGTTTCGGCGACTACCTGTCGCTGCTGGCCGACAACCGTCGCCTGGTGCTGCTGCCCGAGATCGCGGGACTGTTCGAGGAGCTGCGTGCCGAGGCCGAGCGCGTCGTGCGCGCGAAGGTGACCTCGGCCATGGCGCTGCCGGACACCGAGCTCGAGGGCATCCGCGCGGCGCTGCGCAAGCGGTTCGGGCGCGAGGTCGAGCTGGAGACGGCGATCGACGAGGCCCTGATCGGCGGCGCGGTGATCGACGCGGGCGACGTGGTGATCGACGGCTCGCTGCGCGGCAAGCTCGCGCGCCTGCAGGGTGCGTTGGCGGGATGAAGCAGTGATTCGTGATTTGCCATTCGTGATTCGGAGGCGCTGAGCGCCAGCGCTTTTCCCGATCGCCAATCACGAATCACCAATCGCGAACCAATACAGAAATACGAATGCCGCCGGTAGCGGCAGACGACCAGGAATCGACAAATGGCAACCACCACGCTCAACCCGTCCGAAATCAGCGAGCTCATCAAGAGCCGCATCGAGAACGTCAAGCTGTCCGCCGAGGCGCGCAACGAGGGCACCGTGACCTCGGTGTCCGACGGCATCGTGCGCATCTACGGCCTGGCCGACGCGATGCAGGGCGAAATGATCGAGCTGCCCGCCGCCGAGGGCGGCACGCCGACCTACGCGCTGGCGCTGAACCTGGAGCGCGACTCGGTCGGTGCGGTGGTGCTGGGCGACTACGAGCACCTGCGCGAAGGCGACGTGGCCAAGACCACGGGCGAGATCCTGTCGGTGCCGATCGGCCCCGAGATGCTCGGCCGCGTGGTCAATGCGCTGGGCGAACCGATCGACGGCAAGGGCCCGATCGATGCCAAGCTGCGCGCGCCGGTCGAGCGCGTCGCGCCGGGCGTGGTGTGGCGCAAGTCGGTCGACCAGCCGGTGCAGACCGGCTACAAGTCGGTCGACGCCATGATCCCGATCGGCCGCGGCCAGCGCGAGCTGATCATCGGCGACCGCCAGACCGGCAAGACCGCGATGGCGATCGACGCGGTGATCAACCAGAAGGGCACGGGCATCAAGTGCGTGTACGTCGCGATCGGCCAGAAGGCCTCGACCGTGGCCAACATCGTGCGCAAGCTCGAGGAAAACGGCGCGCTGGCGCACACCGTGGTGGTCGCGGCGACCGCGTCGGAGTCGGCCGCGATGCAGTACATCGCCGCCTACTCCGGCTGCACCATGGGCGAGTACTTCATGGACCGCGGCCAGGACGCGCTGATCGTGTACGACGACCTGTCCAAGCAGGCCGTGGCCTACCGCCAGATCTCGCTGCTGCTCAAGCGCCCGCCGGGCCGCGAAGCCTACCCGGGCGACGTGTTCTACCTTCACAGCCGCCTGCTCGAGCGCGCCGCGCGCGTCTCGGCCGAGTACGTCGAGAAGTTCACCAACGGCGAGGTCAAGGGCCAGACCGGTTCGCTGACCGCGCTGCCGATCATCGAGACCCAGGCCGGCGACGTGTCCGCGTTCGTGCCGACCAACGTGATCTCGATCACCGACGGCCAGATCTTCCTGGAGACCGACCTGTTCAACGCCGGCATCCGCCCGGCCGTGAACGCCGGCATCTCGGTGTCGCGCGTCGGTGGCGCCGCCCAGACCAAGATCATCAAGAAGCTGTCCGGCGGCATCCGCATCGCGCTGGCGCAGTACCGCGAGCTGGCGGCCTTCGCCCAGTTCGCCTCGGACCTGGACGACGCGACCCGCAAGCAGCTCGAGCGCGGCCAGCGCGTCACCGAGCTGATGAAGCAGAAGCAGTACCAGCCGATGTCGATCGCCTACCAGGCGCTGTCGATCTACGCCGTCGACAAGGGCTTCATGGACGACGTGCCGGTCAACAGGATCCTGGCGTTCGAAGAGGCGCTGCACGCGCACTTCGCCAATACCCAGGGCGCGCTGATCGAGCGCATCAACGGCAGCGGCGACTGGAACGACGAGATCGAGGCCGCCTACAAGGCCGGCATCGAAGAGTTCAAGAAGACCGGCAGCTGGTAACGGCCGGAGCGCGCGGCGGGCGCAGGCCCGCCTCGGCGTAGCGGGCGACGATTCGCAACGGCGGGCCCCGGCCCGCCCCACGGGAAGAACGAGATGGCAGGCGGCAGGGAAATCAAGACCAAGATCAAGAGCGTGCAGAACACCCGCAAGGTGACGCGCGCGCTGGAGATGGTCTCGGCCTCGAAGATCCGCAAGGCGCAGGACCGGATGAAGGCCTCGCGCCCGTACGCGCGCGCGATGAAGCAGATCATCGGCCACCTCGCGCAGGCGAACACCGAGTTCCAGCACCCCTACCTGGTCGAGCGCAAGGACATCGGGCGCGTCGGCTACGTGATCGTCTCGTCCGACCGCGGGCTGGCCGGCGGCCTGAACAACAACCTGTTCCGCAAGCTGCTGGTCGAGATCCGCCAGTGGCAGGACAAGGGCGTCGAGGTGGACGTGGTCACCATCGGCCAGAAAGCCGCGGTGTTCTTCCGCCGGCTCAAGGTCCACATGCTCGCCAGCGTCTCGCACATGGGCGACCAGCCCGAGGTCGAGAAGCTCGTCGGCGTGGTGCAGGTGATGCTCGAGGCCTACGACGCGGGCAAGGTGGACAAGGTGTTCCTGGTCTACAACGACTTCGTCAACACCATGACCCAGCGCGCCGCCTTCGACCAGCTGCTGCCGCTGCCGCCGGCGGAAAGCTCGGTGGCCAGGCACGACTGGGACTACATCTACGAGCCGGACGCCGAGGGCGTGCTGAACCACGTGCTCACGCGCTACATCGAATCGCTGGTGTACCAGGCGGTAATGGAGAACGTGGCTTCCGAGCACGCGGCGCGCATGGTGGCGATGAAGTCGGCGAGCGACAACGCGACCAAGCTGATCGACACGCTCAACCTGGTCTACAACAAGGCCCGCCAGGCGGCGATCACCCAGGAAATCTCGGAGATCGTCGGCGGAGCCGCCGCCGTTTGACGGCGGGTGATTCGTGATTGGTGATTGGTGATTCGAAAGAGCAGCGGACCGCGCTTCATCGAATCACCAATTGCGAATCACCAATCACGATAACCACCCGGAGGCGCGAGCCTTCCGTACCGAACAAGAGTTAACCGGAGCATCAAAATGAGTCAGGGCAAGATCGTTCAGATCATCGGCGCGGTCGTCGACGTGGAGTTCCCGCGCAGCGAAGTGCCGAAGGTGTACGACGCGCTGAAGGTGCAGAACACCGCCATCACGCTGGAGGTGCAGCAGCAGCTCGGTAACGGCGTCGTGCGCACGATCGCGCTCGGCTCCACCGACGGCCTCAAGCGCAACCTCGTGGCCGAGAACACCGGCCGCGCGATCTCGGTGCCGGTCGGCACCGGCACGCTGGGCCGCATCATGGACGTGCTGGGCCGCCCCATCGACGAGGCCGGCGACGTCAAGGCCGACACCACGTGGGAGATCCACCGCGCCGCGCCGTCCTACGAGGACCAGGCCGCGACGACCGAGCTGCTGGAAACCGGCATCAAGGTGATCGACCTGATGTGCCCCTTCGCCAAGGGCGGCAAGGTCGGCCTGTTCGGCGGCGCCGGCGTCGGCAAGACGGTCAACATGATGGAGCTTATCAACAACATCGCGACCGAGCACTCGGGCCTGTCGGTGTTCGCCGGCGTGGGCGAGCGTACCCGCGAAGGCAACGACTTCTACCACGAGATGCAGGAGTCGGGCGTCGTCAACATCGCCGAGCCCGAGAAGTCCAAGGTGGCGATGGTGTACGGCCAGATGAACGAGCCGCCGGGCAACCGCCTGCGCGTCGCGCTGACCGGCCTGACCATGGCCGAGTACTTCCGCGACGAAGGCCGCGACGTGCTGCTGTTCGTCGACAACATCTACCGCTACACCCTGGCCGGTACCGAAGTGTCGGCGCTGCTGGGCCGCATGCCGTCGGCGGTGGGCTACCAGCCCACCCTGGCCGAGGAAATGGGCGTGCTGCAGGAGCGCATCACCTCGACCAAGACCGGTTCGATCACCTCGATCCAGGCCGTGTACGTGCCCGCGGACGACCTGACCGACCCGTCGCCGGCGACCACCTTCGCCCACCTCGACGCGACCGTCGTGCTGTCGCGAAACATCGCCTCGCTGGGCATCTACCCCGCGGTGGACCCGCTGGACTCGACCTCCCGCCAGCTCGACCCGAACGTGATCGGCCACGAGCACTACGACACCGCGCGCCGCGTCCAGGCCACGCTGCAGAAGTACAAGGAGCTCAAGGACATCATCGCAATCCTGGGCATGGACGAGCTGTCGGAGGACGACAAGCTGGCCGTGGCCCGCGCGCGCAAGATCGAGCGCTTCTTCTCGCAGCCCTTCCACGTCGCCGAGGTGTTCACCGGCTCCCCGGGCAAGTACGTCTCGCTCAAGGAAACCATCCGCGGCTTCAAGGGCATCGTCGAAGGCGAGTACGACCACCTGCCGGAGCAGGCGTTCTACATGGTCGGCAGCATCGACGAGGCGGTCGAGAAGGCGAAGAAGATCGCCGCTTAAGCGGCGATCTTCGTTATTCGTGATTGTTGGATTGGTGATTCGCAACAGCGGTAAAGGCGTGCTCGGCCCCCCGTGGGCCATGGCTCGCGCCAGTCACGAATCACCCACCACCAACCACTTCCGAGCGTAGCGAGGACTCCATGACTACCATCCGTTGCGATATCGTCAGCGCCGAGGCCGAGATCTTCCAGGGCGAAGCCACGCTGGTGGTCGCCACCGGCGAGATGGGCGAGCTCGGCATCGCGCCGCGCCATGCGCCGCTGATCACCCGGCTCAAGCCCGGCAAGGTCGTGGTGACCCAGCCCGACGGCAGCGTGCTGGACTTCGCCATCGGCGGCGGCATCCTTGAGGTGCAGCCGCAGGTGGTGACCATCCTGGCCGACACCGCGATCCGCGCCGACGAGATCGACGAGGACAAGGTGCGTGCGGCCAAGGAAGAAGCCGAGCGCGTGCTTGCCGGCCGTGGCGAGGCGATGGACGTGGCCGAGGCGCAGCAGAAGCTGGCCGAGGTGATGGCCCAGCTCTCGGCCCTCGAGCGCCTGCGCAAGAACCTCAAGCACTGAGCGACGGCACCACGCCGTACCACCGGAACGCCGGCCTCGCGCCGGCGTTTCGCGTTTCCGGTCCGCCAGATGCGTGCGCAGGTCGCGCGCCTGCAACCGTGGGCCCCTGGACGGTATCTCCATCCACTCGTCCCGCCGAGTCCGTTGCCATGCCCAGGATCCTGTCCGCCATTCTGCTTTCCCTCATCGCCTGCGTGGCGCGGGCCGACGAGTGCCTCGTCGGCGCCTACCGGCTCGGCGATGCGAGCCTGGACATCGCGCCGTCCGACGACGGCCTGCGCTGGCGCCACCTGGACGGCCGGACCGGCCGGCTCGTCCGCGACGGCGCCGGCGGCTGGGTCAGCCTGGAGGGGTGGACCGAGCGGCCGGACGGGCATCGCATCGTGTTCTCCGCCTGTGGCGACGGCGCACTGGCCTTCGACGGCGAGGCTGGCCGGCGCATCGACCTGCAGTCGACCGAGACGATCTTCGCCGGGCGCGATGGAGTGCCGTTGGCCGGGCGCCTGCTGATGCCCGAAGGCGGCGGTGTGGTGCCCCTGGTGGTGCTGGTGCACGGCGCCGAAAGCCTGTCGGCCCGGCGCTGGGACTTCATGCAACGCCAGCTGCCGGCCGAAGGCGTGGCCGCCTTCGTCTACGACAAGCGCGGTACCGGGGACTCCGCCGGGCAGTACACGCAGGACTACGACGTGCTGGCCGACGACGCCGTCGCGGCCCTGGCGGAGGCGAGGCGGCTGGGCGGCGACCGCATCGGCCGCACGGGATTCCGCGGCGGTTCCCAGGGCGGCTGGGTGGCGCCGCTGGCGGCCACCCGCACGCCGGTCGACTTCGTGATCGTGGCCTACGGCCTCGCAGTGAGCCCGGTCGAAGAAGATCGCGAGGCGGTGATCCTGCAGATGCAGCTCAAGGGCCACGGCGCGGACGTGATCGAGAGCGCGCTGGAGATCGTCGATGCCGCGGCCGCGGTGGCGCGCAGCCGGTTCAGCTCCGGCATTGAGGCCTTCGACGCGGTCCGGCTCAAGTACCGCGATGCGCCGTGGTACGCAGACGTGTACGGCAACTTCACCCACCTGATGCTGCCGCATTACGGCGACGCGCTGCGCCGCGAAGGGCAGGCCTACAACTTCGGGACGCCCTGGGACTACGACGCGATGGCCGTGCTGCGCCACGTACGCACCCCGCAACTCTGGCAACTGGCCGAAGCCGACCTCGATGCGCCGATGGGAGAGACCTTCCGTCGCCTGCGCGGCCTCGTGCGCGAGCAGGGGGCGCCGATCAGCGTCGGCGTGTTCCCCGGCGCCGAACACGGCATGACCCTGTTCGAGACAGGCCCGGACGGTACCCGCACCTCATTGCGGTACCCGCCCGGCTATACCCGCATGATGGTGGACTTCGCGAAAGGACGGCTGGCCGGCGGCTATGGCGACGCGCGGCTGTACCTGCCCGACTGAGGCGGCCGGCGGCTCAGCGCCGGTAGATCCAGTGCCGCGAGAGCACGAAGCCGAGCAGGCCCAGCGCGACCTCCACCAGCGGCTTGGCCAGCCAGGCCCACCGGAGTCCCAGGACATCGTCCACCGCGCCCATGGCGAAGCTGCTGATGGCGGTCGTGCACAGCCACATCACCGCGAAGCGCTGGAGCTGCACCCGGCCCATCGCGCTGTTCTCGCCGGCGAAGGTGAACTTGCCGTTGAGCCAGTAGCCCAACAGCGCCCCGCTCACGCGGCCGGTGATGTTCGCCGGCTCGATCAGCATGCCCATGTGCGACAGCCAGACGGTCACGCTCCAGTCGACCAGATACTGGAGGCCGCCGAACACGAGGTAGTGTCCGCCCTGACGGCGCAGGCTCATCGGCTGCGCTCCTGCGGCGGGACGGGGCTGCTCCGGGTCATCCGCCAAGGGTAGCGCCATCCGGGTTAAGCGGACATCGGAGCGGCGCGCCAGGCCGGGCCGGCCCGTGTCCGTTTCCGCGTATACCCCTGACCGACCTAGAATCTCCGACCTGCCATACGTGGACATCCCATGAGCAAGCCCCTGCACGTCGTGATCCTCGCCGCCGGCGAGGGCAAGCGCATGAAGTCGTCGCTGCCCAAGGTCCTGCAGAAGGTAGCCGGCCGGCCGATGCTTGCGCATGTCATCGCAACCGCGCGGGCCCTGGCGCCTGCCGGCATCCACGTGGTCCACGGCCACGGCGGCGACCAGGTGCTGGCGTCGTTCGCCGGCGAGGACGGGCTGCAGTGGGCCGAACAGGCGCGCCAGCTCGGCACCGGCCACGCCGTGCAGCAGGCCATGCCGGAAGTGCCCGATGGCGCGCGCGTGCTGGTGATGTACGGCGATGCGCCGCTGTTCACCATCGAGACGCTGCAGCGCCTGCTGGCGGCCGACGGACGGCTGGCGCTGCTGGCCGCCGAGCTGGACAACCCCACCGGCTATGGCCGCGTCGTGCGCGATGCGCAGGGCCGCGTGGCCGCCGTGGTCGAGGAGAAGGACGCCAGCGACGAGCAGCGCACGATCCGGCTGGTCAACACCGGCGTGATCGCGGCCGATGCCACCGCGCTCAAGGGCTGGCTGTCGCGTCTGTCCAACGACAACGCCCAGGGCGAGTACTACCTTACCGACGTGGCCGGCATGGCTGCAGCGGATTTCACCGCCGCCGAACTGGTGGTGGTGGACGACCCGCGGGAAACCGAAGGTGCCAACGATCCCTGGCAGCTGGCGCAGCTGGAGCGTGCGTTCCAGCTGCGCGCGGTGAGGGCGCTGTGCCTGCAGGGCGCGCGCGTGGCCGATCCGGCGCGCGTGGACATCCGCGGCGAGGTGGTCGTGGGACGCGACGTCGAAATCGACGTGGACGTGGTGTTCGAAGGCCGCGTCGAACTGGGCGACGGCGTGCGCGTGGGGCCGTTCACGCGCTTGAAGGACGTCGTGCTTGGCCCGGGGACCGAGGTGCGCGCCCATTGCGACCTGGAGGGCGCGCGCGCCGAGGGAGTCGTGACGATCGGGCCCTTCGCGCGGCGGCGGCCGGGCACGGTGCTGGCCGACGGCGTGCACGTGGGCAACTTCGTCGAAACCAAGAACGCCACGCTGGGGCCGGGCAGCAAGGCCAACCACCTGTCCTATCTCGGCGACGCGGTGGTCGGTGAGAAGGTCAACATCGGTGCGGGAACGATCACCTGCAACTACGATGGGGCGAACAAGGCGACCACCACCATCGGCGACGGCGCCTTCATCGGTTCCAACTCGGCACTGGTGGCACCGGTGACGATCGGGCGGGACGCCACCATCGGCGCCGGCTCGGTGATCGGCATCGACGCCGCGGCGGGCAAGCTCACCGTGGCGCGGGCGCGGCAGGTGACGATCGAGGGATGGGAGCGGCCGGTGAAGAAGGGGTAACCGGGCGGCGGCGTCCGCGCCTCTGCACGAAGCAACTTGCGGCGGGGTCGGCGATGCCGGATTGAGGACGTCCGTCCGGAATTTCGCGCGTGGGGACGCGTTCATCCCGCACGCGGCTCTGAATTACGTCTGGCCCGGTAGCACCAGCGACACGCACAGCCCACCACCTTCGCGGTTGAGCAGCGCGATCCGGCCGCCGTGCGCTTCGGCGATCTCGCGCGCCAGCGCCAGCCCCAGACCGGTGCCGCTGCGCTTGGTCGAATAGAACGGCAGCAGGGCGTTGGCCAGCACCGCCTCGTTCATGCCGCTGCCGCGATCGAGCACGTCGATGCGCCAGCCTTCGCCGATCCGCCGGACCGCCATCGATACCGCATCGTGCGCGGTGCCCGACTCGTGCGCGTTCTTGAGCAGGTTCAGCAGTGCCTGCTCGACCTGCGCCGGATCGAAGCGCACCACCTCGTCCGGCACCACCCCCTCGATCGCGAAGTCCACCTGGCTGCGCAGCTTCTCGACGAACGACGCCAGCGGCACCGGCTCGCCGCGCGGCGTGGGCAGCTTGGCGAAGCGCGCGTAGTCGCGCAGGAAGCCTTCGAGATGGCGCGCGCGCTCCTCGATCGTGGCAAGCGCCAGCGGCAGCTTGTCGTACTGGCCGCGGCGCAGCAGTTCGGCGCCCGAGTGCGCGAGCGAGGCGATCGGCGCGAGCGAGTTGTTGAGCTCGTGGCTGATCACCCGGATCACCTTCTTCCAGGTCTGCACCTCCTGGCGTCGCAGCTCGGCGGTCATCTGCCGCAGCAGGATCAGCTCGTGCGCGCGCCCATTGAGCCGGAACATGCGCCGTGCCAGGTGGTAGATGTCCTCCTGGTCTTCGTCGCCGACCGTGAACATGCCGTCGCCACCGCGGGCGAACGCCTCGCCCACCGCGGCCGGAGCCTCTCGCAGCAACTCTTCCAGCGAGCGGCCCTCGAGCCTGCGGCCGCCGCCCAGCATGCGCCGGGCGGCCAGGTTGCCCAGCACCACGCGCTGGCCAGGATCGAGCAGCAGCATCGCTACCGGCGTGTTCTGCACCATGGTGTCGAGCAGCAGTTCGCGCTGCACCAGCGACAGGCGCTGCTCGCGCAGGGCCTGGCCGAGTTCGTTGTGCGCGTTGACCAGCTCGATCAGGTCGCCGTAGCGGTCCCAGGTGATGCCGAAGCTGAAATCGCCATCGCGGTAGCCGGCGACGGTGCCGGTCAGCGCGCGGATCAACGCGCGCAGCGGCACGAAGGTGCGCCACACCACGAGGCCCATCAGCGAGCCGCTGGCCAGCGTCGCCGCCACCGCAGCCAGCCACGGCGGTACCCATGCCGAGAACGCCGCGGTGAGCGCGGCCGCCGCGGCGACGGCCAGCACCACTAGCGCAATCATGCGGATCGCCAGCGGCAGGACGCGGAGGATGCGCATGCGCTGCGGTCAGCTGCGCGGGATGCCGTAGCGATCGAGACGCCGGTACAGCGCCTGCCGCGACATGCCCAGTTCGGCCGCGGCCTGTGCCAGCACCCCGCCGGCGCGCTGCAGCGCGGCCTCGATCGCGGCGCGGTCGGGCTCGTCGCCGTGGCCGGGCGCCGTGGCCTCGGTGGGTGCTCCGGTCAGGCCGAGTGCCGCCGCCTCGATCACGTCGCCCGAGAGCAGGGCCGCGCGCCGCACCGCGTTGCGCAGCTCGCGCACGTTGCCTGGCCAGGCGTGGTGCAGCAGCGCGCGCTCGGCGGCTGGAGCGAACTGCTTTCCCGCGGGCAGGAAATGGCGTGCCAGCGGCAGGATGTCGCGCGGACGGCGTGCCAGGGGCGGCAGCCGCAGCTCGATGCCGTTGAGCCGGTAGTAGAGGTCCTCTCGGAAACGGCCCTCGGCGATCATCGTCGCGAGGTCGGCATTGGTCGCGCTGACCACGCGCACCTTGACGCCGCGTTCCTGGTTGCCGCCCAGGCGCTGGAAGCGGCCGGTCTCCAGCACGCGCAGCAGCTTGACCTGGCCGGCCGGCGGCAGGGTGCCGATCTCGTCGAGGAACAGGGTGCCGCCGTCGGCGGCCTCGAACTTGCCGGTGCGCGCCTTGTTGCCCGCGCCGGTGTAGGCGCCGGGTTCGGCGCCGAACAGTTCGGCTTCGATCAGTTCGCTTGGCAGCGCGCCGCAGTTCACCGCCACGAACGGGCCCGCCTTCACCGCCGAGTTGTAGTGGATGATCTCGGCGTACTTCTCCTTGCCCGCGCCGTTGGGTCCGGTGACGAGGACCGGCAGGTCCGACCGCGCCACCTGCAGCGCCAGCGACAGCACCGTTTCGCTGGCGAGGTCGTCGTACACCAGGCCGCGGAGATCGTGCTGGCGGGCCAGCGCCTCGCGCCGGCCGCGCTCGCCGGCGCTGCGCGAGGCCAGTTCGCGGCGCGTCTCCGACAGCTCGAGCAGGTTGTTCACCGAAGCCAGCAGCTTGTGGTCGTCCCAGGGCTTGCCGATGTAGTCGGCGGCGCCGGCCTTGACCAGGTCCACCGCCGACTCCAGCCGGGTCCATGCGGTGAGCAGGATCACCGGCATGTCGGGATGCGCGCTCCGGATCTGACGGAACAGCGCCACGCCCTCGTCGCCCGAAGTGGTGTCGGCGTGGAAGTTCATGTCCTGGATGACGAGGTCGATGCCGCCGCGCTGGAGCATCTCCAGCCCGGCCTGGGGCGTTTCCGCGCGCAGCACGTCGATGTCGTGCAGCGAGAACAGCAGTTCCAGCGCGGTGCCGACGGACGGATTGTCGTCGATGACGAGGAGGGTGGGCATGCCGGATTCGTGCGGGCGGGACAGGCCGGCGAGTCAGTCGCCGGCGGCGCGGTGATCGTAGCTCAGAACGTCCTTGAGCAGCCATCGACCGCCCTCGAGCACGTAGACATGCGTGAAGCGCGCGGAGCTGGTGAGCCGGTCGGGCGAGCCCGCATTGCGGAGGTAGAAGCGGTGGCGTCCGGTCTGGATGGCCGCGTACAGCGCGCCATCGGCGAACAACGGAAAGACCTCCAGGCTGCCGGCGTCGAGTTCGCGGACCGGCTTGCCGTCGCCGCTGGCGCAGATGTACCTGCGCGTGTTCTCCATGAACGTCGCGTAGTCCTGGAAGCCGCCCTGGTCGTGGTAGAAGCGCAGCCCGGGATGGACCGCGCGTCCGAGATACTCGAGATCGCACTGGTTGAATCCGCGATCGAAGAACTCGCGATCGTGCGCCTGCAGGGTCCGGAACAGTTCGTCGCCCGCCCCGTCCTGGGCGGCGACCGGCGCCGCGGCCGCCACCAGCAGGCAGGCGGACAGGCGCATCGCCGTGCGCGACGTGTGTCGGTTCACGGCCATGCCCTACACGCTCCGGGTCGCGATGGCCGGCGGCACCGCGGCCGCGCGCCTTGCCGGCCCGAGCACCGAGACCTGGCCCAGCAGCCACAGCGCCAGCGCGCCCAGCGGCAGGTAGTACAGCGGCAGGCGCGCCAGCTCGTACTGGCTCATCAGCAACTGGTTGATGCCGTAGGCGGCGAGCATGCCGATCACGATACCGATGCTGGCCAGCAGGAAGTTCTCGGTCTGGAAGTAGCGCAGGATCTGGCCGCGCGTGGCGCCCAGCGCGCGGCGCACGCCGATCTGCTTGGTGCGCTGCTGCACCCAGAAGCTGGCCAGGCCGACGATGCCCAACGCGGTGATGAACAGCAGCCCCACGCACACGATCCCCAGCAGCCAGGCCATCGCCCTGGGCGCCTGGTAGAACTCCTGGCGCAACGCCTGCATGGTCTTGGTGTTCTCCTCGAGCACGATGCGCTGGGGTCCGCTGGCGCGCAATGTCCGGGTGGCGGCAGCCAGGACCTCATCGCGACGCTCGGGCGAGGTCCGGATCACGTAGTTGCCACCGACGGCGTAGCTGGGCCGGATCGGAAAGATCATGCTGTACTCGCGGGCCTCGGGGCCGCCCTGCAGGCTGGGTCGCACCAGGTGTTCGACCAGTCCGATGATGCGGATCGGCTCGTCGTCCCAGCTGTAGATGTTCCGGCCCAGCGCATCCTCGCCCGGGAACAGGCGCTCGGCCATCTTGCGGGTGATGACGGCGCCGGGAATGCGCACTGGCCCCTCTGCGCGATCGAGGTCCTCGAACTCGAGGAACTCGTCGGCCTGGAACCAGCGGCCCCCGACCAGGCGCAGGCCCAGGGTGTCCAGGAACCGGTCTTCGGCCATGTACATCGTCGCGACCAGGGTCGCCTGGGTCTGCTCCGTGTTCAGCCGTACGCCGTTGTTCCACGACGAGTTGGTGAAGGGCACCTGGTTGATCACCGTGGCCCCGGTCACGCCGGGAATGCCGCGCAGCGCGGCCAGGTCGGTGCGGGTCTGGGCGGCGGCGTTGTCGTCGTTGCCGATGCCGGTGATCTGCACGCGCACCAGCTCGTCCTCGGCCAGGCCGCTGGGCTCGTTAACGAAGGTAATGCGTTCGCCGATCATGAACAGCGCGTTGCAGATGATCGCGCAGGTCAGCGCGATCTCGAGCACGATCAGCGTGGCGGCGGTCTTGTGCCGCATCAGCGTGGAGAGGATGGGACGGATTTCCATGGCGGTCTCCGGGAGTCGGCTGCGTTACTGCGACTTGAGCTGCAGGGCGGGAGTGACCTGCATCGCCCGCCACGCGGGAAGGATGCCGGCGAAGAGACTGGCGACGATGGCAAGCAGGAAGGTGGCCAGGAGCATGCTGAGGTCCAGGTGGGCGAGCTCGGCATAGCTCGCCGGCTGCTGGCGCACCGCCCACAGTCCGAGCAGGGCCAGCCCAAGGCCGATCACGCCGCCCGCCAGGCCGATGGTGCCGGCCTCGACCAGGCACTGCTTGAAGATCTCCGCGCGGGATGCGCCCAACGCGCGGCGCACGCCGATCTCGCTGCTGCGCCGCAGGAACTTGGCCAGCAGCAGCCCCACCGTATTGAGCAGGCACACCAGCAGGAAGCCGAAGCCAAGCCACAGCTGCATCACCACGTCGTTGGGCACTACCCGGTTGTAGTCCAGCCACTCCATCACGCTGCGCAGGCGCACGTTGGTGGGGCGCTCGTAGCGGCCCGCGGCACGCTGCTGTTCGGAATAGCTGGTCAGGTAGTCGAGGTAGGCCTTGCGCTTGTCCTCCGAGCCCAGCTCCACCCAGTACTGGATCCACGCGCACGGGACATTGAGCGCGGTGTTGTCGCCGCGCGAATCGCCCCAGCAGTTCATGTTGCCGCTGCGGCCCATCTTCAGGTCGCGCGAAGTCGAGAACGGCAGGAACACGTCCTCCAGCTCCCCGTAGCGGTCGCTGTTCATGTCGTAGAAGCGCGGCGTGGGGCGCCAGGCATCGATCACCCCGATGACCGTGAAATCGGTCTGGTCCAGGCGAAGGCGCTTGCCGACGCTGTTGCCGCCGCCGAACACGCGATCGTTGAGGTCGCTGGAGATCACGACCACCCGCGCGCGCGACTCGTCGTCGGCCTGCGACCAGCCGTTGCCGTGCAGGAACGGCACCTGGAACATCGGGAAGAAATCGGTACTGGCGTAGCGTGCGTCCGAGAGGAACGGGGTCAGGTCGGCGCGGTCTGGCGTCACCGACACGCCGCCCCCCGTCATCATCGCCTGGCGGTCGCCGCGCTTCTCGCGCAGCAGGGTTTCGGCGTCGGTCCGGGTGACCTGTTCGTTGGGCTCGCTGCCCGGGGTGTAGCCCTGCATGCCCTCCGGGTCGAGCTGCACGTAGTACAGCTGGCTGCTCTTGCCGGGAAGGGGATCGCCCGACAGCACGCGGAAGACGGTGAGCGTGGTCATGCAGGCGCCGATGCCCAGTGCGATCGCCAGCACCATCAGCGCGGTGAGCACGCGGTTGCGGCGGAAGCTGCGCAGCGCGAGGTGGAAGTAGTAGCCGTACATGGAAGGCTCCGGAAGGCGGGCGTCGGCCCGCGGCTGGGTGCTGTGTGTCGCCGGGGGCTTACGCCGTCTCGGTTTCGCTGCGGGCTGCGCGCGCGGCACGTGCCAGGCCCGACTCGACCGACAGGTCGGTCGCCATGCCATCGACGATGTGCACGTTGCGCTGCGCGCGCGCGGCCAGCTCGGGGTCGTGGGTCACCATTACGATGGTGGTGCCGCGCGAGTTGATGTCCTCCAGCAGTTCCATCACGCTGCGCGCCATCTGCGAGTCGAGGTTGCCGGTCGGTTCGTCGGCCAGCAGCAGCCGGGGCGAGCCAGCCAGCGCGCGCGCGATCGCCGCGCGCTGCTGCTGCCCGCCCGACAGCTCGGCCGGGTAGTGCTTCATGCGCGAACCCAGGCCCACCTGCGACAGCGCCTCCTCGATGCGCAGCCTGCGCTCGTTTGCGGGCATGCGGCGGTAGCGCAGCGGCACCTCGCAGTTGTCGAACAGGTTGAGGTCGGGGATCAGGTTGAAGCTCTGGAAGATGAAACCGATCTTCTCGTTGCGCAGCCGCGAGCGCTGGTTGTCGTTGAGCCCCTTCACGTCGACGCCGTCGAGGTGGTACTCGCCGCCGGTGAAGGTCTCCAGCAGGCCGGCGATGTTGAGGAACGTGGTCTTGCCCGAACCCGATGGGCCGGTGACGGCGACGAATTCGCCGTCGCGCACGTGCAGGTCGAGCGAGCGCAGGGCGTGGGTTTCGACGAGTTCGGTGCGGTAGACCTTGGTGACCTGGCGCATGTCGAGCATGACGGGTTCCTTGCAGGCGTGCGGAAGAGGAGAAAGATCATCCCGCCGCCCGCTGCCCGGAGAGAGTTGGGCGAGAAGGGGCGGGATGGGGAACGGTGGCGGATCAGCGGATGTCGAAGCGGACGGGCAGGCAACCACGCGCCCGGTAGCCGTCGAAAGCCTGCCGGCGCCCGCGCTCGCCATTGGCGGCGCTGGTGGCCGTATCGCGTGCGGCCTCGAAGGCGTAGAGCTCGTGCAGGCGCAGGGGGACGGCGTCGGCCAGCTGCTGCGCGGTCCAGTGCAGGCGGGTGGGGAAGTGGGCGAAGGCGTTCATGTCATTGTCCCGAGATGCGGACGCGGTCCGCGTTGGCGAACTGGTCGGTGCCGGAGACGACGATGCGCTCGCCTTCCTCCAGGCCCGACACGATTTCCACGGCGTTGAGGCTGCTGGCCCCGGCCTGGATCGGGCGTCGCACGGCGCTGCTGCCATCGACCACCCAGGCGATACGGCCACCGTCCTGCTCCAGGAACGGGCCGCGCTCGACCATCAGTACGTTCTCGCGCGTATCCAGCACGATGCGCGCGGACAGACGCTGGTTCTGGCGCAGGTTGGGTGGCTGCTGGCCCTCGTCGAAGCGCAACCGCGCGGTAACCTCGCCATTGACCACTTCCGGCGAGACGGCCGCGACCCTGGCCGCATAGGAGTTGCCGCTGCTGCTGATCTGCGCCGGCACGCCGATGGCCAGGTCGCGCGCGAAGCTTTCCGGCACGCGGATCTCGACCTCGAACACGCTCAGGTCGATCACGCTCATGATGGGCGCATTGAGCGCGACGTTCGTGCCCTGCGCCACCTGCACCTGGCCGACCTGGCCGTCGAAGGGCGCGCGCAGGGTCAGCGCGTCCACCTGGCGGCGCAGCTCGGCCACCACCGCCTGCTGGCGGTCGGCCAGCAGGCGCTTGTTGCGCGCGTCGATCCCGGCGCCCTGGCCCTGCAGGGAAAAATCCTTGCGCGCCGCGGCCAGGCCCAGCTCGGCCTTCTTCATGCCGTCCAGTGCGCGGTCGTACTCGTTCTTGGAGACCGCGCCGCCCTCGAAGGCGCGCTCGTAGCGCTCGACGTCGCGCCGCGCGGCGGTGTGGTCGATCTGCGCCTGGTCCAGCAGCTTCTGCGCCTCCGAGCGGGTGAGCTGCGCGTCGAGTACCGCGCGGCTGGCCTCGCCCTCGAGGCTGGCCAGGGTCGATTCCTCCTGCACCAGCCGGCTGCGCAGCTCGGGACTGTCGATGACCGCGAGCTCCTGGCCGGCCTTGACCTCGTCGCCGGCCACGACCTTGAGCGCCACGGTGCCGCCCGCGATCGCGTAGAGCGTCGGGCTGTTGGCCGTGATCACGCGTCCGTCCGCGGACAGGTCGCGCACCAGGTCGCCGCGCGTCACTGCGGCGATGCGCATGCGCGAGGCGTCGTAGGACGACGTGCCGGACGCCCAGCCGCTGGCGACCCACGCCGCGGTGGCGGCGACGGCCACGGCCACGGCGCCGGACAGCAGCCAGACCTTGGGCAGCCGGCGCAGCCCGGTGGGTCGGGCCAGGACCTGGTCCTGTGCGGAGGTGTCGCGGATGCGTGCTTGGGTGTCCATGTCAGGATCTGGATGCGGGAAGGCTTGCAGGGGTTGCACGCAATCGTCGTGCCAACGCACAAGTGCCTGATATGAAACGCGAATCGCTGCGTGACTGGTGTCCGCTCGGACACTCCTGGTGTCCGGGCGGACAGTGCTTTCCCGTACACTTCCCGGACACCGGAGGAGTAGCGGATACATGTGCGGCATCGTCGGCGCGATCGCGGATCGCGATGTGGTCCCCGTCCTGATCGACGGGCTCAAGCGTCTCGAGTACCGCGGCTACGACTCCGCCGGCATCGCCCTGGTGGCCGATCGCGACGTGCGCCGGGTGCGACGCACCGGCCGCGTGGCGGAGATGGAAGCGGCAGCGCGCGAGGAAGGCGTCCAGGCCAGCCTCGGCATCGGCCATACCCGCTGGGCCACGCATGGCGGCGTGACCGAAGCCAATGCGCACCCGCACATCAGCCAGGGCGTGGCGCTGGTCCACAACGGCATCATCGAGAACCACGAGGAGCAGCGCGCGCGCCTGCTGGAGCTCGGCTATGCGTTCGAGTCGCAGACCGATACCGAGGTGATCGCGCACCTGATCCACCACTACCTCAAGAGCGGCGACGACCTGCTCGGCGCCCTGCAGCGCGCGGTCAAGGAACTGCATGGCGCCTACGCGCTGGCCGTGGTCAGCCGCAAGGAGCCGGGGCGCATGGTGGTCGCGCGCATGGGCTGCCCGCTGCTGGTGGGGCTGGGCGAGGGCGAGAACTTCGTCGCTTCCGACGTGTCGGCCATCATCCAGGCCACGCGCCGGGTGATCTTCCTGGAGGAGGGCGATACCGCCGAGATCACACGCGATGCGGTGCGGGTGTTCGACGCGCAGGACGCGCAGGTCGAGCGCGAGGTGCACCTGTCGGATGTTTCGCTGGCATCGCTGGAACTCGGCCCATACCGGCACTTCATGCAGAAGGAGATCCACGAGCAGCCGCGCGCGATCAGCGACACGCTCGAAGCCGTCATCGATGCCAGCGGCTTCGAGCCGGAGCTGTTCGGCAAGGACGCGCGCGGCGTGCTGGGAGACGTGGACGGCGTGCAGATCCTCGCCTGCGGCACCAGTTTCTACGCCGGGTCCGTCGCACGCTACTGGATCGAGGCGATCAGCGGCCTGCCCTGCAGCGTGGAGATCGCCAGCGAGTACCGCTATCGCAAGGCGGTGGCGAACCCGAAACACCTGATCGTCACCATTTCCCAGTCGGGCGAAACGCTCGACACCATGGAGGCGTTGAAGTACGCGAAGTCGCTGGGCCACGCGCATACCCTGTCGATCTGCAACGTGCCCGAGAGCGCCATCCCGCGTGCCAGCCGGCTGGTGTTCTATACCCGTGCCGGCGCCGAGATCGGGGTGGCCTCGACCAAGGCGTTCACCACCCAGCTCGTGGGCCTGTTCGCGCTCGCCGTCACCTTGGCCAAGCTCAACGGCCGGCTCGAGGCGGACACCGAGGCGGCGTACGTCGAGGCGCTGCGCCACCTGCCCGGCAGCGTCCAGCACGCGCTCAACCTCGAGCCGCAGATCGCCTCATGGGCCGAGCGGTTCGCGCCGAAGGCGCATGCGCTGTTCCTCGGCCGCGGCGTGCACTATCCGATCGCGCTCGAGGGCGCGCTCAAGCTCAAGGAGATCTCCTACATCCACGCCGAGGCCTATCCGGCCGGCGAGCTCAAGCACGGCCCGCTGGCGCTGGTGGATGCGGCGATGCCGGTCGTGGTGATCGCGCCCAACGACGGCCTGCTGGAAAAGGTGAAGTCGAACATGCAGGAAGTGCGCGCACGCGGCGGCGAGCTGTTCGTGTTCACAGACGCCGACAGCAACTTCAGCGAATCCGAAGGCGTGCACGTCATCCGCACGCCGCGGCATGTCGGCGTGCTCAGCCCCATCGTCCACACCATTCCGGTGCAGTTGCTGGCCTACCATGCCGCCTTGGCGCGCGGTACCGACGTGGACAAGCCGCGCAACCTCGCCAAGGCCGTCACGGTCGAATAGCGCGACCGCGCGGCGCGCGGTCGCTGCGGTTCAGGACGCGGTTCGCCGGGAGGGGAGCGGATCTGTAGAGGCC